>NZ_LDUL01000020.1:0-104419 GCF_001043615.1 Burkholderia sp. LK4
TCCAACTTTGCGGGGTCAGTTCAGCGGGCTGCGCTTTTTGTTGGGGCCCGCGAAAAGCGGTGCGAAACCCCGCTTACAGGCAGACGGGTTCGGGCTCGAGCTCGACGCCGAAATGCGCGCGCACGTCGGCCTGGATCGCCCGCGCCAGCGCGAGCACGTCGGCGCCCGTCGCGCCGCCGCGATTGACGAGCACGAGCGCCTGGCGGTCGTGCACGGCCGCCGCGCCCAGCACGCGCCCCTTCCAGCCGCAGCGGTCGATCAGCCAGCCGGCCGCGAGCTTGACCTGGCCATCCGGCTGCGGATACGACACGATCTCGGGCGTGCGGGCGCGCAGCGCATCGAATTGCGCCGCATCGATCACCGGATTCTTGAAGAAACTGCCCGCGTTGCCGAGGACGAGCGGATCGGGCAGCTTCGCGCGGCGGATCGCGACGACGGCGTCGAACACGTCACGCGGCGCGGCCGCATCGGGTGCGATGCCACGGGCGTCGAGTTCGCGCGTGACGTCCGCGTAGCCGAGCCGCGGCGCCCATTGCTTCGGCAGCCGGAACGTCACCGACACGATCGCGAACCGGCCAGCCCCTTCCCGCTTGAAGAAACTGTCGCGATAGCCGAACGCGCAGCGCGCGGCGTCGAAGCGCTCGCTGCGCCCGGTCGCCAGCTCGACCGCGACCAGCGAGTCGAAATACACCTTCATCTCGAGACCGTATGCGCCGATGTTCTGGATCGGCGCGGCACCGACCGTACCCGGAATCAGCGCGAGGTTCTCGAGGCCGGGCATCCCGTGCTCGAGCGTCCATGCGACGAATGCGTGCCAGTTCTCGCCGCCGCCGGCCTCGACGTACCACGCATCGTCGTCCTCGCGCACGACGCGGCGGCCCTTGATTTCGTCGAGCAGCACGATACCGTCGAAATCGCGCGTGAACACGACGTTGCTGCCGCCGCCGAGCACGAGCCGCGGCAGGTTCGCGACGCGCGGGTCGCGATGGAGCGCCTCGAATTGCGACGCATGCGTGACGCGCGCGGCAAGGCGCGCGGTCGCGGCAATGCCGAACGTGTTGTGCGCGGCGAGCGGATGGTCGGGAAGCAGCGACAGGGCGGAATCGTCAGGAGGCATCGGCATTCGCGGTCACGTCCGCCCGGGCGGCGCATGGCCGGCCTTGGGCAAACGGAGGGGCATCGGTAAAATGGCAAACAGTCCGCAATTATAGCGAGTGCCCGCGCGCGAGCCGGGCATCCGCATCTCAAGGGAGGAATGCCATGCCATCGTTCGACGTCGTTTCCGAAGCGAACATGATCGAAGTGAAGAACGCCATCGAGCAGTCGAACAAAGAAATTTCGACGCGCTTCGACTTCAAGGGCTCCGACGCACGCGTCGAGCAGAAGGAGCGCGAGCTGACGCTGTTCGCCGATGACGATTTCAAGCTCGGCCAGGTCAAGGACGTGCTGATCGGCAAGCTGGCCAAGCGCAACGTCGACGTGCGCTTCCTCGACTACGGCAAGGTCGAGAAGATCGGCGGCGACAAGGTCAAGCAGATCGTCACCGTGAAGAAGGGCGTGACCGGCGATCTCGCGAAGAAGATCGTGCGGCTCGTGAAGGACAGCAAGATCAAGGTGCAGGCGAGCATCCAGGGCGACGCGGTGCGCGTGTCGGGCACGAAGCGCGACGACCTGCAGAGCACGATCGCGATGCTGCGCAAGGACGTGACCGACACGCCGCTCGACTTCAACAACTTCCGCGACTGATCGCCCGACGATCCGTCACGTCATCCTGCCGGGCCCCGCACACGCGGCGCGCCCGGCGTGCGGCAAGCGCCGCGCTTTCTCAGGCCTTGCCGCCGTCCTGCGCGCCGCCGTCCGCGGCCGCCTTCTTCTTGTCACCGATCCGGCTCTCCTGCCCCGCCAGCAACTTCGAAATGTTGGCGCGGTGACGCCACACGAGCAGCACGCTCATCGCAAGCACGGCCCATGCGACCGGGTTGTGGCCCGTGCCGAACAGGAACACGTCGAACACCGGCGCGAACACGGCCGCCACCAGCGCCGCGAGCGACGAATAGCGGAAGAAGAACGCGACGATCAGCCAGGTGAGCGCGGTCGCGAGCCCGAGCACCGGGTGCACGGCGAGCAGCACGCCAGCCGCGGTCGCGACGCCCTTGCCGCCCTGGAAGCGGAAGAACACCGGATACAGGTGACCGAGGAACACGGCGATCGCGACCCATGCGACCGCGACGTCGGGCAGGCCGAAGTGGCGGGCGAGCCAGACGGCAATCCAGCCCTTGAACGCATCGCCGACGAGCGTCAGGATTGCGGCCTTCTTGTTGCCGCTGCGCAGCACGTTGGTCGCGCCGGGATTCTTCGACCCGTACGAACGCGGGTCGGCCAGGCCCATCGCGCCGCTGACGACGACGGCGAACGACACCGAACCGATCAGGTAGGCAACGAGGGCGGCGAGCAGGATCTGCATGCGGTGGACTCTTCTTTCAACGTATCGGTAAAGGGACGGCTGCGCGGCAAGCCCGCAAGCCGAAACGGCGCCCATTCTACCGAACGGGCGCGGCGTGCCACGAAGGTGAAACCCTCAGTCGACACTGGCGCACTGTACGGGCTGCGCGCCGAGCAGCGACGTGAGCACGGCCGGCGCGAGACTGACGAGGTAGCCGCGGCGGCCGCCGTTCAGGTAGATCGTCGGCAGTTCGAGGATCGTCTCCTCGACGTAGACGGGCATCGTCTTGCGCGTGCCGAACGGCGACGTGCCGCCGACGAGATAGCCCGAATGGCGGTTCGCGACCTCGGGCTTGCACGGTTCGACGCGCTTCGCGCCGATCTGCCGTGCGAGGTTCTTCGTCGATACCGTGCGGTCGCCGTGCATCAGCACGATCAGCGGCTTCGCATGCTCGTCTTCCATCACGAGCGTCTTCACGACGCTGTGCTCGTCGACGCCGAGCTGGCGCGCCGATTCGCCGGTGCCGCCGTGCTCGACGTAGTCGTACGGATGCTCGCCGAACGCCACGCCGTGGCGGCGCAACAGCTGGGTGGCAGGGGTTTCGGACACGTGTCTGGATTTGCTCATGGCGGCATTTTAATGGTGAACGACCGGCTGGCGCGCAATCGCGCCCTTGAGCCCTTGAGCCCTCGCACCCGCGCCGGCGGTATACTCACGGCCCGTTTTCCGCCGGGCGGCCTGCTGCGTCGCCGCAGCGATTCCGTCCATCATCATTGCGGACATCGCGAAGCGCTATTGCCCGAATGGCCGATTGTGGCGCACGCGCCGTCGTGGCACGATCGTTCGCCAACCTCGTCGGCCGCCGCCCGCCCCTTTTCTGGAGACGCCATGTCCTCGCCCCTCCGTTCTTCCGAGCCGCTCGACGTCGATGCACTGCTCGCCGCGCTGCCCCGCCGCATCGCCGACGTGCCCGCACGCCGGGCCGCGCAGGCACCCGGGCATCCGGCGCTGATCGAGGACGCACGCCGGCTGTCGTACGGCGACCTGTCGCAAGCCGTCGATGCGGCGGCCGCGCTGCTCGCCGGCCTCGGCGTGCAAGGCGGCGACCGCGTGATGATCGTCGCCGAAAACTGCGTCGCGCAAATCGTGCTGCTGTTCGCGGTCGCCCGCCTCGACGCGTGGGCGCTCGTGTCGAACGCGCGATTGTCGGCCGGCGAACTCGACGCGATCGCCGCGCACGCGCGCCCGAAGCTGATCGCGTTCACCACCGACGTATCGCCCGACGCGCGCACGCATGCCGCGCGGCACGGCGCGACACCTGCCGGCGCACTGCCGGTCGACATCGGCGCATGGTCGTATCGCGTCGACGCCAGCGCGCCGGGCGAGCCGGTTGCCGCCGACGGCGCCGCGCAATGCGCGGCACTGATCTACACGACCGGCACGACCGGCACGCCGAAAGGCGTGATGCTGTCGCATCGCAACCTGCTGTTCATCGCGGCGACGTCGAGCGCGCTGCGCCGCGTGTCGCCCGACGACGTAGTCTACACGGTGCTGCCCGTGTCGCACGTGTACGGGCTCGCGTCGGTCTGCCTCGGCAGCCTGTACGCGGGCGCGACGCTGCGGCTTGCGCCGCGCTTCTCGCCGGAAGCCGTGCGCGTCGCGCTCGCCGACGAAGGCGTCACGATCTTCCAGGGCGTGCCCGCGATGCACGCGAAGCTGCTCGAACACTTGCACACGCACGGCCACGCATGGCACGCACCGCGCCTGCGCTTCGCCTATTCGGGCGGCTCGCCGCTCGACACGAACCTGAAGGCACGCGTCGAACGCCTGTACGGCGTGCCGCTGCACAACGGCTACGGAATGACCGAAAGCAGCCCGACGATCACGCAGACACCGCTCGACGCGCCGCGCACCGACAGCTCGGTCGGCGTGCCGATTCCCGGTGTGGAGATGCGGATCGTCGCACCGGACGGCACCGACGTGGCGCCCGGTGAAGTCGGCGAGATTCGCGTACGCGGGCCGAACGTGATGCTCGGCTACTACCGCAACGCGGACGCCACCCGCGCGGCCGTGTCGCCGGACGGCTGGCTGAGCACCGGCGATCTCGCACGGCAGGAAGCGGACGGCGCTGTGACGATCGCGGGTCGCAGCAAGGAACTGATCATCCGTTCGGGCTTCAACGTCTATCCGGTCGAAGTCGAGCAGGTGCTGAACGCGCACCCTGACGTCGTACAGGCGGCCGTCATCGGCCGTGCGATCGAAGGCAACGAGGAAGTGCTCGCGTTCGTCGAACGGGTGCCCGGCGCGACCGCCGACGAAGCGGCGCTGCACGCATGGTGTGCGGAGCGGCTCGCGCCTTACAAGCGCCCCGCGCATATCCGCGTCCTCGACGCGCTGCCGGCCGCATCGACGGGCAAGGTGCTGAAGCACAAGCTGCGCGAGCTGGTCTGACGCAGGCAGGCCGGTGCGCGCACCGGAGCCTGCGCAGCGAAACGTGCGCTAACCGCGCGGATGGTGTTGCGCGTGCAGCGTCTTCAACCGCTCGCGCGCGACGTGGGTATAGATCTGCGTGGTCGAGATGTCGCTGTGACCGAGCAGCAGTTGCACGACGCGCAGGTCGGCGCCGTGGTTCAGCAGGTGCGTCGCGAACGCGTGCCGCAGCGTGTGCGGCGACAGGTGGGCGCGCACGTCCGCGTGCAGCGCGTGACGCTTGATGATGTTCCAGAACTGCTGGCGCGTCATCCCGTCGCCGCGTGCGGTCACGAACAGCGCGTCGGCCGCGCGCGCGCCGAGCAGCGCCGGCCGCGCATCGCGCAGATAGCGCTCGATCCACCCGTGCGCGACTTCGCCGAACGGCACGAGCCGCTCCTTCGAGCCCTTGCCCATCACCCGCACGACGCCCTCGTTGAGCCCGACCTCGACAGTCTTCAGCGTCACGAGTTCGCTCACGCGCAATCCGCTCGCATACATCAGCTCGAGCATCGTGCGATCGCGCAGGCCGAGCGGCGTGCCGATATCGGGCGCGCCGAGCAGCGCCTCGACCTGCGCCTCCGACAACGTCGACGGGAACCGGGCCGCCTGTTTCGCGGACGAGATCCGCAGCGTCGGGTCGGCGCTCGCGCGATGCTCGCGCACGGCCCAGCCGTAATAGCGCCGGAACACGGACAACCGCCGGTTCGACGACGTCGCCTTGCCGTCGCTGCGCGCGGCGATGTAGCCCGTCACCATCGCTTCGTCGACCGAATCGAGCGACGTGTCGTGGGTCGCGGCCAGCCATTGGGAAAACAGCACCAGATCGCGCCGGTAAGCATCGAGCGTGTTGCGTGCGAGCCCGTGCTCGAGCCACAGCGCATCGCAAAACACGTCGATCGATGCGCGGCTCGCGAGCAGCGCGGGGGATGCCGCGGCGGCATCGCCGTCGGCTTCGGGGGAAATCAGCGATTCACTCATCAGTACGGCACGCCCTCGTGCGCCAGCAGCCAGCGCTTCACTTTCTGGTAATACCCGTTGTCGTCGTGGTTCGCGAAACCGCCGAGGCCGCCCGCCGCGACGACGCGATGGCACGGGATCACGAGCGGGAAGTAGTTCGCGCCGCACGCCTGGCCGACCGCGCGCGGCGCGCTGCCGATCCGCTTCGCGACCTGGCCGTAGGTCAGCACCGTGCCGGGCGGGATATCGCTGATCACGTCCCACACGCGGTGCTGGAACGCGCTGCCGACCTCGGCGAGCGGCAGGTCGAAGCGCGCCGACGCGCGCGCGAAGTAACGTTCGATCTGCTTGACCGCGCGCTTCGCGAGCGGCGTATCCGGATCGACCGGCTTCACCGATTCGGGCAGATAGACGATCTCGCGCACCACCGCGGCATCCGTGCGGATGCCGACCTTGCCGAACGGTGCGTCGATGACTGCATTGAACATGGCCCTCTCCTGACCGATGGATGCGCGCGGCAGCACCGCGCGCCGACGACACTTTACGCCGCCTTCACGCGGCACGCAGTGCCCATTCGACATGCTCGCGCACGACCGGCGACGGATCGTCGGCCCGCGCGCGCAACGCGTCGACGATCGCCTCGCGCGCCTGCGGCGCGAGCCGGTCCTCACCCGCGCGCAGCGCGTTGCCGAGGCCGACCGCGAGATTGCGCAGCCAGCTTTCGTAGCCGATGCGCCGGATCGCACTGCCCTGCATCCGCGTATCGAACGTGTCCGCATCCCACGCGAACAGCTCGACGAGCGACGCGCGGTCGAGGCCGTGCCGCACGTCGAAATCGGCGACGGGCGCGGCCTGCGCGAACTTGTTCCATGGGCATACGAGCTGGCAATCGTCGCAGCCGTACACGCGATTGCCGATCATCGGCCGCAGCGGCTCGGGGATGCTGCCTTTCAGTTCGATCGTCAGGTACGAGATGCAGCGGCGCGCGTCGACGCGGTACGGCTCGACGATCGCGCCGGTCGGGCATGCGTCGATGCAGCGCGTGCAACTGCCGCAGTGGGCACCGGGCGTCTCGGGTGCGGTGTCGGGCGACGTGTGCGCGTCGGTCGGCAGCGGAACGTCGACGTAGATCTCGCCGAGGAAGAACAGCGAACCCGCATCGCGCTGCAGCAGCAGCGTGTGCTTGCCGCGCCAGCCGACGCCGGCCTTCTGCGCAAGCTCGACCTCGAGCACGGGTGCCGAATCGGTGAACACGCGGTAGCCGAACGCGCCGATCTCACGCTCGATGCGCTCGGCGAGCGTCTGCAGCCGGTTGCGCAGCACCTTGTGATAGTCGCGGCCGCGCGCATAGATCGATACGACGGCCGCCTGCGGATCGTCGAGCCGGGCCCGTTCGCGCGCGCGCCAGTCGTGCGGCACGAGTGCGCCGGGCGCATCGTCAACGAGTGTTTGAGCCGGCAGATAGGCGAGCCGCGCGGAGATCACGCGTCGCGTACCGGCCACAAGTTCGGCCGGGCGCGCGCGTTTCATCCCATGTTTCGCCATATAATCCATTTCGCCGTGGTATCCGGCTTCCAGCCAGGCGGCGAGGCCTGCTTCGGCATCCGAGAGATCGGTATCGCTGATGCCGATCGCCCCGAAACCCAATTCGCGCCCCCACGCCCTGATGCGCGCGGCGAGCGCAGTCAACGCCGCATCGTCGAGCGCGCACGGTGCCGCGCCTTCGGCACGAGTCGAAGGCCTGTCGGATGCGGCGAGTTCCGGTAATCGGTTCATCGCACTATTTTACGAGAATGCCAGCCACGCCCAGCCAACCGCCTCACGACGCCATGCTGCCCGCCCTGCTCGCGGAGCGCGTGATCGCGCTCGCCGACGAAGCGGCGACCGAGGCCTTCGGCACCCGCTTCGCGCACGCGCTCGACGCGGCGCGCACCGAACTCGCCCGCGCGCATGCGTTCGACGGGCTGCAGATCCAGCTGGTCGGCGACCTCGGCGCGGGCAAGACGTCCCTCGTGCGCGCCATCCTGCGCGGCCTCGGCCACACGGGGCGCGTGCGCAGCCCGACCTACACGCTCGTCGAGCCGTACGCACTCGAACGCGAGGATGGGGAACTCGAGGTCTATCACTTCGATCTGTATCGTTTCAACGATCCGGCCGAATGGTCCGACGCAGGCTTTCGCGAATATTTCAATTCCAGCGCGATCTGCCTCGTCGAATGGCCACAACAGGCGGGCACGCTGCTCGGCGTACCCGATCTGGTTTTCTCGCTCGACGTGGATGGCGACGGCCGCGTCCTCACCGTCCGGGCGTACAGCGCTTCAGGAAAGGCATGTCTCGAAAGATGTTGATCAAACCGTTCCGCTCGATCGAATCGGCGGCCACCGCGACGCACAACTGGCGGCGTCGCCAGATCCTGCGCGCGGGCGCGTCGACGCTGGTGCTCGGTCTCGTCGCGCCGCGGCTCGCGCACGCGTCGTCGGTGCTCGGCGTGCGCGTGTGGCCCGCACGCGATTACACGCGCGTCACGATCGAATCCGACCAGCCGCTGCAGAATACCCAACAGCTGCTGCAGGGTCCCGACCGCCTCGTCGTCGACCTGAGCGGCCTCGATCTCGACCAGGCGCTGCGCGATCTCGTGTCGAAGATCGCGCCGAACGATCCGCAGATCCAGTCGGTGCGCGTCGGCCAGTATCAGCCGCACGTCGTGCGGATGGTGTTCGACCTGAAAGGTTCGGTGAAGCCGCAGGTGTTCACGCTGCCGCCGGTCGGTGCGTACAAGTACCGGCTCGTGTTCGACCTGTATCCGGCCGTCGCGCCCGATCCGCTGTCCGACCTGATCGCGCAGACGGAACGCAAGGAACAGGCGCTCAACGACTCCGCGCGCGCGCAGCAGATGCAGCCGCCGTCCACGCTGGCCGGCCCGGGCACCCCGCCGCCCGCCGCGGGCGACAACAGCGATGCGTTCTTCCAGCGCTTCGCGCAGAACACGCCGGCCACGCCGCACACGCCGCCCGCCGCCGGCACGCCTTCGACGCCCGCGAAGCCGGCCGTCAAGCCGCCGCCGGTCATCGCGCGCCGCGACGACAGCGACGACGACGGCGACACCTACAAGTTCACCGCACCGAAATCCGGCAAGGGCGGCACCGTGCGCCTGCTGACGGTGGCGATCGATCCGGGCCACGGCGGCGAGGATCCGGGCGCGATCGGCGGCGGCGGCACGTACGAGAAGCACATCGCGCTCGACATCGCGAAGAAGCTGCGCGCGAAGATCGACGCCGCGCCGAACATGCGCGCGATGATGACGCGCGACGCCGACTTCTTCGTGCCGCTGAACGTGCGCGTGCAGAAGGCGCGCCGCGTGGGCGCGGATCTCTTCGTGTCGATCCATGCGGACGCGTTCACGACGCCGTCCGCGCGCGGCTCGTCGGTGTTCGCATTGTCCGATCACGGCGCGACGAGCGCCGCGGCGCGCTGGATGGCGAACAAGGAAAATTCGTCCGACCTGATCGGCGGCATCAACATCAAGACGGCGGATGCGGCCGTGAACCGCGCGCTGTTCGACATGTCGACGACCGCGCAGATCCGCGACTCGCTGCGCTACGGCAACTACGTGCTGAAGGAAGTCGGCGGCATCAACAAGCTGCACAAGGGCTCGGTCGAACAGGCCGGGTTCGCGGTGCTGAAGGCCCCCGACATTCCGTCGATCCTCGTCGAGACCGCGTTCATCAGCAACCCGGAAGAGGAGAGCCGGCTGAACGACGACAGCTATCGCGACCAGATGGCCGACGCGATCTTCCGCGGCATCAAGCGTTATTTCGCCGCGAATCCGCCGCTCGCGAAGAGCCGGATGGCCTGACGGCCCGACGGCCGTGTCCAGCCATACTCGGCCACCCCGCCCCGCCGCCGGCACGCAGTGCGTGCCGGCGCGTCACGATGCCGCGAAGCGGCGCATCACTTTCCCGCCGAACACGTTCACCGCGAGGCCGCCCATCACGAGCGCCGTGCCGATCAGCTGCGCGCGCGTCAGATGCTCGTCGAGCAGCAGCGCCGACGAAGCCAGGCCGACGATCGGCACCAGCAGCGAGAACTGCGCGACCTGCGCGGCCGGATAGCGCGACAGCAGGCGGCTCCAGAGCCCGTAGCCGAGCAGCGTCGCGACGAACGCGAGATAGACGACCGCGAAGATCGACGCCCCGTTCAGCCCGGCGAGCGCGGTCGCGATCCGCTGCGGCCCTTCGAACCACAGCGACAGCAGGAAGAACGGCACGGGCGGCACGAGGCTCGCCCACACGACGAGCGACACGAGGTTCGCTTTCCCGACCTTCTTCGTGACGATGTTGCCGAACGCCCACATCGCGGCCGAACAGATCGTCAGCAGGAAGCCCGCGAGCGTCATTGCGCGGCCGCCCTGCGCCGCGATCACGACGAGCCCGCCCGCGGCGATCGCGAGCCCGAGCAGGTTCTGCATGCGCAGCCGCTCGCCGAGGAACAGCATCGCGAACACGAGCGTGAAGAACGCCTGCGACTGCAGCACGAGCGACGCGAGGCCGGCCGGCATGCCGACGTACATGCCGGTGAACAGGAACACGAACTGGCCGAGCTGGATCGTCGCGCCGTACAGCACCAGCAGGCGCCACGGAATCTGCGGCCGGCGCACGAAGAACACGGCGGGCACGGCCGCGAGCGTGAAGCGCAGCGCGCCGAGCAGCATCGGCGGCATGCCGTGCAGGCCGACCTTGATCACGACGAAGTTCACGCCCCACGCGAGGATCACGACCAGCGCAAGCAGCAAGTCCTTCGGGGCCATCATCGGCGTCTCCTCGATTGTCGAATCGTTGTGCAAGGTGCTCTCGAGCCCTGTCGCTTCGCGCCAGGCGCCCGAGGAGGCGATCCCCAAAAGGGACTGCCTGCGGGGCAAAAAATACCGGGGCGGCCCGGCGTTTTCCCGGGAAGCCGGTCAGTCTACCGGGTTTCGGCGCCCGGCCCGATACCCGCGCGGGCGCGAATGGAATCGGCGGCGGACGGCCAGTACAATGACCGGCATCTCCCCCGCCGCCCCACAGGATCCGCCATGACCGCCCCGATCAAAGCCCTGCTGAAGCCGCACGTGCGCGACATCGGCAACCTGCAGGTGCGCCGCACGCTGCCCGCACTCGCCGCCCGCCTCGTCGGCCCGTTCATCTTCTTCGATCACATGGGGCCCGCCACGCTGCCGCCCGGCACGGGGCTCGACGTGCGCCCGCACCCGCACATCGGTCTCGCCACCGTCACCTACCTGTTCGACGGCGCGATCCTGCACCGCGACAGCCTCGGATCGCTGCAGGAGATCGTGCCGGGCGACGTGAACTGGATGACGGCCGGCCGCGGGATCGTCCACTCCGAACGCACGCCCGACGCACAGCGCGAAAACGGCCACACCGTGCACGGGATCCAGACCTGGGTCGCACTGCCGCGCGCGCACGAGACGACCGAGCCGTCGTTCGAGCACCATCCGGCCGACACGCTGCCGAAGCGCAACGAGGACGGCGTGTCGCTGACGGTGATCGCCGGCGATGCGTTCGGGCTGCGCTCGCCGGTCACGACGTTCTCGCGCACGCTGTATGTCGCAGCCGAATTCGCGGCCGGCGGCCGCCTCGAACTCGACGCGTCGCACGAGGAGCGCGCGGTCTACGTGGTCGACGGCGAGCTCGCGATCGACGGCACGCCGGTGCCCGCCGAGCAGATGGCCGTGCTCGCGCCCGGTGCCGCAGTCACGCTGACGAGCGGCAGCGGCGCGCGCGCGATGCTGCTCGGCGGCGACAAGATCGACGGCGAACGCTTCATCGAATGGAACTTCGTCGCCAGCAGCCGCGAAGCGATCGAACGCGCGAAAGAAGCATGGACGCGCCAGGAAATGGGCAAGGTGCCGGGCGAAACCGAGTGGATTCCGCTGCCCGAGTCGAAGCCGCGTTGAAAAAGGGGCGCTCCGCCCCCATCCTGACGACATTCGAACGAAAGAGAACGACATGGACACCACGCTTGCCACATTCGAGAAAGACGTCATCGAGGCGTCGCTGGACGTCCCCGTGCTGGTCGACTTCTGGGCGCCGTGGTGCGGCCCGTGCAAGACGCTCGGCCCGCTGCTGGAAAAACTCGAAGGCGACTACGAAGGCCGCTGGAAGCTCGTGAAGGTCAACGTCGACGAGAACCAGGAACTCGCCGCGCACTTCCAGACCCGCAGCATCCCGCACGTGATCGCGTTCGCCGACGGGCGCCCGGTCGACCAGTTCGTCGGCGTGCTGCCCGAAGGCCAGCTGCGCGCCTTTCTCGACCGGCTGCTGCCGGCCCCCGAGGAAGCCGAACGGCGCGCCGCGCAATACGCGATGGCCGAAGAGCGCCACGACGACGCGCTCACGCACCTCGAGGCGGCGCTCGCGCTGAATCCCGGCTTCGACGACGCACGCCTCGACCTGATCGAACTGCTGCTCGCGAGCAACCAGGTCGACGCCGCGCGCGCCGAGACGGAACGCCTGTCGCCGCAGACCGTGCAAGGCGGCGACCCGCGCTACCAGGCGATCAAGACTCGTTTCGACGCCCTCGAAGCCACGGCCGACCTGCCGCCGACCGACGCACTCGAAGCACGCATCGCGGCCAACCCGGCCGATCTCGACGCGCGCTTCGATCTCGCGCAGAGCCTGATCGCGCGGCGTGCGTATGAAGGGGCGCTGGAGCAGTTGCTGGAAATCGTCACGCGCGACCGCGCGTACGGCGACGATCTCGGCCGCCGCACGATGATCTCGGTATTCGAGCTGGCCGGCGACCGCCCGGACCTCGTCGCCGGGTGGCGGCGCAAGCTGAGCATGGCGCTCAACTGAGGACGACCGGCCGGGCCGCAAAGGCCGGCTGCGTAACAGCCCCGCATCGCATGCGGCGGCGCGCATCACGCGCTGCGGCATCGCGCCGGCTGAGCGCCCGCGTGTCGCGCGCTCAGCCGGCGGCCTGCGCCGCGATCGCGCGCAGCGCATGCGCGGCGGCCGCGAAGCCGAAGCTCGCGGTCACGCACACGCTCGAACCGAATCCCGCACAGTTGAGCCCCGCGACGTGCGCGGCCGCGGACGGCTCCGCGCCGTCCTCGAGATCGCAGGCGGCCGCTTCCGGATAGATCAGCGGCTCGTCCGAATACACGGCGCTGACCTTGAAACGCGCCTTCGGCCCGCGCGGAAAGCCGTGCTGCTTGCGCAACTGCGCGCGCACCTTCGACAGCAGCGGATCCTGGATCGTCAGCGCGAGATCGTCGATCCGGATGCGCGTCGGGTCGAGTTGGCCGCCCGCGCCGCCGACCACGACGAGCGGCTGACGCTTCGCGACGCACCATGCGATCAGCGCAACCTTCGTGCGCACGCTGTCGATCGCGTCGATCACGTAGTCGAAACCGCCGCCGAGCAGCGCGTCGAAGTTGTCGGGCTCGACGAAATCCTCGATCCGGTTCACGCGGCACGCGGGATCGATCAGCGCGATCCGCTCGGCCATCGCGTCCACCTTCGGCTTGCCGTAATTGCCGTCGAGCGCGTGGATCTGCCGGTTCGTATTGCTTTCCGCGACGTTGTCGAGATCGATCAGCGTGAGCGTGCCGACCGCGTTGCGTGCGAGCGCCTCGGCCACCCACGACCCGACGCCGCCGATCCCGATCACCGCGACGTGCGCGCGCTCGAACGCGGCGGCGGCCGGCGCGCCGTACAACCGCGCGACGCCGCCGAAACGCCGCGCGCGATCCACGTCAAGCTGGATTTCCGGGGTCGGGGTAAGATCAGAAGAACTGGGCGGGGCGGTGTCGGCGACGGACATGGCAGCAAGGAAATCGTAAGTCGTGCAGCCCTCTATTTTGCCTGAACTCCCCGCTCGACCGCGCCACTGTGCACGCACGTTTCTTGCGCGTTGGCTACAATGGTTCCAGATTGAAGCGTTTGCATAACATGACGACTCTCGCCGATCTCCGCATCAATTATTCGCGTGCTTCGCTCGACGAAGCCGATGTCGCCCACGACCCCTTCGCCCAGTTCGACCGCTGGTTCAAGGAGGCGCTTGCCGCCAAGCTGCCCGAGCCGAACACGATGACGCTCGCGACCGTCGGCGCCGACGGCCGGCCGTCGGCACGCATCGTGCTCATCAAGGGCGTCGACGAACGCGGGTTCGTCTTCTTCACCAATTACGAAAGCCGCAAGGGGCACGACCTCGCCGCGCATCCGCAGGCAGCGCTGCTGTTCTACTGGATCGAGCTCGAGCGCCAGGTGCGCATCGAAGGCCGGATCGAGAAAACCAGCGCCGAGGAAAGCGACCGCTATTTCGCGTCGCGTCCGCTCGGCTCGCGCATCGGCGCATGGGCGTCCGAGCAAAGCGCAGTGATCGACAGCCGCGCGACGCTCGAAGCGCAGGAAAAGGCCGTCAGCGAACGCTACGGCGACAACCCGCCGCGCCCGCCCCACTGGGGCGGCTACCGCCTCGTGCCCGACTCGATCGAGTTCTGGCAGGGCCGCCCGTCGCGGCTGCACGACCGTCTGCTCTATACGCGCGACGCCAACGCTTCGTCGGGCTGGTCGATCTCGCGCCTGTCGCCGTAAGCGCGGCGCCGGCGCACGCCGGTCGTGTCTCGTGTTGCATCCGGGCGCCCGCCGCGCAAGCGGCGGGCGCCGGTCAAGATACTTGGCTGTATTCGATTCAACGAACAAACGGAGAATCCAAATGTTCTGGGAAAAGAAGCTGGCACAGTGGGCGGACGACGTACGGGCGAAAGCGAACATACCGGCACGCCTCGTGCTGTGGAACGGCGATCAACTCGATTTCGGCACCTTCAGCGCGCCGCAGGTCACGCTGAAGGTGAACAGCGCGTCGGCGCTCCCGCTCTTGCTCGAACCGAGCCTCGACAATCTCGGCGAGGCCTACGTGAAGGGCAAGATCGACATCGAAGGCAAGCTGTCGGACATCATCAACATCGGCTACTCGCTCGCGCGCAGCACGGTGACAAGCGCGAGCAAGCTCGCGCGCGTGAAGCGCTACTTCAATCACTCGAAGAGCACCGACAAGAAGGCGATCCAGTATCACTACGACGTCTCGAACGAGTTCTACAAGCTGTGGCTCGACGAGAACATGGTGTACTCGTGCGCCTACTTCGAGAACGGCGACGAGGATCTCGCCACCGCGCAGATCAAGAAGATCGACCACATCCTGACGAAGATCCGGCTCGAGCCCGGCCAGCGCCTGCTCGACATCGGCTGCGGCTGGGGTGCGCTCGTGCTGCGCGCCGCGCAGAAGTTCGGCGCGCAGTGCCTCGGCGTCACGCTGTCGCAGAACCAGTTCGACCTCGCGACCGCGCGCGTGAAGGCGGCCGGGCTGGAGGACAGGATCGAGATCCGGCTGCAGGACTACCGCGAGATCGACGGCCAGTTCGACCGCATCACGAGTGTCGGGATGTTCGAGCACGTCGGGCGCAAGAACCTGCCGCTCTATTTCACGCGGATTCATGACCTGCTCGTCGACGACGGCATCGCGATGAACCACGGGATCACGTCGACCGACGCGGAAAGCGGCGAGACGGCGCTCGGCGGCGGCGAGTTCATCGACCGCTACGTGTTCCCGGACGGCGAGCTTCCGCACATCAGCCTCGCGCTGGAAGCCGCGCAGCGCGGCGGCCTGGAAGCGATTGACGTCGAAAGCCTGCGACGGCACTATGCGCGCACGCTCGACATCTGGACGGAAAACTTCGAGGCGAAGGCAGAAGCGGCGCGACAACTCGTCGACGACGAAAAATTCCGCATCTGGCGCGTGTATCTCGCCGGCTGCGCGTATGCGTTCGAGCACGACGACGTGTCGATCTTCCAGATCGTGTGCCGCAAGGCCGGACGCAGCGCGAAAACGCTGCCGTGGTCGCGGCGCTATATGTACGAACACGCGCTGCCGCGCTAGGCGGCGCTTCACGCTGGGCATGCATGGGTGACGGCAGGACGCGGCGCAAGGGGCCGCCGGAACGACAGCAGCACGACGACGCGCACGCGCCGCACGCCGACGGGCAATTCGACCTGTTCGGCGTGCCGGCCGACGCTGCGCGCGCGTCGCCCGAGGACGACGGCCCGCCTGCCCGCACCGACGAACACGTGAAGCCGGACGCGCGTGACGAAGCGCAGCCGGCACCGCGCGCCCGCTCCCGTTCTTCCGACGAAACACCGCCGGCCGCTTCCGGCCTGCTGTGGGACGAACCGTCCCCGCTGCCCGCGCCACCGAAGAAAGGCCGGCGCCGACGTGGCGTGCTGCCCGCGCCGATCGCACCCGAGGTGGCCGACGCAGCGGCCGGCCTGCCGCCGAACGTTCGGCTCGGCACGTCGTCGTGGTACTTCCCCGGCTGGGACGGCATCGTCTACGACGGCGATTTCGCGCAGACCAAGCTGTCGCGCGAAGGGCTCGAAGCGTACGGCGCGCATCCGCTGTTGAAGAGCGTGAGCCTCGACCGGTCGTTCTACGGCCCGCTGTCGGTCGCCGATTACCTGCGCTACGCGCAGCAGGTGCCCGACGATTTCCGCTTCGTCGTGAAGGCGCCGGCCTCCGTGACCGACGCGGTCATCCGCGGCCGGCGCGGCGAGCCGTCGGGGCCGAACCCGACCTTCCTCGACGCGCAGCTCGCCACCCGCGAGTTCGTGCAGCCGTGCCTCGAAGGGCTCGGCCGGAAAGCCGGCGTGCTCGTGTTCCAGTTCTCGCCGCTGCCCGACCAGCTGCTCGCGCAGCCGGCCGCGCTGATCGACCGGCTCGCCGCATTCTTCGCGGCGCTGCCGCCGCTGCCGCCGCTGCCGCCGGACGCCGACGGCACCCGCTATGCGATCGAGATTCGCGACGCGAGCCTGCTCACGCCGCGTTTCATCCGCGCGCTCGCCGCGCTCGGTGTGCGCTACTGCGTCGGCCTGCACGCGCGGATGCCCGACGCGCTGCGCCAGGCGGCCGCGCTCGCCCTGCTCGACGGCGACGCGCCGGGCCCGCTGATCGTGCGCTGGAGCCTGCACAGCGGCTTCAGGTACGAACAGGCGAAAGCGAAATACGAGCCGTTCGACAAGCTCGTCGACGAGGATCCGGCCACGCGCTCGGCGCTCGCCGAACTGGCCGCGCGCTATGCGCTGGCCGGGCAGCCGGTGATCATCACGATCAACAACAAGGCGGAAGGCTCCGCGCCGTTGTCGTGCATCGCGCTCGCGCGCGAGATCGCCGCCGCGTGCGCGCAGTGGCGCAACGAGGCGGCCTGACGCCCGTTTGCGCCGGCTCCCGCCGTTCCGGCGCTTACGCGCCGCGCAGCGACTTCAGCCGGTGCGAGAACTTCTGCCGGAATTTCGCGAGCTTCGGCCCGATCACGACCGAGCAGTAGCCCTGCCCCGGGTTACGCGCGTAATAGTTCTGGTGATAATCCTCGGCCGGCCAGTAGTTGCCGTCGAGCGGCACGACCTGCGTGACGATCGGCTGCCCGAACACTTGCTCGCGCTCCAGCTCGCGGATCACGTCGAGCGCCGTGTCGCGTTGCGCGTCCGAATGCGTGAACACGACCGATCGGTACTGCGTGCCGACGTCGTTGCCCTGCCGGTTCAACTGGGTCGGATCGTGCGTCGCGAAGAAGATCTCGAGGATCTCGCGATAGCCGATGCGCGCCGGATCGAACGTCACGTTGACGACTTCCGCGTGGCCCGTGTCGCCTTCGCAGATGTCGCGATAGCCGGGATTGCGCGTATGGCCGCCCGCGTAGCCCGACTGGACGGCCGTCACGCCGTCGACGTCGAGAAACACCGCCTCCGTGCACCAGAAACACCCGCCTCCCAATGTCGCGGTTTCAAGCATCTCGTTCACCATGAAATCAGTCCTTCGTTGATGTCGGCAGCCGGCACGCATGCGCCGGCGCCACCGTTCCGTCTCGCCGCTGCCCGCCCGGGGGCGGGTCGCAACGGCACTGCGGCAAGTATCTCACTCGCGCGCGAACCTGACAGGTTGCACAGGTACCGCGCACGACCGACCGCCCGCGTTCTCGTCTACACTTAGGCACGCGCGAGCGCGGCGGCAAACCCGCTGCCTCGCGCAAAGCGCCCGATGCGTGCCCGACCCTGATGCAAACATCATCTGCCGGAACATCGATATGCATGCCTTAACAGACATCGTCCGCATCACTCGCCCGGCCGTCGCCGCATCGCGGGCTACCGCTTCGACCGTGCCACCTCCTTGCCGTGCGTCCGTCTCGCCCCGCGTGCGGCGATCCGGAACACCGCCTTTCTCCGCTTTCACGATCTGATGCACGGCGCGCCGCACGTGTCGCCGACGCGTGCACCCGCCTGCCGATCGCGCCTGCCGGCGCCACGCGCGCCGCGCGGCAACCCCGACCCGCACGCCCGCAACGAACGGCCGTGCGTCAACGATCCGAACCCATCGAGAGGGCATCACCATGAGCATGCGACCTGACCCGACGTTTCACGCTTCGCCCGAGCTTGCGATGCAGGCGCCGGCGGAAGAGTTTGCCTATACGTTGTTGCTGAGCCCCGATTTTTCCAGACCCGACGCGCTCGCCGTGATCGACGTGAAGCCCGGCTCGCCGACCTACGGAAAAATCGTGCATACGGTGACGATGCCGAACACCGGCGACGAGTTTCACCACTTCGGCTGGAATGCCTGTTCGTCGTCGCTGTCGCCGCTGACAGGCCATGCGTTCCTCGAACGCCGCTTCCTGATCATCCCCGGCCTGCGCTCGTCGCGCATCTACGTGATCGACACGAAGCCGCATCCGACGCAGGCGCGCATCCACAAGATCATCGAGCCCGACGAGATCTTCTCGAAAACCGGCTATTCGCGGCCGCACACCGTTCACTGCGGCCCCGAGGGCATCTATGTGAGCACGCTCGGCGGCGCGGGCAAGGACGGCACCGACGGCGCGCCCGGCATCTTCATCATGGATTGCGAGACCTTCGACGTGCTCGGCCGCTGGGAGATCGACCGCGGCCCGCAGGACAAGCATTACGACTTCTGGTGGAACCTGCCGCGCGACTACATGGTGTCGAGCGAATGGGCGCTGCCGCCGCAATTCGAGAACGGCATCGTGCCCGAGGACCTGCTCGCGAACAAATACGGGCACCGGCTGCATTTCTGGGACCTGCGCGCGCGGCGCAACGTGCAGACGATCGATCTCGGCGCGCAGCACCAGATGGCGCTCGAAGTGCGGCCCGCGCACGACCCGGTGCGCGAATACGGGTTCGTCGGCGTCGTGGTCGACACGACGAATCTCGAAGGCTCGATCTGGACCTGGTGGCGCGAAGGCGGCAAGTTCCATGTGAAGAAGACCGCGACCATTCCGGCCGAACCGGCCGCGGCCGACGAACTGCCGCCGCTGCTGAAATCGTTCGGCGCGGTGCCGCCGCTCGTGACCGACATCGACCTGTCGCTCGACGACCGCTTCCTCTACGTGTCGTGCTGGGGCACCGGCGAGATGCGCCAGTACGACGTATCGGACCCGCACAACCCGGTGCTCGCGGGGTCGGTCCGCATCGGCGGCATCGCGCGCCGTGCGCCGCACTCGAACGGCCGCGCGTTCGCAGGCGGCCCGCAGATGGTCGAGATCAGCCGCGACGGCCGGCGCGTGTACTGGACCAACTCCCTCTATTCGACGTGGGACGACCAGTTTTATCCGGATGGCGTGCCGGCCGCGCAGGTGCTCGCGCATGCGGGGCCGGAAGGCGGGCTGACGCTCGCCGACGATTACTGGGTCGAGTTCCCCGAAGGTTATCGCGCGCACCAGATCCGGCTCGAAGGCGGCGACTGCTCGACCGACTCGTTCTGCTACCCGTCGGTCAAGCGTTGAACACCGGCCTTCACGCCCAGTTCGCGCTGTGGGCGGCCGTGCTCGCGAGCGGGGTATATCACGGGCTCAACCCCGCGATGGGCTGGCCGCTCGCGGTGTCGAACGCGCTGATGACCCGCCGCGGCGGCGCGCTCGTCGCGGCGCTCGGTTATCTCGCGCTCGGCCATGCACTTGCGGTCTTCGCGGTGATGCTGCCGTTCGGGCTGCTCGCCGCGCTGCTTGCCTGGCAATCGGCGATCCGGATCGGCGCTAGCGCGCTCGTGATCGGCTTCGGCGCCGTGCTGCTGATCCGGCGCCGGCATCCGCGTGCGCTCGCGCGGATCCCGCCCGCGCGGCTCGGCCTGTGGTCGTTCGCGGTCGCGATCGCGCATGGCGCGGGGCTGATGCTGGTACCGATCTACCTCGGGCTCTGCGGGCTCGACCGGGACGCCGGCCACCGGGCGGCGGCCACGCTCGTCGATGCGCATCTGGGCATGGCGCTCGTCGTCGCGGCCGTGCATGCCATCGCGATGATCGGCGCCGGCGGCGGGCTCGCGTGGCTCGTGTACCGCTATCTCGGGCTGAAGTTCGTGTCGCGGAGCTGGTTCAATCTCGATGCGGTGTGGGCGTCGAGCCTGATCGTGACGGGCGCGCTGTCGCTCGGACTGGCGGCGGCGCGATAGATGGCGCGGGGATCGGCGGTCGGGACATGCCACTGCGCGGGACCGCGCGGCGGCACCGCTCTAAAAACGCGACAGAACGGTGTTGCCGGCCGCGCGCGATTGCCCGTCCTGCCGCGCGCCGCAGTGTTCGCTACGCCACCCTGCCCCCTCGATGCGCCGTCTGGCCGGGCCCGGCGGCCCCGATTCCGCTAAAATCGGGCCATGCGCACCCCTTCCCCATCGACCGCCTTGTCGCCTTTCGTCCGCCGTGCCCGCCCCGCTCGCGTCGCGCCGCGCCCGCCCGTCTCGTTCCGGATGGCTGCCCGATGAGCCATGCCAATCCCCCGGATTTCGACTCGGCCGCTTTCCGGCAAGCGCTCGGCCAGTTCGCAACGGGCGTGACGGTGATCACGACGCGCGCGCCGTCCGGGCAGCTGATCGGCATCACCGCCAGCTCGTTCAACTCGGTATCGCTCGATCCGCCGCTCGTGCTGTGGAGCCTCGCGCACAAATCGGCGTCGACGCCCGTGTTCCGCGGCAACAGCCACTATGTGGTGAACGTGCTGGCGGCCTCGCAGCTCGACCTGTGCAAGCGCTTCTCGACCTACAAGGGCGACCGCTTCGAAGGAATCGCGCATGCGGCCGGCAACTCCGGGATGCCCGTGCTCGACGGCGCGCTCGCATGGTTCGAATGCCACAACCGCAGCCGCTATGACGAAGGCGACCACGTGATCTTCGTCGGCGAGGTCGAACGCTGCGGCGTGCGCGCCGCATCGGACACGACGCCGCCGCTCGTGTTCCACGGCGGCGGCTTCCACGGCCTTACACCGCTTTGATCGCTCCCGTGCGCGCCAGCCCGACCGGCGCGCCGGCTTCGTCCTTCAGCGTCTGCAGCACGATGTTCGAACGGATGTCCATGACGCCCGGCGCCTTGTAGAGCCGGTTCAGCACGAAATCCGAGTAGTGCTTCAGGTTGTGTGCGAGCACGCGCAGCAGATAGTGGCTCTCGCCCGTCACGACGAATGCGCCGACCACCTCCGGCCATTCGCGCAGCGCTTCCGCGAAGCGCTCGTGCCATTGATTTTCTTCGTTGCGCATCGATACCTGCACGAACGCCTCGAGCTCGAAGCCGAGCTTCTCGCGGCTCAGGCACGCGCGATAGTGCTCGATCACGCCCTGCTCCTCGAGCAGGCGCATGCGGCGCAGGCAGGCGGATGGCGAAAGCGAAATGCGTTCCGCCAGGTCGAGATTGCTGATTCTGCCCTCTTCCTGCAGTACCGCCAGAATCCGGCAGTCGGTGGCATCGAGCGTGATCGCGTGCATTTTTGGTCCCCGTTTTCCCTCTGAGTCGAATTATCTGCCAATCCGGCGGTTTGTCCATGTTTATTTCGCAAGCACTTTCTGCGAGCGTCCACCTATCATTCGAAGCATCGACTCACCGAATCGTCATGCCATGGACACCCTCTGGGACATCTCGCCGCCTGTCAGCCCCGCCACCCCCGTGTGGCCGGGCGATACGCCGGTTTCCGTCGAACGCGTGTGGCGGATGGAGGCCGGCTCGCCGGTCAACGTCGCACGCCTGACGCTGTCGCCGCACACGGGCGCGCACTGCGACGCGCCGCTGCATTACGACGCCGACGGCGCGCCGATCGGCGCCGTGCCGCTCGACACCTATCTCGGCCCGTGCCGCGTGATCCATTGCATCGGCGCATCGCCGGTCGTGCAGCCGGCCGATGTCGCGGCCGCGCTCGACGGCGTGCCGCCGCGCGTACTGCTACGCACGTATGCACGCGCCAGCGTCGAACGGTGGGACAGCGACTTCTGCGCGGTCGCGCCCGGGACCGTCGACCTGCTCGCCGCGCACGGCGTGAAGCTGATCGGCATCGATACGCCGTCGCTCGACCCGCAGGAATCGAAGACGATGGATGCGCATCGCCGCGTGCGCGCGCACCGGATGGCGATCCTCGAAGGCATCGTGCTCGACGACGTGCCGCCCGGCGACTACGAACTGATTGCACTGCCGCTGAAATTCGCGACGCTCGACGCGAGCCCCGTGCGCGCGGTGCTGCGCGCGCTGCCCGCGCGTGCCTCCTGATTATCCCGACTGACGACCCACATCATGATCAAGACCCGTGAAGACGCGCTCGCGCTCGACCGCGACGATCCGCTCGCCCCGCTGCGCGACCAGTTCTCGCTGCCCGACGGCGTAATCTATCTCGATGGCAACTCGCTCGGCGCGCAGCCGCGCGCATCGGCCGCCCGCGCGCAGCAGGTGATCGGCACCGAATGGGGCGAAGGCCTGATCCGCAGCTGGAACACGGCCGGCTGGTTCGCGTTGCCGCGCCGTCTCGGCGACAAGCTCGCGACGCTGATCGGCGGCGCACCGGCCGAAACGGTCGTCACCGACACCATCTCGATCAACCTGTTCAAGCTGCTGTCGGCGATGCTGCGCCACCAGGCCGAGCGCGCGCCCGAGCGCCGCGTGATCGTGTCGGAGCGCTCGAACTTCCCGACCGACCTGTATATCGCGCAGGGGCTGATCGAGCAGCTCGGCGGCAACTATGAACTGCGCCTGATCGACGATCCGGCCGACCTGCCGGCCGCGCTCGGCGCGGACACGGCCGTCGCGATGATCACGCACGTGAATTACCGCACCGGCTACATGCACGACATGCCGGCCGTCACGCAGCTCGTGCACGACGCGGGCGCGCTGATGCTGTGGGACCTCGCGCACTCGGCCGGCGCGGTGCCGGTCGACCTGAACGGCGCGCGCGCCGACGGCGCGGTCGGCTGCACGTACAAGTACCTGAACGGCGGCCCGGGTTCGCCCGCATTCGTGTGGGTGCCGCAGCGTCATCACGCACACTTCTCGCAGCCGCTGTCCGGCTGGTGGGGCCACCGCGCACCGTTCGCGATGCAGCCGGGCTTCGCGCCCGATCCGGGCATCGCGCGCTTCCTGTGCGGCACGCAGCCGATCGTGTCGATGTCGATGGTCGAATGCGGGCTCGACGTGTTCCTGCAAACCGACATGCAGGCGATCCGCCGCAAATCGCTCGCGCTGACCGATGCCTTCATCGCGCTCGTCGAAGCACGCTGCGCGGGCCTGTCGCTGAAGCTCGTCACGCCGCGCGCGCATCACCAGCGCGGCTCGCAGGCGAGCTTCGAGCACCCGCACGGCTACGAAGTGATGCAGGCGCTGATCGCGCGCGGCGTGATCGGCGACTACCGCGAGCCGTACGTGCTGCGCTTCGGCTTCACGCCGCTCTATGTGCGCTTCGTCGACGTGTGGGATGCCGTCGAGACGCTGCGCGACATCCTCGCCACCGACGCCTGGAAGGCGCCCGAGTTCGCCGAACGCGGCGCGGTGACCTGAGCGGCCTTGCCCGGCGCGCAACGCGGTCACGCGGATTGCGCGCCGCGCCCCGTCATTCAAATCTGGAGATAGTCGTGAATTCTGGTCATATGCAGCCACCCGGCGGCGACGCGCCGGCGGGCTGCCCGTTCTCGGGCGCACGCGCCGCACATCCGGCACAAGCGGCGCACGAAGCGCCTCACGTGCCGGGCGATGCCTCGGGCGAAGCCGGCTGGCACAACGCACAGCTCGATTTCTCGAAGTCGATGAGCTACGGCGACTACCTGTCGCTGAATTCGATCCTCGACGCGCAACATCCGCTGTCGCCCGATCACAACGAGATGCTGTTCATCATCCAGCATCAGACGAGCGAGCTGTGGATGAAGCTCGCGCTGTTCGAGCTGCGCGGCGCGCTCGACGCGGTGCGCACCGACGCGCTGCCGCCCGCGTTCAAGATGCTTGCGCGCGTGTCGCGGATCCTCGAGCAACTGGTGCAGGCGTGGAACGTGCTGTCGACGATGACGCCGTCCGAGTATTCGGCGATGCGGCCGCATCTCGGGCAGTCGTCGGGCTTCCAGTCGTATCAGTACCGCCAGCTCGAATTCCTGCTCGGCAACAAGAACGTGCAGATGCTGCAGCCGCATGCGCACCGGCCCGACATCCTCGAACAGGTGCGCACGACGCTCGAGGCGCCGTCGTTCTACGACGAGGTCGTCCGCCTGCTCGCGCGGCGCGGTTTCCCGATCGCGCAAGCGCGGCTCGAGCGCGACTGGACGCAGCCGACGCAGCACGACGAAACGGTCGAAGCCGCGTGGCTCGAGGTGTACCGCCACCCGCAGCAGCACTGGGAACTCTACGAGATGGCCGAAGAACTCGTCGATCTCGAGGATGCATTCCGCCAGTGGCGCTTCCGTCACGTGACGACCGTCGAACGCATCATCGGCTTCAAGCAGGGCACGGGCGGCACCAGCGGTGCGCCGTACCTGCGCAAGATGCTCGACGTCGTGCTGTTCCCCGAGCTCTGGCACGTGCGCACCACGCTGTAACGCCCCACTCGCCCGCCGTCACGACGACGTGCGGGCCAGTTCCCCCCTTCGCGCGGCTGCGCTGCCGCACGTGACAGTCGGGGGATATGCCGCCGCACGGCCAACAGCGCGACGCAGACGATGCCCATCCCGATCAGTCCGGCAGCCACCGCCGGCGCGAATGCGCCGCGCGTGATCCCCCATTCGCGGATCAGCACCGGAATCGCGAAACCGATCAACTGGCCGTCGAAACCGTCGAGCACGATCGCGAGCGCGGCGAGCAGCAGCGCGCCGGCACGATCGACACGCTGCCCGTGCGCGAAGTCGTCGCCGTGCGCATGCTCACCGCGTTCCGGCGCCGCCACGGCATTCCTGCCGCAGCCGGCCGGCAAGCGGCTCGAGAAACTCGTCGCGTTGACGCGCGAGGAACGCTGACGGCGCTTCCCGGCCGGCGGCCCGTCCGTCCGCCCTTTCCGCTCGCTCATTCCGCCTGCCGCCGCAGCGCACCATCGAAATGCCGTTTCCCCGCCTTGACTTTCGCTCGCCCGAATACGATCATTCGCTCACACATAGAGCAAATGATCGTATTCGTACTCGGCAGGAAAATCTGGCACGAACAGGAGACACCGGATGAGCGCATCGCCCTCCGCCCGCATGCCCGTGCTGCTGCACATCGGCGCGGGCTCGTTTCACCGCGCGCACCAGGCGTGGTATCTGCATCGCGTGAACGCGGCCGTGCCGCCCGACGAGCGCTGGTCGCTGACCGTCGGCAACATCCGCGACGACATGCGCGCGACGATGGACGCGCTCGCCGCGCAGCACGGCGAATACACGCTCGAGACCGTCACGCCGCAAGGCGAGCGCGCGTACGAGACGATCCGCGCGATCACGCGCGTGCTGCCCTGGTCGATCGATCTCGCCGCGCTGATCGACGCCGGCGCCGATCCGGCCTGCCGGATCGTGTCGTTCACCGTCACCGAAGGCGGCTACTACCTCGACGAACACAACCGGCTCGACGTCGCGAATGCCGATCTCGCGGCCGACCTGCAGGGTGCGCGCACGACGCTGTACGGCGCGCTCGCGGCGCTGCTCGCCGAACGCGTGAAGCGCGGCGCGGGCCCGCTCACGCTGCAGAGCTGCGACAACCTGCGCAACAACGGTGCGCGCTTTCGCGCGGGGATGCGCGAATTCCTCGAACGGCGCGGGCAGGCCGACCTGCTCGCGTGGTTCGATGCGAACGTCGCGACGCCGAGCGCGATGGTCGACCGCATCACGCCGCGCCCGACCGCCGACGTGCGCGAGCGCGTGCTGGCCGCCACCGGCATCGACGACGCATGCCCGGTGATGGGCGAATCGTTCATCCAGTGGGTGATCGAGGATCGCTTCGCGGCCGGCCGGCCGCGCTGGGAGCTGGCCGGCGCCGAACTCGTCGACGACGTCCACCCGTACGAGGAAGCGAAGATCCGCATCCTCAACGCGACGCACAGCTGCATCGCGTGGGCCGGCACGCTCGCGGGCCACACGTATATCCACGAAGGCACGCACGACGCGGCGATCCGGCGCTTCGCGCACGACTACGTGACGCAGGACGTGATCCCGTGCCTGACGCCGAGCCCGCTCGATCTCGCGCGCTACCGCGACGTCGTGCTCGAACGCTTCGGCAACCCGTACGTACTCGACACGAACCAGCGCGTCGCGGCCGACGGCTTCTCGAAGATCCCCGGCTTCATCGCGCCGACGCTCGTCGAATCGTTCGCACGCGGCGCGGCACCGGTCGCCACCGCCGTGCTGCCCGCGCTGTTCCTGCGCTTTCTCGAACGCTGGGCGCGCGGCACCTTGCCGTATGCGTACCAGGACGGCGTGATGGACGAAAGCGCCGCGCGTGCGATCGTCGGGGCCGGCCATCCGGGGTCCGGCCGTCCGGGGTCCGGCCATCCGGGGGCCGACGACCAGGTCGCCGCGCTGTGCGCAAGCCGCGCGCTGTGGGGTTCGCTCGCCGGCAACCCGGCGCTGTTCGAGGCGTTGCGCGCCGGGCTCGCGCGGGTCGATGCATGGCTCGCGGCGCGCTGACGCGCATCGGGGCGAACCTGCCTTGGCACGTGCACGGCCGCGCGGCTAAAGTAGCGAGTCCCCACTGACGGAACGGATCGCTCATGTATCTCGGCATCGACCTCGGCACTTCGGAAGTGAAGGTGCTGCTGCTCGCCCCGGACGGCACGGTCGTCGGCACCGCCGGCTCGCCGTTCACCGTGTCGCGGCCGCATCCGCGCTGGGCCGAACAGCATCCGGACGACTGGTGGCAAGGCACGCTCGCCGCGCTCGCCGCGCTGCGCGCACGGCATCCGCAAGCATTCGCTGCCGTGCGCGGCATCGGCCTGTCCGGCCAGATGCACGGCGCCGTGCTGCTCGGCCGCGACGACCGCGTGCTGCGCCCCGCGATCCTGTGGAACGACATGCGCAGCGCCGACGAGTGCGCGCTGCTCACCGAACGCGCGCCCGATCTCCACGCCCTCGCCGGCAATCTCGCGATGCCGGGCTTCACCGCGCCGAAGCTGCTGTGGGTCGCGAAGCACGAACCCGATGTGTTCGCGGCCACCGCCTGCGTGCTGATGCCGAAGGACTACCTGCGGTTCCGGCTCACCGGTGCAAAGGTGTCCGATCCGTCGGACGCAGCCGGCACGCTGTGGCTCGACGTCGCACGCCGCGACTGGTCCGACGCGCTGCTCGCCGCATGCGGAATGACGCGTGACCAGATGCCGCGCATCGTCGAAGGCAACGCGCCGTCCGGCACGCTGCGCGCGGACATCGCGCGCGAACTCGGGCTGTCGGAGGCGGTCGTGGTAGCCGGCGGCGGCGGCGACAACGCAACGAGCGCGCTCGGCATCGGTGCGATCCATGCAGGCGACGGCTTCGTGTCGCTCGGCACGTCCGGCGTGCTGAGCGTGGTCGGCGATCGCTTCATGCCGAACCCCGCATCGGCCGTGCATGCGTTCTGCCATGCGATTCCCGATCGCTGGCAATTGATGAGCGTCGTGCTGTCGGCCGCGAGCTGCCTGCGCTGGGTCTGCAAGCTGACCGGCACCGACGAGCCCGCCCTGCTCGCCGAAGTCGAGGCGCTCGACGCCGACGCGCGCGCGACGGCCCCGCTGTTCCTGCCCTACCTGTCCGGCGAGCGCACGCCGCACAACGACCCGTACGCACAAGGCGTGTTCTTCGGGATGACGCATGCGACCGAACGCGCGCATCTCGGCTACGCGGTGCTCGAAGGCGTGACGCTCGGCCTCGCCGACGGTCTCGACGCGCTGCATGCGGCCGGCGTCGAAACCGCCCAGCTGTCGCTGATCGGCGGCGGCGCGCGCAGCGCGTACTGGGCACAACTGATCGCCGATGCGCTGAACGTGCGCACGCGCCAGCACGGCGGCGGCGAAACGGGTGCGGCGCTCGGCGCGGCGCGGCTCGGCTGGCTGGCCGTCGGCGGCGATCCGCATGCGGTGCTGGCCAAGCCGCCGGTGCGGGCCGAATACACGCCGGATGCCGCCCGCCATGCGCTGCTGCGCGAACGCCTCGATGCGTTTCGCTCGCTGTACCGCCACGTGCGGCCGCTGTACGAACCGTCGCGCGCACGGCTCGCGTAAGCGCCGCCCGTCGCGCGTGCCGGCCGTCGGCCGCATGCGCGACATGCGGTACAGTGGATGCCGTCATGCGGTCCGCCGGCCGGCCCGCGGGCGGCCCCCCAGCTCCGAACCGAATCGCTATCGTGTCCAAGTCCTCAGAAAAACTCGATCTCGCCACGCGTGCCGCGTGGCTCTACTACGTCGCGGGCGACACGCAGAACGAGATCGCGGAAAAGCTGCAGGTGTCGCGCCCGGTCGCGCAGCGCCTCGTCGCGTTCGCGGTCGAGAAGAACCTGATCCGCGTGCGCGTCGACCACCAGCTCGCCGACTGTCTCGATCTCGGCGCGCAGCTGTCGAAGCGCTACGGCCTCGCGATGTGCGAAGTCGTGCCCGTCGATGCCGATGCGCCCGACGCGATCGACCGCAAGCTGGCCGTCGCCGGCGCGCAGGTGATGGAGCGCTACCTGAACGAAACGCGGCCGATGGTGATCGCGGTCAGCAGCGGCCGGACGCTGAAGGCCGCGGTCGCCCAGATCGCGCAGATCGACCGCCCGCAGCATCGCCTCGTGTCGATGGTCGGCGCGATCGCGGCCGACGGTTCGTCGAACCGCTACGACGTCGCGCAGTACATCTCCGAGAAAACCGGCAGCAAGCACTTCCTGCTGCCCGCGCCGCTGTTCGCCGACAGCGCCGCAGAGCGCGCGCAGTGGTGCAATCACCGGCTGTACCGGATCGTCGAGGCGCTGTCGGGCCAGGCCGACGTCGCGTTCGTCGGGATCGGCAACATCGGCCCGCACTGCCCGCTCTACGAAGACGGCTTCATCACCGAACAGGAGCGCGACGAGATGACCGCGCGCGGCGCGGTGGCCGAACTGCTCGGCGTGCCGATCGACGCGCAAGGCAAGCTGATCGATGTGTCGACCGGCACGCGCGTGACGAGCGTGTCGCTCGCCACGCCGCCGAAGCGCCCGACGATCGCATTCGCGGGCGGCCCGAAGAAACGCGATGCGGTGATCGCCGCATTGCGCGGCGGCTGGATGTCGGGGCTCGTCACCGACGAGACGTGCGCGAGGGCGGCGCTGGACGCGTAGCCGGCGTGCCGGCTTCCCGTCACCGCATGCGGTCGCCGCACACCGGATCGCCGACGCGTCCGGACAAACCGCGCATCACTGCAGACACCCGGGCATCGTGACCTTCATGATGACCACCGCCTGGTTGGCCGCACGAAGCTTGCGCATCACGTTCATCGGGTAAAACTTCGCAGTCCTGTCATGGATGGACGGAATCAGTCCGATATCGGCATACGTCTTGCCTGCCGCAGTCCATTTCAGCCCCTCCTTCTCGCGCGCCGTCAGCGATCGCGCCCGTACCTGCACACTGCCAACTCACGCGGCGCGCGGCGCCGGAAACGCATGCCGGCGAGCACGCCATGCGCCGACCCACGCGGCCGCCAGCAGCGCGACGAGCACCCACGGAATCGCGCCCGCCCCGGTTGCGCCGAGCAGCATCCCGCCCGCGATACCGCCACCCGCGATCGCGAGGTTCCACACCGTCACGAGCATCGACTGCGCGACGTCCGCCGCCTCTCCCGCGGCGTTCGCGGTGGCCGTCTGGAACAGCGTCGGCGCACCGCCGAACGCGAGCCCCCACAGCGCGACGCCCGCATAGACGATCGCCATGCCGGAACCGGCGCCGAGCATCGCCGCCGCGATGGCGAACAACGCGATGCTGGCGAGCGTCAGCCGCCGCTGCGCGGCACCGATCCACGCGCCCGTCAGCGCGATGCCGACCAGCGACGCGATACCGAACACGAGCAGCACCGCATCGACCTGCGCGCCCATCCGCACGCCCGCGAGAAACGGCGCGACGTACGTATACAGCATGTTGTGCGCCAGCACGTACGCGAACATCACGATCAGCACCGGCCGCACGCCGGGCAGCGTCATCACGCCGAGCACCGGCTCGCGCGCGCCGGCCTGCTGCCCCGGATAATCGGGCAGACGCCAACGGATCCAGCCGATCAGCACGAGCGCCGCGAGCGTGATACCCGTGAACGCGACGCGCCACCCGAGCGCCGCGCCGAGTGCGGTGCCGGCCGGAATGCCGATCGACATCGCGACCGGCGCGCCGAGCATCGCGACCGCGATCGCCCGGCCGCGCAACGGGGCATCGACCATCCGGCTCGCGTAGCCGGCGAGCAGCGCCCACAGCAGCCCGGCCGCCATCCCCGCGACGAAGCGCGCGGCGAGCGTCAGCGCGTAGTACGGCGACACGGCCGTCAGTGCATTCGACACGACGAAGCCGGCCAGCGCCGCGAGCAGCAGCGTGCGCCGGCGCATCGCGCGCGTCGCGGCGACGAGCGGAATCGCCGCGACGATCGAACCGAGCGCATATACGGTCACGAGCTGGCCGATCAGCGCCTCGGGCACGCGCAGGTCTGCGCTCATCAGCGGCAGCAGGCCGGCCGGCAACGCCTCGGTGAGAATCGTGATGAACGCGGCCGTCGCGAGCGCCAGCAGGTTCGCAACCGGCAGGCGCGCGCGGGCCTGCACCGGCTGAACGGCCGGCTCGTCATCGATCGTCGTGCAGTCGCTCATGCCGCGCTCCCGGTATCGACGCCGTAGACCGCATCGCGCACCGCGGTCACGATCCGCCCGTCGAGGCCCTCGTACAGCGTGTTGGTCAGCGCGACGGCCGTCAGCCCCGCCGCGCGGTCGACGAACCACGTGTGCCCGTACGCGCCGCCCCCGCGCCAGGTGCCGACCGACTCCGGCGACCGCGCGGCCACCGGATCGCGCAGCACCGAGAACCCGAGCCCGAAGCCGAAACCCGGCGCATCCCGCAGTTCGCGCGCACCCGGCTGGACGCGCGCCATCTCGTCGACCCATGCGGGTTCGAGCCAGCCGTCGCGGCCCGTGCGCAGCGCGTCGAGCAGCGTCACGCAATCGCGCGCGGTGCCGACCATCCCCGCGCCGCCCGACGGCCACGCATCGGCATCGAACACGCGCGCCGGCTCGAAGCGGATGCCGATCGTGCCGTCGAACACCGGCACGAGATCGACGTCCGCCATCCGGCGCGGGGCGTCCGGCGTGCTCACGTATGGCGTCGCGACGCGTGCGGCGTCGTGCGCGACGAACGCGGTGTCGGTCATCCCGAGCGGTGTCGTGACGAGCGCGGCGACCGCGTCGGCGAGCGGCCGCCCGTCGACTGCCTCGATCAGTGCGCCGACCACATCCATCGACAGCGAATAGCCCCACGACGTACCTGGCGCAAACTGCAGCGGCACGCTGGCGATGCGCCGCAGGTTCTCGGCGAGCGAGAGACGCGAGCGGTCCATTCCGTCGGACACGCCGGCGCGCGCATACGGGCCGTCGCCGTCCGCTTCGAGGAAACGGTAGCCGAGGCCGGCCGTATGCGACAGCAGATGACGCAACGTGATGACGGCAGGCGTGCCGTCGGTCAGCGTCGGGCGGAATCCGGGCAACGCGCGGGCGACCGGTTCGTCGAGCGCGATGCGCCCCGCCGCGACCAGCCGCATCGCGGCGGCCGCCACGACCGGCTTCGTGACCGACGACAGGCGGAACAGCGCATCGTCCCGCATCGGCGTGCCGGCTTCCCGATCGGCGAGACCGACGGCACGCGCATAACGCAGCTCGCCGTGCTGCGCGACCAGCACGACCGCGCCGACCATGCGCGCGTCGGCAAGCGCGCGATCCAGCGCGTCGTCGAGCCGGTGGCGCAGCGCGGCGTCCGGTTCCACGCGCAAGGCGGTGACAGGCAGGGATGACATGACTTGACCTCTCGACAATGAACGAGCGCTCATCGTAGGGAGCCGACGCAAGAAGAAAAACCGGGGTAGAGTTCCGGACAATCCGGACGCTGGCGTCCGCAATCGGGAACTCGCATGGAAAACCTCGGCGGCTTCGTCGTGTTCGTTCAGGTCGCGGAAACGCGCAGTTTCGTCGCGGCCGGACGTGCGCTCGGGCTATCGGCTTCGGCGATCGGCAAACGCATCGCGCGGCTCGAGGCGCGGCTGAAGGTGCGGCTCTTTCACCGCAGCACGCGCAGCATCACGTTGACCGCCGAAGGCACGCGCTTTCTCGAACGGTGCCGGCGCGTGATCGCCGAGCTCGACGCGGCCGAGCAGGAACTGACGCACAGTGCCGAAGCGCCACGCGGGCGCTTGCGCGTGAGCCTGCCGACGATCGGCACGCTGCTGCTGCCGGTGCTCGCCGATTTCATGGCCGCGTATCCGGAGATCGAGCTCGACATCGATTTCAGCGACCGGCTCGTCGACGTCGTCGACGAAGGGTTCGACGCGGTGCTGCGCACCGGCCAGCCCTCGGATTCCCGGCTGTCGTCGCGGCTGCTCGGCCACTTCCGCCAGCACCTCGTCGCGTCCCCCGGTTATCTCGACCGGCACGGCACGCCGCGCACGCCGGCCGATCTCGCGCAGCACCGCTGCCTGCACTACCGTTTCCCGACGAGCGGCAAGCTCGAGACCTGGCCGCTGCGCGTGCCGCGCGCGGGCACGCCGCCCGAAGTGCCAGTCGCGATGGTCAGCAACAGTGCGGAAGCGCGCCTGTGCTTCGCGCTGCGCGGGCTCGGCATCGCGTGCCTGCCCGTCTTCTTCGTGCGCGAGGCGCTCGCGGACGGCACGCTGCGCGCGGTGCTCGACGAACACGTCGCGAGCTGCACGCCGGTCTACGTGCTGTGGCCGTCGGGCCGCCACCCGACGCCCAAGCTGCGTGCGTTCGTCGATTACATGGCCGCGCACCTGCCGCTGTGACCGCGGCCGGCCGTCATGCGGCCTTCGCGTGCACGCTCAGCCGGCGGAACGCCTGGCCGTGTTCGTCGAACAGGTGGCAGTGCTCGGCCTGCGCGTGCACGTGGAGCGCCTCGCCGGTGCGGTACGTGTCGAGCGGCGGAATCCGCGCGATCAGCCCGTCCGGCGCGACGGCCGACTCCGCATACAGGTACGCGGCGTCGCCGAGCGATTCCACGGCCATCGTCCGCACGGCCACGCCGGTGGCCGCCGCTTCGACCTTCAGGTGCTCGGGCCGCACGCCGACCGTCACCGCCGCGCCGCGCTGCAGCCCCGCCGCCTCGACCGCGACGCGCTGCGTCTCGCCGCTGTCGAAGCGCACGAGCACGCCGCCGGCATCGACCGAATCGACGGTGCCCGTCAGGAAGTTCATCTTCGGCGACCCGATGAAGCCCGCGACGAACTGGTTCGCCGGCGCGTGGTAAAGCTCGTTCGGCGTGCCGACCTGCTGCACCGCGCCGCCCGACAGCACGACGATCTTGTCCGCCAGCGTCATCGCCTCGACCTGGTCGTGCGTCACGTAGATCATCGTCGTCTTCAGCTCGTCGTGCAGCCGCGCGAACTCCAGCCGCATCTTCACGCGCAGCGCCGCGTCGAGGTTCGACAGCGGTTCGTCGAACAGGAACACCTTCGGCTTGCGCGTGATCGCGCGACCGATCGCGACACGCTGCCGCTGGCCGCCCGACAGCTGCTTCGGCTTGCGGTCGAGCAGATGGTCGATGTGCAGGATCTTCGCGGCGTTCTTCACGGCCTGGTCGATCTCGGGCTTCTTCGCGCCCGCGAGCTTCAGGCCGAACGCCATGTTGTCGTACAGCGTCATGTGCGGGTACAGCGCATACGACTGGAACACCATCGCGATGCCGCGCTTCGCGCTCGGCACGTCGTTGACCTTCGCGCCGTCGATCAGCAGGTCGCCGCTCGAGATGTCCTCGAGGCCCGCGATCATCCGCATCAGCGTGGATTTTCCGCAGCCGCTCGGGCCGACGAACACGACGAATTCGCCGTCGGCGATGTCGAGGTTCACGTTGCGCAGCACTTCGGTTTCGTCGTAGCGCTTCGCGATATTGCGCAGGAGCACGCTTGCCATGATCTGTCTCCGTTCGTTCGTGATGCGAGACGCGCCGCGTCGAACGCGGCGCGCAATCGTTCGTGGTTGCTAGTTCGGCAGCACCGCGCCGGTCGCCTGCCAGCGCGCGACGTAGCCGGGCAGTTCGTGCATGTCGTCGAATACGTGGCGCGCGCCGATCCCGCGCAGCGCGTCGATCTGCGCGGCCGACGCATGCCCGCCGCCGACGAAGCCGAGCACGGTCATCCCGGCCGCGGCGGCCGCGGTGATGCCGGTCGCGCTGTCCTCGACCACGAGGCACTGGGCAGGCACGACGCCGAGCGTACGCGCGGCCGCGAGATACACGTCCGGCGCGGGCTTCGGCCGTGCGACGGCATCCGCGCAGAACAGCCGGTCGCCGAAGAAGCGCGCGAGGCCCGTGCGCGCCAGTGCCGCCTCGACGTACGCGCGGTAGCTGTTGCTCGCGCAGGCCGTCGTCAACTGAATCGCGTCCAGCGCCGCATCGATGCCGTCGACCATCGGTGCGTTGACGGCCGCCGCCTCGACCGCGCGGCGGATCGCGTCGACATCGCCGGCCGACAGCGTGCGCCCGACGGCGTCGCCCGCGCCGGCCAGCACGCGCTCGATGCGCAGCCCGAGCAACGGCATCACGGCCGGCCGCGCATCGACGCCCGGCCAGCGCGCGTCGAGCTCGCGCACGATCACGTCGGCCGCCACGGCCTCGCTGTCGATCAGTACACCGTCGCAATCGCAGATCAGGACGTTCGCGGTCATTTGACGGCTCCGAACGTGAGCCCGCGCACGAGCTGCTTCTGCGACAGCCAGCCGACGATCAGGATCGGCGCGACCGCCAGCAGCGACGCGGCGGACAGCTTCGCCCAGAACAGCCCTTCGGGGCTCGAGTACGAAGCGATGAACACGGTGAGCGGCGCGGCGTTCGAGCTCGACAGGTTGATGCTCCAGAACGCTTCGTTCCACGACAGGATCACGAGCAGCAGCGCGGTGGACGCGAGCCCCGGCAGCGCCATCGGCATCAGCAGGTAGACGATCTCCTGCCACGTCGACGCGCCGTCGATGCGCCCGGCTTCGAGGATGTCCTTCGGGATCTCGTTGAAGTACGTGAAGGTCATCCACACTGCGATCGGCAGGTTGATCAGCGTGTAGACGATCACGAGGCCCGACACGGTATCGAGCAGCCCCGCGTTTTTCCACAGCAGGTAGATCGGCACGAGCACGCCGACCGACGGCATCATCTTCGTCGACAGCATCCACAGCAGCACTTTCTGCGTGCGGTGGTTCGGGAAGAACGCCATCGCGTACGCGGCCGGCACCGCGAACAGCAGCGAGATCACCGTGACGCCGGCCGAGATCAGCACCGAATTCCATGCGAACGAAAAGTAGTTGCTGCGCGCGAATACCTCGCGGAAGCTGTCGAGCGTCGGCATGAAGAACAGCGTCGACGCATACGCCTGCTGCTCGGTCTTGAACGCGGTGATCGCCATCCAGAAGATCGGGAAGAACAGCAGGAGCGCGATCAGCCACGCGAGCGTGCCGGGCAGCGCACGCCGCACGAGGTCGAACACGGCCGGCACGCGCCGGCCTTCGAAGGTCAGGTCGCTCATTTCTCGTACTCCCCCTTCAGGTTGCGCGCGAGCATCCGCACCAGGAAGAACGACACGACGTTCGCGACCACGACGGCGATGATCCCGCCCGCGGACGCGAGGCCGACGTCGAACTGCTGCAGGCCGAGCGCGTAGATCAGGTACGACAGGTTGGTCGTCGCGTCGCCGGGGCCGCCGCCGGTCGTCGTGTAGATCTCCGCGAAGATCGACAGCAGGAAGATCGTCTCCATCATCACGACCACGGCGATCGCGCGCTTCAGGTGCGGCAGCGTGATGTAGAAGAACATCGCGATCGGGCCCGCGCCGTCGATGCGCGCGGCTTCCTTCTGCTCCTGGTCGAGCGACTGGATCGCGGTGAACAGGATCAGGAACGCGAACGGCAGCCACTGCCACGCGACGATGATGATCACCGCGGTGAGCGGGTAGTCGGCGAACCAGTCGATCGGCGTCATCCCGAGCGCGCGCATCGCGTTCGCGACGAGCCCGTACACCGGGTGCAGGATCATGTTCTTCCAGATCAGCGCGGACACCGTCGGCATCACGAAGAACGGCGCGATCGCGAACAGGCGCGCGACGCCCTGCCCGTAGAACTTGCGGTCGAACAGCACGGCCATCAGCACGCCGCCGACCACCGTGATCGCGAGCACCGCGCCGATCAGCACGAGCGTGTGCCAGATCGCGGGCAGGAACGACGGATCGGTCGCGAGGAAGCGGTAGTTGTCGAGCCCGGCGAAACCTTTCACGTCCGGGTTCAGCAGGTTGTAGCGCGAGAACGAATACCAGATCGTCATCGCGAGCGGGATCGACATCCACAGCAGCAGCACCGCGACGGAAGGCGAGACGAGCCAGCTCGCGCCGCCGCGCGCACGGCGCGGCGCGCCGGGCGGCGACGCCGCGTCGCCGACCGACGGCGCGTGAGCGTGACTCAGGGGAAGACGTAAATGACGCATGATCGGCGTTCCTCCGGTTGATGCGCGGGCGCGAACGGCCCGCCCGCCTTTCGGCTTCGCCGGCCCGCGGCATGCGCAACGGCGCACGCCGCGGGCCGCGTGACTGCCGGCGCGTTACTTCTTGTAGCCGGCCTGCCGCACCGCGCGGTCCGCGGCGGCCTGACCGGCGGCGAGCGCCTGGTCGACCGTCATCTGGCCCGCGACCGCGCCCGCGATCGACTGGCCGACCACCGTGCCGAACGACTGGAATTCAGGAATCCCGACGTACTGCACGCCCGTGTACGGCACCTTCTTCAGCGACGGATCGTTCGGGTCGGCCGTCTCGATCGCCTTCAGCACGAAGTCCGAGAACGGCGCGGCGGCCTTGTACTCGGGGCGCTGATACGTCGACGTGCGCGTGCCCGGCGGCACCGACGCCCAGCCTTCGTCCTTGCCGACCATCTCGATGTACTGCTTCGACGTCGCCCATGCGATGAACTTGCGCGCGGCGTCCTGCTGCTTCGACGTCTTCGGCACGGCCAGCGCCCACGCCCACAGCCAGTGCGAGCCCTTCGGCGTGGCGGCGACCGGCGCGGCCGCGAAGCCGATCCTGTCGGCCACCTGCGACTGCTGCTTGTTGTAGAGCATCCCGGCCGCGACCGTCGCGTCGATCCACATCGCGCACTTGCCCGATGCGGTGAGCGTCAGGTTCTCGTTGAAGCCGTTCGAGCTCGCTCCCGGCGGGCCGTCCTTCTTCAGCAGGTTCACGTAGAACGTGATCGCCTTCTTCCATTCGGGCGACGTCAGCTGCGCATTCCAGTTCTCGTCGAACCAGCGCCCGCCGAACGTGTTCACGACCGTCGACACGTACGCCATGTTCTCGCCCCACCCGGCCTTGCCGCGCAGGCAGATCCCGTAGGTCCCCTTCGCCTTGTCGGTGAGCTTGTCCGCGAACTCGGCGATCTGGTCGTAGGTCGGCTGGTCGGGCATCTTCAGCCCCTTCGCCGCGAACAGGTCCTTGCGGTAGAACGTCATCGAGCTCTCGACGTAGAACGGCAACGCGTACAGCTGGCCGTTGTACGACAGGCTGTCGCGCGCGGTCTTCACGATGTCGTTCAGGTCGTAGTCGGCGGGCAGGCCCGTGATCGGCGCGAGCCAGCCGCGCTTGCCCCACTGCGGCGTCTCGTAGGTGCCGATCGCCATCACGTCGAACTGGCCGCTGCCGGTCGTGATGTCGGTCGTCGCGCGCTGGCGCAGCACGTTTTCCTCGAGGATCACCCAGTTCAGCTTGATGTCCGGGTTCGCCTTCTCGAACGCCGGCGACAGCTTCTTCAGCTCGATCATGTCGGGATTGTTCAGCGTCGCGATCGTCAGCGTGCCGGCGGACGCGGCGCAGGCCGCCGTCGCGAGCGCGGCTCCGGCGAAGCAGCGTGCGGCGGCGTCGAGCATCTTTCGTTGCATGGCATGTCTCCTGTGTTTGTTAGGGTCTGCGTTTCCTTCGCGGCCCGTCACGCCGGCCGCTGCATTCCGCACGCGCGCGCATAGTGCGCGATCACGTCGCGTATCCGGTGGCGCACCCACGCGCGTGGCTCCTTCGCGAGCCCGCCCGTGCGGCACGCCGCGTAGACATCCGGCAGCCACTGCGCGACGAGCGTCTCCGGCACCGGCTGCCGCGCGAGGTTGTCGAACAGTTGCTCGACCGCGGCCGCGACGGCCGGCTGCAGCCAGTAGTAGCGAATCCGGTCGCTGTAGCTGAACTGGCGCGCGAGCCGCTGCTCGGTTTCGTCGCCGCGGTAGTACGGCGCCCAGTGCTCGGGCTGCGCGCGCATCGCGGCGTCGACCACGTCGCGCAACCGCGAGCGCTGCCCGGCGTCGCCGGTCAGCGCGTCCTCGATGAAGGTCAGCGCGAACAACGCCTCGCGCAGCGCGAACGTCAGTGCGGGGCCGACCTTCAGCACCGCGAAGTGGTCCCGCACGAGCGCGGCGAGGGCACCCTCGGTCTGGTAATCGGTCGAATGGGCCTCGAACACGAGGCGCGGTGTCTGCAGGATACTCGCGCCGAGCGCCGCGGCCTTCGCGCTGTCGTAGTCGAGCACGTGGCGATCGTCGAAATCGACGCCCGGCTGCGCGACGATCGCGACGACGCGTGCCCACGCGTCGTCGAGCCCGGCCGCCGCGAACGCGGCGCGGTGCGCATCGAGCGTCGCCGCGATGCTGTCGCTGCGCGTGACCGCAATCTGCGCGATCGCCGCATCGCCGCCGTGGCCGTTGTTGCCGCTGACTTCACCACCCGGCGTCGGCACCTCGGTGCCGATCACGTAGACGGGCGCGATGCCGGTGCGCGCCGCCGCGTCTTCCGCCACGCGGCACAGTTCGGCCGCGCGCGCGGCGATCGTGCGATCGTCGAGCCGCACCGGATCGTCCGCGCACGCCATGCTCGCATCGAGATGGATCTTTTCGAAGCCGGCTTCCACATAGGCGGCGACCATCGCGCCCGCCTCGCGCATCGCATCGGCCGCGCGGCGGTGCCGCCATGGGTTCGGCCCAAGATGGTCGCCGCCGAGCACGAGCGCCGACGGCGCCAGCCCGCAACGCCGGGCGATCGCGTCGACGTCGCGGCGGAAATCGGCGGGCGTCATGCCCGTGTAGCCGCCGAGATGGTTCACCTGGTTGCAGGTCGCCTCGATCAGGAGCGGCGAGCCATCCGCGCGCGCCGCTTCGCACGCGGCCTCCAGCACGAGCCGGTGCGCACTGCAGATCGAATAGATGCCGCGCTGCGCGTCGGCGCGGTTCGCATCGAAGATCATCCGCAGCACTGCGTCCGCATGGGCGGTGCGCGGGCGTTCGGCGAAGGTCGTCAGGCCGGACATGCGATACCTCGTTCGGTCAGGAAGCGGTCGATCTCGGCCACGCTGCTGTTGCCTTCCATCGGGCCGCGCCGCGTGACCGCGATCGCGCCGGCCGCGTTCGCGCGGCGCAATGCGGCATCGATCGGCACGCCCGCGACGAAGCTCGCCACGAGCGTGCCGCCGAAGCAGTCGCCGGCGCCGGTCGGATCGATTTCGTCGACCTGAAAGGCCGGTGCTTCGACGCGGTTGGCGCGGTCAAATGCAACGCTGCCTTGCGCGCCGCGTTTCAGCACGACACGCTCGAGCAGCGCATGGGTCGCGAGCAGGCCCGCGATCGCACGCTCCGCCGGCTGCGGCCCGCAGAAGAACGGCAGATCGGCCTCGCTCGGCATGAACAGGTGGCACGCGGCGAGCATCGTCTCGAGCGCCGCGCGCATCGGGCGAAAGCTCAGCATCTCGGGGCGCACGTTCGGATCGAACGACACCTTCGCGCCGGCGCGTGCGGCCTCGATCACGCCGCGCTGCACGGCCGCGATCGCCGATTCGCTCGTCAGCGACGAGCCCATCACGTGGAAATAGCGGCAGCCGTCGAACATCGCGGTATCGACATCGGACGCCTCGACGCACGCGGCCGCACTGGTGGACAGACTGTAGACGAAGCTGCGCGAGCCGTCGTCGCGATACGCGACGAACGCGGTGCCGGTCGGACGCGCGACGCGGCGGATGCGCGCGACGTCGACACCGTCGCGCTCGAGCCGCGCGACGATCGCATCGCCGAACGCGTCGCGGCCGACGCAGCCCGCATACGCGACGCGCGCGCCGAGCCGTGCGGCCTGGTCGGCGAAGATCCCCGGTGCGCCGCTCGGGAACGGCCCGGCGAACAGGCCCGGCGAATCGAAACCCTGGCCGCGCTCGGCGGCGACGAATTCGGCCAGCAGTTCGCCGGCGACGACGATCTCTGCCATCAGGCGTGCCCTCCTCGTTCGACGGCGGCCGCGGTGAGCGGCGCGGCCGCCCTGTCGCAGGCCGGCCGGCAGGTGACGCGTGCGAGCGGCGTCAAGTCAGCTCATCCAGTTGCCGCCGTCGACGTTCAGCGTCTGGGCGGTGACGTAATCGGCGTCGGACGACGCGAGGAACAGCGCGGCGCCCGTCAGGTCGCCCGGCACGCCCATGCGGCCGAGCGGCACGGCTTCGCCCACGAGCCGCTTCTTCTCGCCGAGCGGCCGGTTCTCGTAGCGCGCGAACAGTGCATCGACCTGCTCCCACATCGGCGTGTCGACGACGCCGGGCGCGATACCGTTCACGTTGATCCGGTGCGGCGCGAGCGCGAGCGCGGCCGACTGCGTGTAGCTGATCACCGCGGCCTTGGTCGCGCAGTAGTGCGAAACGAGCGCCTCGCCGCGGCGTCCGGCCTGCGACGACATGTTGACGATCTTGCCGCCTCGCCCCTGCTCGACCATCCGCTGCGCGACCGCCTGCATCAGGAAGAACAGCCCTTTCACGTTGACCGCGAACAGCCGGTCGAACACGTCCCACGATTCGTCGAGGATCGGGCGCATGTCGAACAGCGCCGCGTTGTTGAACAGGATGTCGATGCCGCCGAAGCGCTCGACCGCCGTGGCGACGATGCGCTCGATGTCGTCGCGGCGCGTGACGTCCGCGGTGACGGCCGCCGCGCGGCCGGGATTCGCCTCGATGAGCCGCGCGAGCGAGCCGCTGGCAGGCTTCAGGTCGACGAGTACGCAGCGCGCGCCCTCGTCCAGATAGCGTTGCGCGACCGCCTCGCCGATGCCGCTTGCGGCGCCCGTCAGGATCGCAACCTTGTCTTCCAGTCTCACTGGCTGTCTCCGGTTCGTTCTGCTTTACGACGGCCGCGATATGAACTAACGCTCGCCAACCGATCAATTGCTCTATTGTTGATCGAATGATCGGATACGCGATTCGCGCTGTCAAGGCAACACGACGGCTTTCTATGATGCGCTGCGGCACGACGGCGCACCGCGGCGGCCCGCCACGCGCGCCCGGCAAGGCGCGGCGCGCGCGGTGCGGCGCGGTCGGATCGGCAATGAAGGGGACGGAGCGAGAACGAAAAGGGGAATTCGCGCTGCACGGCGCGGCGATACGTTATATCATCGCCATACTTTGTTTCACGCCCAGCTTCACGCCATGGCTACCTCATCGTCCATTGACGCCCGGCTGTCCCGGGCCGACGCATTCGCCGCCGAGCACGGGCTCGCGTGGACGCCGCTGCGCCGCCAGGTCTACGAACGCGTGCTCGCCGCGCAGCGCCCGATCGGCGCGTACGACCTGCTCGCCGAGCTCGAGCCGCAGCGCGGCCGCGTGCCGCCCACGACCGTCTACCGCGCGCTGGATTTCCTCGTCGAGCACGGCTTCATCCACCGGATCGAATCGAAGAACGCGTTCTTCGCGTGCTGCGAGATCGGCGTCCCGCACGAAGGCCAGTTCCTGATCTGCGATTCGTGCGGCGACACCGTCGAGATTCCCGGCGGCGACCTCGCGAAGCAGTTGTCCGCGAGCGAGCCCGCGCACGGTTTCGAAGTCCACCATCAGGTCGTCGAGCTGAGCGGCCTGTGCGGACACTGCAAGCGCAAGCCCGCGCAACGCTGACGCGTATCGGGCGGCACATGCGCCGCCCCTTCCAACGAGGAGTTCCATGCCCATTGCCCTGAAGCGCGCGCCGCGGCGCGCCCTGACGCCTGTCCGCTGGCTCGCCGCCGCCGTCTCCACGGCCGCCGCGCTGTCGCTCGCGGCGCCCGCGTTCGCGCAGGCCGCGACCGTCAACGTCGTCGCCGCCGAGAACTTCTACGGCGACGTTGCGTCGCAGATCGGCGGCAGCCATGTCGCGGTGACGAGCATCCTCAGCAATCCCGACCAGGATCCGCACCTGTTCGAAGCGAGCCCGAAGACGGCCCGCGCGCTCCAGCACGCGCAGGTCGTGATCTACAACGGCGCCAACTACGATCCGTGGATGAGCAAGCTGCTCGGCGCGTCGAAGCAGGCGAAGCGCGCGACGATCGTCGTCGCCGACCTGGTCGGCAAGAAGGCCGGCGACAACCCGCACCTGTGGTACGACCCGGCGACGATGCCGGCCGCCGCACGCGCGATCGCGGCCGAACTCGGCCGCGCCGATCCGGCGCACAAGGCCGAATACGACGCGAACCTGCAGAAGTTCGTCGCGTCGCTGAAGCCCGTCGACGACAAGGTCGCCGCGCTGCGCGCGCAGTACAAGGGCGTGCCGGTGACGGCCACCGAGCCGGTGTTCGGCTACCTGTCCGACGCGATCGGCCTCGACATGCGCAACCAGCGCTTCCAGCTCGCGACGATGAACGACACCGAAGCCAGCGCGCAGGACGTCGCCGCGTTCGAGAACGACCTGCGCAAGAAGCAGGTACGCGCGCTGATCTACAACAGCCAAGCGGAAGAACCGATGACCAAGCGCATGCTGAAGATCGCACGCGACGGCGGCGTGCCGACCGTCAGCGTCACCGAGACGCAGCCGGCCGGCAAGACTTTCCAGCAATGGATGGCCGGCCAGCTCGACGCGCTCTCGGCCGCGCTCGCCGCCGGCAAGAAATAAACGACCGTAACGCCATGACCGCCACTCCCCACGCACTCGCCGTCGATCGCGTCACGCTCGAACTGGGCGGACGCACGATCCTGCGCGACGTCAGCTTCGCGATCGAACCCGGCGAATTCGTCGGCGTACTCGGGCCGAACGGCGCGGGCAAGACGACGCTGATGCGCGCGGTGCTCGGCCTCGTGCCCGTGTCGGCCGGCACGCTGTCCGTCGGCGGCGTGCCGGTCGTACGCGGCAACCCGTCGATCGGCTACATGCCGCAGATTCGCAGCGGCCTCGCGAACCGCCGGATGCGCGGCTACGACTTCGTCGCGATGGCCGCCGACGGCCACCGCTGGGGGCTGCCACACACGAACGCGGCGACGCGCCGCGACGTCGACCGCGTGCTCGATCTCGTCGGCGGCCCGGCGCTTGCCCGCCGGCCGCTGTCGGAACTGTCCGGCGGCGAGCGGCAGCGCCTGCTGCTCGCACAATGCCTGCTCGGCAGCCCGAAGCTGCTGCTGCTCGACGAGCCGCTGATCAGCCTCGACCCGAACCACCAGCGCGGCGTCGTCGAGCTCGTGCGCAACGTGCAGCGCGAGCTCGGCATCACCGTGCTGTTCTCCGCGCACGAACTGAATCCGTTGCTGAACGCGCTCGACCGTGTGCTGTATCTCGGCAACGGCGTCGCGGCGCTCGGCACCGTCGACGAGGTGATCACGAAGCCCGTGCTGTCGCGGCTCTACGGATCGCCAATCGACGTGATGCGCGTGAACGGCAAGATCTTCGTGATGTCGGGCGACGTCGAGATCGAGAAGCACGACCACGAACACGAGGACGACGACGGCCACTCGCACGGCGGTGGCGGCGGCCACGGTCATCACCACCACGGACACGCTCATCCCGGGCACTCGCACGATGTTTGAATACGACTTCATGATCAACGCCTTCGCGGCGTCGGGGATCGTCGCGGTGCTCGCGGGCATCGTCGGCTACTTCCTGGTGCTGCGCGGGCAGACCTTCGCCGGCCATGCGCTGTCGCACGTCGGCTTCACCGGCGCGACGGGCGCGGTGCTGCTCGGCATCTCGCCGATCTGGGGGATGGTCGGTTTCACGCTCGCGGCCGGGATCGGGATGGGCGCGCTCGGCGAAAAGCTCGCGGGCCGCGACGTCGCGATCGGCGTGATCCTGTCGGGTGCGCTGGGTTTCGGCCTGCTGTTCCTGCATTTCTACACGTCGTTCGCGACGCAGGTCACCGCGCTGCTGTTCGGCAACGTGCTCGCGGTGAGCCACGACACGCTCGCGGTGCTCGCCGGCATCGGCGCCGTGAGCCTGCTCGCGCTCGCGCTGATCGCGCGGCCGCTGCTGTTCGCGTCGCTGCAGCCCGAACTGGCCGAAGCCAAGGGCGTGTCGCTGCGCACGGTGTCGATGCTGTTCCTCGCGGTGTGCGCGCTCGCCGTGGCCGCAGCCACGCAGATCGTCGGCGTGCTGCTGGTGTTCACGCTGCTGGTCGGGCCGGCTGCCGCCGCGCAGAACGTGACGACGCGGCTGTCGACCGGCGTGCTGCTCGCCGCACTGTTCTCGTTGTTCGAGGCATGGCTCGGCATCGTGCTCGCGTATCACACCGACTGGCCGACGAGTTTCTGGATCACCGCGCTGTCGGCGCTCGTGTACGGCGCAAGCCTGTTGCGGCGCCACTGATCGACGCGAGGCGGGACGACGCCTGGCGGATCGCCGCCCGGCGGATCGCCGCCCGACGGATCGCCGCCCGACGGATCGCCGCCCGACGAAAATAAAAAACGCCGGCGTGCCCGAGGGCAACGCCGGCGTTTTTTATGCGCCCGCGATCGCGCGGCGCGCCGTGTGCGTTATGTGCTCCCCTTCCCGCTCATCGCGCGAGCACGCGCGCGTGATGCGCGATGTGATCGGCGATGAACGTCGAGATGAAGTAGTACCCGTGGTCGTAGCCCGGATGGCGGCGCAGCGTCAGCGGCTGGCCGGCCTTCGCGCACGCGGCCTCGAACACGTCGGGGTTGAGCTGGTTCGCGAGGAACTGATCCGCGAGGCCCTGATCGACGAGGATGCCGTCCGCGAACTTCGGCGCATCGGCGCGCGCGACGAGTTCGCTCGCGTCGTGTGCCTTCCAGGCGTCGCGATCGTCGCCGAGGTAGCCCGAGAACGCCTTCTCGCCCCACGGGCAGCGCGCGGGCGCGGCGATCGGCGCGAACGCCGACACCGACCGGTACAGGCCCGGATGACGCAGCGCAAGCGTCAGCGCGCCGTGCCCGCCCATCGAGTGCCCGAAAATCCCGAGCCGCGCGCCGTCGATCGGCAATTCGGCCGTGACGAGTTCGCGCAGCTCGCCCGTCACGTACGACTCCATCCGGTAATGCGCGGACCACGGCGCTTCGGTCGCGTCGACATAGAAGCCCGCACCGACGCCGAAATCCCACGCATCGGTCTCGCCCGGCACGCCCGCGCCGCGCGGGCTCGTGTCCGGCATCACGAGCGCGATGCCGTGCTGCGCCGCGTATTGCTGCGCGCCGCCCTTGATCGCGAACGTCTCGTCGGTGCACGTGAGCCCCGCGAGATAGAACAGCGCCGGCACGCGGCCGTGCGCGGCCTGCGGCGGCAGATACACCGAGAACTTCATCGGCAGGCCGATGGCCGCCGAATCGTGACGGTAGAAACGCTGCTCGCCGCCGTGGCACGCATGCGAGGAAACGAGTTCGAGCATCGCGGTGCGCTCCCGGTCAGTACAGCACGACCGAGCGGATCGACTCGCCGGCCTTCATCAGGTCGAAGCCTTCGTTGATCCGCTCGAGCGGCAGCGTATGCGTGATCAGGTCGTCGATGTTGATCTTGCCTTCCATGTACCAGTCGACGATCTTCGGCACGTCGGTGCGGCCGCGCGCGCCGCCGAACGCCGAGCCCTTCCACTCGCGGCCCGTCACCAGCTGGAACGGACGCGTGCTGATTTCCTCGCCCGCTGCCGCCACGCCGATGATGAACGACTGGCCCCAGCCCTTGTGCGTGCACTCGAGCGCCTGGCGCATCAGCTTCACGTTGCCCACGCATTCGAACGAGTAATCCGCGCCGCCGTCGGTCAGCTGCACGATGTGGTCGACCACGTTCTCGACTTCGTTCGGGTTGATGAAGTGCGTCATCCCGAACTTCTTCGCGAGCTCGACGCGCTTCGGGTTGATGTCGACGCCGATGATCTTGTCCGCGCCGACCATCTTCGCGCCCTGGATCACGTTCAGGCCGATCCCGCCGAGGCCGAACACGACGACGTTCGCGCCGGCCTCGACCTTCGCCGAGTACACGACCGCGCCGACGCCCGTCGTCACGCCGCAGCCGATGTAGCAGATCTTGTCGAACGGCGCGTCCTCGCGCACCTTCGCGACCGCGATTTCCGGCACGACGATGTAGTTCGAGAACGTCGACGTCCCCATGTAATGGAACAGCGGCTTGCCGTCGAGCGAGAAGCGCGACGTCGCGTCGGGCATCAGGCCCTTGCCCTGCGTCGCGCGGATCTTCTGGCACAGGTTGGTCTTGCGCGACAGGCAGAACTTGCACTCGCGGCATTCGGGCGTGTAGAGCGGAATCACGTGATCGCCCTTGCGCAAGGTGCCGACGCCGGGGCCGACGTCGACCACGACGCCCGCGCCTTCATGGCCGAGGATCGCCGGGAAGATCCCTTCCGGATCGGCGCCCGACAGCGTGTAGTAGTCGGTGTGGCAGATGCCCGTCGCCTTCACCTCGATCAGCACTTCGCCTGCGCGCGGCCCTTCGAGATCGACTTCCTCGATCGTCAGCGGTGCGCCCGCCTTCCATGCAATCGCGGCTTTCGTCTTCATCGTGTGACTCCTGTCTGTGTGTGAGGTCGGCCCGGGTTCGCGCGTCGGCGCTCATGTCGACCGGCGTGAGTGCGCCAGCACCGACGCCGGCCCAATGCTTCGCACCGGGTTCCATGCAAAGCTGTCGAAACCGTGCCGCGCGGCGTCGCGCGCGGCACGGCGAAAGAATCTCGTGCTCGCCATGATGGCCGGTTCCGCCGCGCATCGCGTGCGGGAAACGGCCGCCGGCTTGCCACGATGCGTCATCGCTGACGCAAAAGAACAAGTGCCCGATTTTAAGCGCCCGTCGTGAACCATGCATCCGTCCGGGCATACAGGTCGATGAAGCGCGCATGGCGCGCGGCCAGCGAGCGATCGTCACGCGGCTCGGCAACCGGCGACGCGGCCGGCGCCAGCGCGTGCAGCGCGTCTTCCCGCCAGTGCCCGATCGCGACACCCGCCAGCAGCGCGGCGCCGCGCGTCGCGGCGTTCGGGCAGTCGATCGCGTGAAGCGACGCGCCCAGCGAGTCGGCAAGCAGCTGGCGCCAGCGCGGATCGACCGAGCCGCCGCCCGCGAGACGCAGCGTCGCCACCGGGTCGCCGCGGTCGGTGTCGCGGATCGCATCGAGCCCGGCGCGCAACGCGAACGCGACGCCTTCGAACGCGGCGCGCATCATCGCGCCGCGCGTGTCGCCGAGCCCGAGGCCGAGCCAGCCGCCGCGCGCGTCGGGGTTCATCCACGGCGAACGTTCGCCCGTCAGGTAAGGCAGGAAGCACAGGCGTTCCGACGCAGCCTGCGCGAACGCATCGTCGTACGCATCGGCCCACTGCGCGTAGCCGAGCCAGCCGCGTACGGCTTCGAGCGCGAGCCCGACGTTCTGCATCGCGGCCATCGTGTAATAACCGCCGCCGGCCGCCGCGCGATAGCGATGCAGCCCGCGTCGCGCGGGCGGCAGCACATCCGCGAGCACGACGATCTGGCCGCCGCTGCCCGTCGTCAGCAGCGCATCGCCGGCGGCGGCGAGCCCGCTGCCGAGGGCCGCGCATGCGGTGTCGGCCGCGCCCGTCGCCAGCGGCACGCCGGCGGGCAGCCCGAGTGCCGTCGCCGCCGGTGCGCCGAGCGTGCCGCAGCGCGCGGTCGACGGCTGCACCGATGCGAACCGGTCGGCCGGCAGGCCGAGTGCGTCGATCAATGCGAGATCCCATGCGCCGTCGGGCGTCGCGAGCGCGGTCGCGCACGCGTCGCTCGGATCGGCCGCGACGTCGCCACCCAGCGCGATGCGCAACCAGTCCTTCGGCTGCACGGCCCAGCGCGCGGCGCGCAGTGCATCGGGTTCGTGAGCGGCCAGCCAGCGCAACAGCGGGCCGGCCATCCCCGGCGCGACGGGATTCGGGGCGACGGGCAATCCGGCGACGGGCGATCCCGTGACGGGCCAGCCGGCCTCATCCGCTTCGCGCACCGCCCGCGTGTCGGGCCACAGCAGCGCGGGCCGCACCGGCTGCCCGGCCGCGTCGATCAGCACGACGCCGTGCATCTGCCCCGAGAACCCGATCGCCGCCACCTGCGCACGCTCGCCGGCCGGCAGCCGCGCGGCCGCGCGCACCAGCGCCTGCCACCACGTGTCGGGCGCGATCTCGGCCCAGCCGGGCTGCGGCGACGACAGCGCATAGGGTTCGCTCGCAACCGCACGCTCGACGCCGTCGGCATCGAGCGTGACGAGTTTGACGGAGCCGGTGCCGAGGTCGATTCCGAGCAGGCGCATGACGTGAGGGCGAATTCGAATGAACGGATGTCGATGATAACGGGATCGCGATGCGCGCCCCGTCTTTTGCCGCCGCCGCGGCAGCCGAAATCGCCATGGCCTGCCGGGTTTCACCCGGCTGCACGTTGGCAGCGAAAGCGGCCGCTCGCGGGTTAACCCGGCACGATTTTCCCCAGGCACTTTTTGCCGCTATGCGCCCTGCCCGATACACACCATAAAGCGGCCGATATTTGACATGGGGGCCAGCGCTATTTTGAAGGGCTATAAAACCGGGAACCCTCACTCCTGCGGCAGTTTCCCGATGATCGACACCCTGTTTCATGCCGAAATGGCATATCGAACCAGCAAAGAGCGGAATAGTACCCAGCGCTCTTGTTGCGTGGATTCATTCCGCATAACTTCGTATCACCCCGAAAACAAGATCATGGAGTGAGACAGATGCAATCGAACACGGTCCATCCGTGCGATGAGGTGCTGCCGACCGGCAAGCTGGTAACGCTTGGCCTGCAACACGTCCTCGTCATGTACGCCGGCGCCGTTGCCGTGCCGCTTATCGTTGGCGCCGCACTCAAGCTGCCGAAAGACCAGATCGCGTTCCTGATCAGCGCAGATCTGTTTTCGTGCGGCATCGCCACGCTGATCCAGACGCTGGGCCTGTGGATCTTCGGGATCCGCCTGCCCGTCATCATGGGCTGCACGTTCGCGGCAGTCGGCCCGATGATCGCGATCGGCACGAACCCCGGCCTCGGCATTCTCGACATCTTCGGCTCGACGATCGCGGCCGGCATCATCGGCATCGTGCTCGCGCCGATGATCGGCAAGCTGTTGCGGTTCTTCCCGCCCGTGGTGGTCGGCACCGTGATCGCGGTGATCGGGCTGTCGCTGATGGAAGTCGGCATCAACTGGGCAGCCGGCGGCGTCGGCAACCCCGAGTACGGCAGCCCCGTCTATCTCGGCCTGTCGCTGCTTGTGCTGACGCTGATCCTGCTGATCAACAAGTTCGGCCGCGGCTTCATCGCGAACATCTCGGTGCTGCTCGGCATCGTCGCCGGCTTCGCGATCGCGTTCGCGATCGGCCGCGTGAATACCGACGGCGTCGCGCACGCACCGTGGGTCGGCATCGTGATGCCGTTCCACTTCGGCATGCCGCACTTCGACCCGCTGTCGATCGTGACGATGGTCACGGTGATGTTCGTCACGTTCATCGAATCGACCGGCATGTTCCTCGCGGTCGGCGACATGGTCGATCGTCCGGTCAACCAGGAGCGCCTCGTGCGCGGCCTGCGCGTCGACGGCCTCGGCACGCTGATCGGCGGCATCTTCAACTCGTTCCCGCATACGTCGTTCTCGCAGAACGTCGGCCTGATCGGCGTGACGGGCGTGAAGAGCCGGTTCGTGTGTGCGACGGGCGGCGTGATTCTCGTGCTGCTCGGCCTGTTCCCGAAGATGGCGCAGGTGGTCGCATCGGTGCCGCCGTTCGTGCTCGGCGGTGCGGGCATCGTGATGTTCGGGATGGTGGCCGCGAACGGCATCAAGGTGCTGTCGAAGGTCGACTTCGTGAACAACTCGCACAACCTGTTCATCGTCGCCGTGAGCGTCGGTATGGGCCTCGTGCCGGTCGTGTCGCCGCACTTCTTCTCGAAGCTGCCGCCCGCGCTCGCCCCGATCCTGCACAGCGGCATCCTGCTGGCGTCGGCATCGGCCGTGATCCTGAACATCGTGTTCAACGGCGTGAAAGGCGAGAAGGATGCGCGCTGCGAGATCCGCCGCGCCGGACACGACTTCGACGGCCGCCCGGCCGACGTGCATCACTGATCGCGACGCGCCGGACGACGGCGCGAAGCGGTAACGGAAAACGCCACGGCATGCCGTGGCGTTTTTGCTTGGCGGGGCCGGGCTACGCGGGGTGCCTCGCGCGCTCGGGGGGCCGCCTGCGATGCGGTGCGGTGCGGTGCGGTGCGGTACAGGCTGCCTGGTTGATCGGTTGATCGCGCCTGGACGCGTATCTGCCGTGATCGGCATCAGCGGCATCCGATGCAGTCATCGTCACGTCGACCGTCGTGGTCTCGCACGATTCGGCCGCACAAAAGAAAACGCCACGGATTTTCATCCGTGGCGTTTTCGTTTTTGCATCTCGCCGGTTCGGCAGGCAGAAGCGGTTGCCCGCTCCTGCCCCGCCTTTCACTTACCCGTTCGTCGACGCCGACGACGCAGGCGCCGGAGCGGCCGCCTTGTCGTAGTCGACCGGCGCATCCGGCGCGCGCGGCGTCTCGCCGGCCCGCTGGATCCACCCGCCGCCCAGTGCACGGTACAGGTCGACCAGATTCGTCCAGCGCGCCAGTCGTGCGTTGATCAGCGTCTGCTGTGCCGAGTACAGATCCGTCTGCGCGGTCAGCACCGACAGGTAGCTGTCGACGCCGTTCTTGTAACGCAGGTCCGACAGGTCGAAACGTCGCTGCTGCGCGTGCTCGTTGCGCTCGAGCGCCGCGATCTGCTGGTCGTACGTGCCGCGTGCGGCCAGACCATCCGCCACTTCGCGGAATGCCGACTGGATCGCCTTCTCGTAGTTCGCGATCTCGATGCGCTTCTGCACGTTCGCGAGGTTCAGGTTCGCGATGTTCTGCCCGCCCTCGAAGATCGGCATCGTGATCTGCGGCGCGAACGACCACGCCGCCGTGCCGGCCTTGAACAGGCCGCCCAGCGTCGGGCTGCCGGTGCCGAACGCGCCCGTCAGCGAGATGCGCGGGAAGAACGCCGCGCGTGCCGCACCGATGTTCGCATTCGCGGCCAGCAGCGTCTGCTCGGCCTGCATCACGTCCGGACGACGCGTCAGCAGGTCCGACGGCAACCCGGCCGGCACGTCCGTCAGCAGGTTCTGCGCGTCGAGCGGCATGCCTGCCGGCAGATCGTCCGGCAGCGGCTCGCCGATCAGTTGCACCAGCATGTTCAGTGCCTGCGCACGCGCACGCGCCTGCTGCTGCTGGTTCGACAGCGCCTGCTCGACCACCGTCTGCGCCTGACGCAGCTCGAGCTCGGAGCCCGTGCCGTTGTCGAACCTCAGCTTGGTCAGGTCGTACTGCGCCTGAGCGGACTTCAGCGTGTCCTCCGTGACCTTCAGCAGGTCGTCGGTCGACAGCAGCGTCAGGTACTGGTCAGCCACCGAAGACACAAGCGAGATTTCCTGCGCCTGCCGTGCATACGACGTCGACAGGTACTGCGCGAGCGCCTGGTCCTTCAAGCTCTGCACGCGGCCGAACAGGTCGAGCTCCCACGACGCGGACAAACCGACGTTGTAGGCACGCGAGATATACGGCGCGCCCGTCTGCGACAGACCTTGCGGCACGCGCTGGACACTGCCCGTGCCCGTGCCGTCGAGCGTCGGGAACAGGCCCGCGCGCGTGATCTGGTACTGCGCACGCGCCGCCTCGATGTTCAGCACCGACACGCGCAGGTCGCGGTTGTTTTTCAGCGCGATCTCGATCAGCCGCTGCAGGCGCGGATCGACGAAGAACTCGCGCCAGCCGATGGCGGTCGCCGCCTGGCCGTTCGCGCTGCGCGCGCCGGCCGCACCCGGCTGCGTCGCGTAGACGCCGCCGGCCGGGTACGCCTGTGCGACGGGCGCGTCGGGCCGCTTGTAATGCGGCGCCATCGTGCAGCCCGTAGCAAAGAGCGCGACCGCGATTGCAGTCAAAGCGTGTTTTTGCATCATCACTGTCCCTTGTTGCCTTCGTCGCCGTTGCCCGGCTTCTCTTCGTGGTGCGAGTGCTCCTGAGCCAGGCGCAGCGCCTCGTCGACGTCTTCCTTCTCGCCGCTGAAGATCGCGCGGATCTTCACGAAGAACATCGGGATCATGAAGATCGCGAGGAACGTCGCCGTGATCATCCCGCCGATCACGCCCGTACCGATCGCGTGCTGGCTGGCCGAACCCGCGCCGTTGCTGATCGCGAGCGGCATCACGCCGAGAATGAACGCGAGCGACGTCATCAGGATCGGACGCAGCCGCAGGCGCGCCGCTTCCAGCGCAGCCTCGATCGGCCCCATCTTCTCCGTCATCTGCAGTTCGCGCGCGAACTCCACGATCAGAATCGCGTTCTTCGCGGACAAGCCCACGGTGGTCAGCAGGCCGACCTGGAAGAACACGTCGTTCTCGAGGCCGCGCATCGTTGCCGCGAGCAGTGCACCGATCACGCCGAGCGGGACCACCATGATCACCGAGAACGGGATCGACCAGCTTTCATACAGCGCCGCGAGACACAGGAACACGACGAGAATCGAGATCGCGTACAGGATCGGCGCCTGCGAACCGGACTGGATTTCCTGGAACGACAGGCCCGTCCACGAATAGCCGATACCGACCGGCAGCTTCTTCGCGATCTGTTCCATCGCCGCCATCGCCTGACCGGTCGACTTGCCCGGTGCGGCCTGGCCCTGGATTTCCATCGCCGACACACCGTTGTAGCGCTCGAGCTTCGGCGAACCGTACGTCCAGTGACCGGTCGCGAACGAACTGAACGGCACCATCCCGCCCGACCCGTTGCGCACGTACCAGATGTTCAGGTCTTCCGGCGTCATCCGGAACGGTGCGTCCGCCTGCACGTAGACCTTCTTGATCCGGCCGTCGGTATCCAGGAAGTTGTTCACGTACTTCGACGCCCACGCGATCGAGAACGTCTGGTCGATCGCATCCGCCGTCACGCCGAGCGCGTTCGCCTTCTCGCGATCGATGTCGACCTTGTACTGCGGCGTATCGTTCAGGCCGTTCGGACGCACACCCTGCAGCGTCGGATCCTTCGAGGCCATCCCGAGCAGCTGGTTGCGCGCGGCCATCAGCGCATCGTGGCCGAGACCCGCGTTGTCCGTCAGCTCGAAGTCGAAGCCGGCAGCGGTGCCGAGTTCAGGTATCGACGGCGGGTTGAACGGGATCACGATCGCGTCCTTGTAGCCCGCGTAGCGCCCGAACATCCGGCCGATCAGCGCCTGCACCTTCTGGTTCGCATGCTGACGCTGCGAGTAGTCCTTCAGGCGAACGAACACGAGGCCGGAGTTCTGGCCGCGGCCGGCGAAGCTGAAGCCGTTGACCGTGAACGCCGATTCGACGATTTCCTTCTCGTCCTTCAGCAGGTAGTCGGAAATGTTCGCGAGCGTCTTCGCGGTCGTTTCCTGCGTCGAGCCCGACGGCGTCTGCACGATCACGAACATCAGGCCCTGGTCTTCATCGGGCAGGAACGACTTCGGCAGGCGCACGAACAGCAGGCCGACCGCGACGATCACCACCAGGTAGATGATGAGCCAGCGGCCCGAGCGCTTGATCACGTGGTGCACGCCGACGTGGTACTTGTCGCGGCTGTTGTTGAACGTGCGGTTGAACCAGCCGAAGAAGCCCTTCTTCTCTTCGTGATGCCCTTGCGGGATCGGCTTGAGGATCGTCGCGCACAGGGCCGGCGTCAGAATCAACGCGACCAGCACCGACAGCACCATCGCCGACACGATCGTCAGCGAGAACTGACGATAGATCGCGCCGACCGAGCCGCCCGAGAACGCCACCGGCACGAACACCGCCGACAGCACCAGCGCCACGCCGACAAGTGCACCGGTGATCTGGCCCATCGCCTTGCGGGTCGCCTCCTTCGGTGACAGGCCCTCTTCGGCCATCACGCGCTCGACGTTCTCCACCACCACGATCGCATCGTCGACCAGCAGGCCGATCGCGAGCACGAGGCCGAACATCGACAGCGTGTTGATCGAGAAGCCCACCATCGACATGATCGCGAACGTGCCGAGCAGCACGACCGGCACCGCGATCGTCGGGATGATCGTTGCCCGCAGGTTCTGCAGGAACAGATACATCACGAGGAACACGAGCACGATACCTTCGAGCAGCGTCTTGACCACTTCCTCGATCGACAGCTTCACGAACGGCGTCGTGTCGTACGGGTACTTCACGACGAGGCCGTGCGGGAAGAATGGTGCCAGCTCGTCGATCTTCGCGCGCACGGCCTTCGCGGTCGCCAGCGCGTTCGCGTTGGTCGCGAGCTGGATACCGAGTGCCGCGGTCGGCTGACCGTTGTACTTCGTGTCGAAGTTGTAGTTTTCGCCGCCGAGTTCGAGCTTCGCGACATCCTTCAGGCGAACCTGCGAGCCGTCCTGATTGACCTTCAGCAGGATGTTGCCGAACTGCTCGGGCGTCTGCAGCAGCGTCGATTCGGTGATCGTCGCCTGCAGCATCGTGCCCGGCGTGGACGGCGTGCCGCCGATCTGGCCGCCTGCGATCTGCACGTTCTGCGCGGAGATCGCGGTCGACACGTCGACCGGCGTGAGGCCGTAGTTCGTCAGGCGGGTCGCATCGAGCCAGACCCGCATCGCGTACTGCGAGCCGAACAGCGTGACGGTACCGACGCCGTTCAACCGGCTGATCGGGTCCTTCACGTGCGACGCCACGAAGTTCGCGAGGTCGTACTTGTTCATGCTGCCGTCTTCGGAGTTGAAGGCGAGCACCAGCAGGAAGCTGCTGCTCGACTTCGTCACCGAGAGGCCGAGCTGCTGCACGACCTGCGGCAGAATCGGCGTCGCGAGCGACAGCTTGTTCTGCACCTGGACCTGTGCGATGTCGGCGTTGGTACCCGGCGCGAAGGTCAGCGTGATCGTCGCGTTGCCCGAGTCGTCACTGGTCGACGACATGTACAGGAAGTTGTCGAGACCGCTCATCTGCTGCTCGATCACCTGCGTCACCGTGTCTTCCACCGTCTTCGCGGAAGCGCCCGGGTAGTTCGCGGTGATCTGGATCGAGGGCGGCGCGATCGTCGGATACTGCGAGATCGGCAGCGTGAAGATCGCCGCAACCCCGGCCAGCATCAGGATGATGGCGATCACCCACGCGAAGATCGGGCGATCGATAAAAAACTTTGCCATGAAACAGGCTCCCTGTTATTGCGCGCTCGAAGCAGCGGCAGCACTCGCCGGCGCGGCGCCCGATGCGGCAGCACCGGAAGCGGCAGCGGCGCCGGAACCGGCGGCAGCCGGCGCGGCGGTGGCGGCAGCCGCGCCCGATGCGGCTCCGGCCGCCGGTGCGAGCTGTGCCGGTACCGACTTCACGGTCGCACCCGGGCGCACCTTCTCGCCGCCCTGCACGATCACGTGGTCGCCCGCCTGCAGACCGCCTTCGACGATCCAGTTCGGGCCCTGCATGCCGGTGGTCTTCAGCGGACGCGGCTCGACCTTGTTGCTGGCGTTCACCACCATCGCGATCGCCTGGCCCTTCTGGTCATGCGTGACGCCGATCTGCGGCACCAGGAACGCGTTCTCGTTCACGCCTTCCTCGATCCGTGCGCGCACGAACATGCCCGGCAGCAGCACGCGGCCCGGGTTCGGGAACACCGCGCGGATCGTCACCGAGCCGGTGGCCTGGTCGACCGTCACGTCCGAGAACTGCAGCTTGCCGGCTTCCGAGTAGGTCTTGCCGTCTTCCAGGATCAGCGACACCTTCGCGGCGCCCGGGCCGCTCGTCTTCAGGCGGCCGCTCTGCACGTCCTGCCGCAGCTTCAGGCCTTCGAGGCTCGACTGCGTGAGGTCGACGTACACCGGATCGAGCTGCTGCACCGTCGACATCAGCGTCGCCTGGCTCGCCTGCACGTAGGCGCCCGGCGTCACTTGCGAAATGCCGACGCGGCCGGTGATCGGCGACACGACGTCGGTGTAGCCGAGGTTGATCTGCGCGGTATCGACCGCCGCCTTGCCGGCCGCGACGTCCGCCGCGGCCTGGCCCTGCGTGGCCACTGCGTTGTCGTAGTCCTGCTTGCTGACCGCGTTCGCGGCCACCAGCACCTTGTAGCGCGCGACCAGTGCGTTCTGCGTGACGAGGTTCGCCTGCGCCTTCGCGAGCGTTGCCTTCGCGCTGTTCAGTGCGGCGATGTACGGCGCCGGATCGATCTTGTACAGGCGCTGGCCGGCCTTGACGTCGGTGCCTTCGGTGAATTCGCGGCGCAGCACGATGCCGTCGACTCGTGCGCGCACCTGCGCGACGAGGAATGCGCTGGTGCGGCCCGGCAGTTCGCTGAAGACCGGTACGGCTTGCGGTTGGACGGTGACGACGCCGACTTCCGGCGTTTGCGGCGGCGGTGCCGATTCTTTTTTCCCGCACGCGGCCAGGAAAACGGCGGCCGTCGCGACAGTGATTAAGCGGTATGGAACCCGTTCGACGCGCATGGAGCGACCTCTGTGTATAACCAATGGAATAAGTGCCACACCCGACCGGAGCGAGCGCAACACGGATGCGCCTCACGGCGCAGATCGAACACCTGAATTACTGGACTGCTAGATACAGCAAGCGGCACGAAACCTCCGTGCCGACAGGATGCCCCGCAACTGCGGACTGGTACTTTGGCGGGAATCAGCAGAGTGGGATATTAACTGATTGCCACTTGGGTCATTCGATCGTAGGGTGGTATTGTATATACATTCATGAATGTATGTAAAAAGCCCGCTTGTGCGCGACCGGCTGTCCAGTCTTACGGATTGTTACCAGCCGCGATCATAGCCAGTCTATATGACCGCGCAGAGGGTTGCAGACCCTATATTCACCTACGATCGATCCAATCAGGCCTGCACATGGTCAGACGTACCAAGGAGGAGGCGCTCGAGACGCGCAATCGCATTCTCGACGCCGCCGAGCACGTGTTCTTCGAGAAAGGCGTGTCGCACACGTCGCTCGCCGACATCGCGCAACATGCCGGCGTGACGCGCGGCGCAATCTACTGGCATTTCGCGAACAAGAGCGAACTGTTCGACGCGATGTTCGACCGCGTGTTTCTGCCGATCGACGAGTTGAAGCGGATGCCGCTCGACGCGCCGGGCGGCAATCCGCTCGACAAGATCCGCCAGATCCTGATCTGGTGCCTGCTCGGCGTGCAGCGCGACGCGCAGTTGCGCCGCGTGTTCAGCATCCTGTTCATGAAGTGCGAATACGTCGCGGACCTGGAGCCGCTGCTGCAGCGCAACCGCGCGGGGATGAGCGAGGCCCTGCACGCGATCGACGCCGATCTCGCGGTGGCCGTGCAACTCAAGCTGCTGCCCGAGCGGCTCGATACGTGGCGCGCGACGCTGATGCTGCACACGCTCGTCAGCGGTTTCGTGCGCGACATGCTGATGCTGCCCGACGAGATCGACGCCGAGCAGCATGCGGAAAAGCTCGTCGACGGCTGTTTCGACATGCTGCGCTACAGCCCGGCGATGCTGAAGGACGGCGAATGATCGCGCGACGCGCGTTCGCCAGCGATTCGGGTCTTCGTTTCATCGGGCGGGCCGCCCATCGCGCCGACGCCCAACCCGCCGTCCCTTCTCCCCGCCCGGTTCAGGCGGCCTTCGCGCGCTGCGCGCGGGCCCGCCGGTTCGATGCGGCGACCGAATCGCGCTTCGGCATCGGCGCACCTGCCAGCCCCGCGATCCACGCATCGGTGGACATCACGGCCGCGAAATTCGACTGGAACACCACCGCGTACGCGCGGTGAATCTCCTCGGCGCTCGCCGCGCCTGCTTCGTTCTCGTAAGGCAGCGCGCCCGTCGCGTCGTTCAGGTATTCGACATTCAGCCCCGCATGCGCCGCGTGATAGACCGTCGACGCATTGCAGTTGTGCGTCATGTAGCCGGCCACCGCGAGCGTGTCGATCCCGTGCGCATCGAGCCACGCTGCAAGGTCGGTCCCGGCAAACGAGCTTGCGTGCGTCTTCTCGATCAGGTGTGCGTACGGCCGGCCGGCGACGACCGCGTGCAGCGCGACGCCGTCGGTGCCGGGCGCGAAGATCGGCGCGCCGGCCGGCGCGACGTGCTGGACGACGATCACGGGCACGCCGGCCGCATGCGCGGCATCGATCGCGCGGCCAATGTTCGCGAGCGACACGTCGAGCGGCGGATATTCGATCGGCAGGTTGCCGGTCACGTACTCGTTCTGGACGTCGATCACGATCAGTGCGCGGCGGGAAGCAGAATGGGAAACGGAATGCGGGACGGCGTTCGACATGGCGGGCTCCTGGTCCAGGGGCGCGGCCCCGCCCCGGAACGGGGTGGTCAGCGGCGCGATGCGATGCATTGTCGGGGCGCGTCGCTCACGTGGACAGTGGCCCGATAGCCATTCTTCGATAGAATCGGGCCATCACCCATCCGGAGCCCGCCATGACCGCCGCCTCGTCCACCCGGCCTGCCCCGACCGCTCCGACCGTCGTTGCCGTGATCGCGTACGACGGCATCAGCCCGTTCCACCTGTCGGTGCCGTCCGTCGTGTTCGGCAAGGAGCGCGACGCGGCCGCGTCGCCCGCGTTCGAGTTTCGCGTCTGCTCGGCGGAGCGCGGCCCGCTGTCGACGACGGGCGGTTTCACGATCACCGCGCCCTACGGCCTCGACGGGCTCGACGATGCGGACATCGTCATCGTGCCGGCGTGGCGCGACCCGGACGAAGCGCCGCCCGATGTGCTGCTCGACGCCGTCCGCGCGGTCGCCGCGCGCGGCGCGCAGCTCGTCGGGCTGTGCCTCGGCGCATACGTGCTCGCCGCGGCCGGCTTGCTCGACGGCCGCCCGGCCACCACGCACTGGGCATGGGCCGACGACTTCGCACAACGCTTCCCGCGCGTGAAGCTCGATCCGGACGTGCTGTACGTGGACGACGGCAACCTGATGACGTCGGCCGGCACGGCCGCGGGGCTCGACTGCTGCCTGCACGTCGTGCGGCGGCGCTTCGGCTCGGACGCCGCGAACCAGATCGCGCGCCGCCTCGTGATCCCGCCGCACCGTCAGGGCGGGCAGGCGCAATACGTGCCGCAGCCGGTCGCCGCGCACCCGCGCGATGCGCGGCTCGCGGGCCTGCTCGACTGGGTGCGCGCGCATCTCGACGCCGCGCACAGCGTCGATTCGCTTGCCGAACGCGTGCTGATGAGCCGGCGCACGTTCACGCGCCACTTCCGCCAGGCGACCGGCACGACCGTCACCGCGTGGCTGCAGGCCGAGCGGCTGGCGCGTGCGCAGCATCTGCTGGAAACCACCGGGCAGTCGATCGATGCGATCGCGCAGGCGGCCGGCTACGGGTCGAGCGTGTCGCTGCGCCAGCATTTCGCGGGCGCGCTCGGCACGTCGCCGTCGGCGTATCGAAGGGAATTTCGCGGCGCCGGAGCCGGCGCCGATGCCGCGCGGTAGGCGCGCGGCGGGCGAGCCTCGCAGCGGAAACGGCCGGCCGCTCAGCCGCCGTTGATCCAGCGTGCCGCGTAGAGCAGCAGCGCGACGAAGACGATCATCGCGGCCCACGCCCACACGGGCACCGTGCCGGAGCCGCGATGCGGGAGTGCGCTGGCGGCACGCCCGGTCAGCGCGCCGCCGAGGTGCGGCGGCAGCGCCCGCTTCGTCGCGGCCACCAGCGACGCCGGCCGCAGGAACACGTGCTGGCGCCGCGGCTCGGCCGAGCGCGCGCGATTCGGTGCGAGGCCGTGCTTCGCCTGTACGACCGCGCAGAATTCACGGAAGAAATCGTCGGTCCATTCGCGCAGCGTATTTTCGATCTGCCGCCCCGGCAGCTCGGTGAGCGGGCCGCTCGCCGTCGCCCAGACCACGTACTCGATACGCGTTGCGTCCGCGTCGTCATCCGGCATCAGCACGAGTTCGACCTGGCCGCGCAGCGCGCCGAGCCCGTCGGCCCGCGCCTTGAAATTGAGCACGCGGCGCGGCTGGCCTTCCGCATCGCCCTGCTCGGCGGCCGCATGCGCACGCACGTCGTAGCGGGCGCGCAGCGGGCCGAGCGGCACCGTGATCGTCAGCGCGAATTCGCCGTCCGCAAGCTTCACGAACGATTCGCAATGATCGAAGCTCGCGCGCAGCAGCGCGAGATCCTCGAATGCCTCCCGTACGACGGGCGGCGCGAGCGGTATGCGCAATGTGTCGTTCAGTTCCATGACGCCTCCCCGGTGAACACGCACCGCATCAGGATGTCTCGACGAGGCTGTCGATCCGTGCGGCGTCGAAGGCGACGTAGAGCGCGAGCGCCGACGCCGCCTCCTTCGGTTCCTCGTAACTCCATGCGGCGTTCTCGATCACGCCGTCTTCCGTCTGCAAGTCGAAGTGCACGGCCTCGCCCCTGAACGGGCAGACCGACGTGACACCGGATTTCACGAGCCGGCGCATGTTGACGTCGCGGCGCGGCAGGTAGTGGATGTCCGGCAGGCCCGTTTCGCGCACGGTCAGCGCGCCGTGCGAATCGGCATACGTGATGCCGCGATGGATCACGCGCACGCGATGACGGTTCGGCACGATTTCGAGACGAGGGTCGGCTGCGTCGGACATCGTTTCTCCTTGGGACGACCCGGCAGGCCGGGCTCAGGAAACGAAAAAAGCCACGGCACAGGTGCCGTGGCTTTCATTATGGGCGAAACCGCAGCCGAATGCGCGACCCGGGCCGGCGCCGCGCGCGGCAGGCTACTGCGCGCTCCACTGGAACGCCGTCTTCGCGCCGCCCTTCGCGCCGACCGTGACGGCACGGGATTCCTCGTTGCCCTGGTACGACGCATGCACCGTATAGCGGCCCGGCGGCACCTTCACGAGCATGTACGGCCCGCGTGCGTCGGTCTTCAGCACCTCGTCGCCCTTGCCGTCGACGATCCGCACATGAACGTCGGCCAGGAACTCGCCGCCCTTGCCGGTGAAGCGCAGCGCCAGCGGCCATTTCGGCTCGTTGCGCTGGAACGCCGTCGACTCGTCCTGCCCAACGCCGCCGGACACGAAGGTGACGTCGCCCTGCTGGCCCGCGGCGGGCAAACCGTCCGACTGCGCGTACGCGCCGGACGCTCCGGCCGCGAGGCCGGCGGCCAGCGCCGCGGCGACGGCAAATCGGGACACGTTGCGTAGATATTGCATGGCTCTCTCCTTGGGGTCGGAACACATACAGGGCGCGGCGTCACGCATTCGAGCGGCGGCGGCGCCCGCCGCGGCCGGCCTGGCCGGCCGTCGGCCGTGGCCGGTCAGCTCAGGTCGACCGGCACGAAGATCTGGGCATTATCGCGCTGGATCAGCAGAGCAAGACTGTTGCCCGCGCCCTTGACTGCGTCGCGCAACTGCTCGGGGCTCGTGACCGGGCGGCCGTTGACCGCGAGGATCACGTCGCCGGGCTGGATGCCCGCGTTGGCGGCCGGCCCGCCGGCCTGCTGCACGATCAGGCCGTGCGACAGGTTGTCGGCGCTGCGCTCCTGCGGCGACAGCGGACGCACCGCGACGCCCAGGCGCCCCTGCTCGACGGGCCCGCCGTCGTTCGACGCGAGCTTCGCATCGGCCATCGCGCCGAGCGTCACGCTGATCGACTTCTTCGACTTGTCGCGCCAGATCTGCAGGTCGGCCTTCGAACCCGGCTTCAGGTTCGCGATCTGCGCGGGCAGCGACGTCGAATCGGCAACCGGCGAGCCGTTGACCGACAGGATCACGTCACCCGGCTGCAGGCCGGCCTTCGCGGCCGGGCCGTTCGGATCGACCGAGCTGACGAGCGCGCCGTCCGGCTTCTGCAGTCCGAACGAGCTCGCGAGCGTCTGGTTCAGCCCCTGCACGGCGACGCCGAGGCGGCCGCGGCTCACGTGGCCCGTCTTCACGAGTTCGTCCTTCACCTTGATCGCCTCGTTGATCGGGATCGCGAACGACAGGCCCTGGAAGCCGCCCGTCTGCGAATAGATCATCGAGTTGATGCCGATCACCTCGCCCTGCAGGTTGAACAGCGGGCCGCCCGAGTTGCCGGGGTTCACCGGCACGTCGGTCTGGATGAACGGCGTGTAGTTCTCGTCCGGCAGCGCGCGCGACTTCGCGCTGATGATGCCCGACGTGACCGTGTTGTCGAAGCCGTACGGCGAGCCGATCGCGACGACCCACTGGCCGACCTTGCTCTGCGCCGGGTCGCCGATCTTCACGGTCGGCAGGCCGCTCGCATCGATCTTCAGCACCGCGACGTCCGACTGCTTATCCGAGCCGACGACCTTCGCCTTGTATTCGCGCTTGTCGGTCAGCTTGACCGTGACGACGTTCGCGCCGTCGATCACGTGCGCATTGGTGAGGATGTACCCGTCGGAGCTGATGACGAACCCGGAACCGAGGCTCGCGCTCGGCTGGTCGTCCGGTTGCGCGTCGCCGCCCATGCCCGGCACCTGGCCGTAGAAGTGCTTGAAGAACTGGTAGAACGGATCGCTCGGATCGATCGGCAGCTGCGGCTGCGGCACGCGCCGCGACACCTGCTTCACGACGTGCTTCGCGCTGATGTTCACCACCGCCGGGCCGTAAGTCTCGACGAGCCCGGAGAAATCGGGAATGCCGGTCTTGGCAGCCGCTTCGGCCGGCATCAGCGCGGCAGCCTGCGCGGGCGTGATGATCTGCGGATCGGCGCGGCGGGTGCCGGCGACATAACCGGCGGACAGGGCGGCCGCCACGGCGACCGCGACGGCGCCGCGCGCAAGGAATCGGGTATTCATCGTAGGACCTCCTCTTTGTTAGGACGCAGCGTAACGACCCTGACTTAAAGGAGGCTTAATCAGCCTTAAGCGGGGCTTAAGCGGCCGCCGGCGCTCGCCCGGCGGCACGCGGCACGCGTCACACGGATTCGGAAGGCTGCGGCGCCTCGGCCGGCATCTCGGCGTCGCGGAACACGACGCTGACGAGCAGGCCGCCCGCGGCCGCGTCGCCGAGCGACACCGTCGCCCCCTGCTGCGCCGCCACGCGCTTGACGATCGCGAGCCCGAGCCCGCTGCCCGACACATCGGTGCGCGCCCGCGCGGAGCTGTCGCGGTAGAAACGGTCGAACACGCGCTCGCGCTCGTCGGCCGGGATGCCGGGCCCGCTGTCGCCGATCTGCACGCACGCGCGGCCGGCCGCGTCGCGGGTGAGCGACACGTCGATGCGGCCGCCGTCGGGCGTGTACTTCACCGCGTTGTCGAGCAGGTTGCCGAACATCACGCGCAGCGCGCCGACGTCCGCGACGACGCTCGCCGCGTGCGTCTCCTCGAAGCCGAGATCGATGTCGCGCCGCTGCGCGAGCGGCGCAAGCGCAGCCACGCATTCGGCGAGCAGTGCCTGCAGGTCGACGGGTTCGCGCATCGTCGCGCCGTCGGGTTCGGCGCGTGCCAGCGCGAGCAGTTGCTCCGTGAGACGCGTCGCGCGCGACACGCCATCCTGGAGATCCGCGACCGCCTCGCGGCGCGATGCATCGTCCTTCGCGCGGGCGACGAGTTGCGCCTGAATCTGCACGGCCGCGAGCGGCGTGCGCAGTTCGTGCGCGGCGTCGGCCACGAACGCCTTCTGCGTGTCGAGCGCGGCCGACAGCCGCGCGAGCAGCCCGTTCAGCGCCCGCACGAGCGGCTGCACCTCGAGCGGCAGACGCGCATCGGGCAGCGGATCGAGCGCTTCCGGCCGGCGCGCCTCGACTGCGCGCGTCACGCGGCCGAGCGGCGCGAGCCCGCGCCCGACGATCACCCACACGGCCGCGCCGAGGAACGGCAGCAGCACGATCAGCGGCCACAGCGTACGCAGCGCGACGTTCGCCGCGAGCCGGTTGCGCACCGACAGCGGCTGCGCGAGCTGCACGACGTTGTCGCCGACGATCGCCCCGTACACGCGCCATTCGCCGCGATCGGTGCGCTCGGTCGAGAAACCGAGCTCCGCGCGCGGCGCGATCGGCGCACGCGGATGCGAGAAGTACATCAGCACGCCGTTGCGGTTCCAGATCTGGATCACGATGCCTTCGTCGCCGTTGGTACGCGAGCCGAATACCTGCGAGAACGGTTCCGACGGCAGCGCCGCGGCGATTTCCTGCAACTGGTAGTCGAACAGTTCGTTCGCCTCCGCGAGCGCCTGCCGGTAGATCAGCCAGCCCGCGATGCCCACGCCCGCGACGACGATCGCGAGCAGCCAGATCAGCAATTGATGACGAATCGACCTCACGCGTCAGCTTTCCTTGACGACCATGTAGCCAAGCCCGCGCACGTTGCGGATCAGGTCGGAGCCGAGCTTCTTGCGCAGCGCGTGGATGTAGACCTCGACCGTGTTGCTGCCGATCTCCTCGCCCCAGCCGTACATCTTCTCCTCGAGCTGGCTCTTCGACAGCACCGCGCCGGGCCGCGCGAGCAGCGCCTCGAGCAGCGCGAACTCGCGCGCGGACAGCGCGACCGGCGCGCCGTCGAGCGTCACCTGGTGCGAGGCGGGATCGAGCGTCAGCGCGCCGTGGCGGATCAGCGATTCGCTGCGCCCCGCCTGGCGGCGGATCAGCGCGCGCATTCGCGCGCCGAGCTCGTCGAGGTCGAACGGCTTGACGAGGTAGTCGTCGGCGCCCGCGTCGAGGCCCTTCACGCGATCGGCCACCGCGTCGCGCGCGGTGACGATCAGCACCGGCAGCGCCAGCCCGCGCGCGCGCAGCGTGCGCAGCACGTCGATGCCGTCGCGCTTCGGCAGCCCGAGATCGAGCAGCAGCAGGTCGTACGTCTCGCCGCCGAGCGCCGTCAGTGCGGCGTCGCCGTCCTGCACCCAGTCGACTGCAAAGCCGTCCGAGCGCAGCGCCTTGCGCACGCCTTCGGCAATCATTCGATCATCTTCGACAAGCAGAATCCGCATCGGGACAGGCATCCATGGGGCGAGTCAAACACGCCGACCATTGTAGCGCCGCGAACCCGGCGCGCGGCACCGTGCAATGCAACAGAAAGGCGGATTGCAAGGGGGCTGTCCGGACTTGTCTCTACAATGTGCGCTTTGGCGCCGCGCGCGCCCTGCCCGAACGTCGTGCTTTCCCCGTATTCGCTCATGCCGATTTCCGATCTTTCCAACCGGTTTGCCCCCCGCGCCCGCGTCTGCCTGCGGGCGGTCGCCATCGTCGCCACCTGCACGGCCCTCGCCTTCGCGCCTGCCGCGCAGGCCCGCAAGAAATCCCACAAGGAAGCGCGCAAGACCACGGTCGTGTCGCCGGCCGCGCGCGCGGCCGGCCTGCCGGCGTCCGTGCTCGTCGCGCTGCAGCGCGCGAAGGTGCCGGCGTCGGCGATGAGCGTCGTCGTCGAGCGCGTCGGCGATCCGGAACCGCTGATCGCGTGGAATGCGAGCCGGCCGATGCTGCCCGCCTCGACGATGAAGCTCGTAACGACCTTCTCGGGCCTGTCGATCCTCGGCCCCGACTACCGCTGGCGCACGACCGCCTACACGGACGGCACGGTCGACCCCGACGGCACGCTGCAGGGCAACCTGTACATCAAGGGCACCGGCGATCCGAAGCTCGTGCCCGAAGAGCTGATCGACCTCGTCGACAAGCTCCGCAAGGCCGGCGTCAAGCGCGTGGCGGGCGGCCTCGTGCTCGACAAGAGCTACTTCGCGGCGACGACGCGCGATCTCCCTTCGTTCGACGACGATGCGAGCGCGCCGTACAACGTCGGCCCCGATCCGCTGCTGTACGCGTTCAAGGCCGTGTCGTTCACCGTCACGCCGGGCGACGACGGCAAGGTGGCCGTCGACGTGCTGCCGCCGCTCGCGGACCTGTCGATCGACAACCAGCTGGTCGAAGGCTCGGGCTCGTGCAGCGCGGCCGCCGCGGCCGCGCGACCGACGCTGACGGCCGGCGGCGGGATCATGACCGCTTCGTTCGCCGGCGACTACCCGCTGCGTTGCGGCGCGCACACGACCAACCTCGCGATCCTCGATCACACGACGTTCTTCGCCCGCGGCTTCCTCGCGCTGTGGCAGCAGGACGGCGGCACGATCACGGGGCCCGTGAGCGAAGGCAAGGTGCCGACCACCGCGCGGCCGCTCGCCGTGCATCACAGCCCGGTGCTCGGCAGCATCGTCTACGACATCAACAAGTTCAGCAACAACGTGATGGCGCGCAACCTGTTCCTGACGATCGGCGCGGTCGGCGGCAGGCCGCCCGCAACGCCCGAGCAGTCGAGCCGCGTGATCCAGGCGTTCCTGCAGAAGAACGGCATCGCGATGCCCGACCTCGTGCTCGAAAACGGCTCGGGCCTGTCGCGCGAAGAGCATGTGAGCGCACTGTCGCTCGCCGCGCTGCTGCAGGCCGCGAACGCGAGCCCCGTCGCGCAGGCCTTCATCGATTCGCTGCCGATCGCGGGCATCGACGGCACGATGAAGAACCGCCTCACCAACGCCGGCGTGCTCGGCAACGCGCACATCAAGACCGGCACGCTGCGCGACGTGCGCGCGATCGCCGGCTACGTTGCCGGCGCCGACGGCCAGAGCTACATCGTCGTCAGTTTCATCAACAACGATCACGCGGAAGCCGCGCGCGCCGCGCACGACACGCTGCTCGAATGGATCTACGCCGGCGCGCAATGACGATCCGCGCGCCGCGGCATGGCGCGGCGCCGCCGGCCGGCGGCCCGCGCCGGCTTGCACCGGCCACGGGGCCGCACCGCGCAGCGGGACCCTCCGGCGGACAATCGGGGCGGCCCCCGCGCACGGAATCCCGCCCTCCCCGGTTTGAAACGGCAGCCGCCGCCCGCGCGCGACACACCGCGCACCGATCGCACCCACAAAACAGGGCCACACCGCCCGGCCCCGTGCCGCGCGGCTTCCGTAGAAACCCTGTCCTCAGAGGGAACCCTCTACGCTGCCCCCTCGCCTAGCGCGTGGCGATTGCGTAGGCTGTTGGCCTGACCGATATCTACAACGGGCCATACGCCCGGCCTCAAGGCTTGCAGGGGAAAGAAGGAGACACGCCCATGCGATTCGACGTCGAATTGCTTCTGCTCGCGCTGGCGCCCGTCTTCCTGCTCTGCATCGCGTGGGAGGCCTGGCACCTCGCCCGCACCCGTGCGCAGGACCATGTCTATGCGTGGCGCGACACGCTGTGCAACGCGGCGCTCGCGCTGATGCACCAGGGCGCCGACAAGATCGCGTGGCTGTTCGTGATCCCCGTCTACGCGTATTGCTACCGGCACTACCGCCTGTTCACGTGGCACGACGGCTGGCTGTCGTTCGCGGTGCTGTTCGTTGCGCAGGATTTCCTCTACTACGTGTTCCACCGCGCGAGCCATCGCGTGCGCTGGCTGTGGGCCGCGCACGTCGTGCATCACTCGTCCGAGCGGATGAATTTCTCGACCGCGTTCCGCCAGAGCCTGATGTACCCCGTCGCGGGCATGTGGGTGTTCTGGCTGCCGCTCGCGTTCGCCGGCTTTCCGCCGCAGCAGGTCGTCGGCATCGTGCTGATCAACCTCGCGTTCCAGTTCTTCGTGCACACCCAGGCGATCGGCAAGCTCGGCTGGCTCGAATACGTGCTGAACACGCCGTCGATCCACCGTGCGCACCATGCGCGCAATCCGCGCTACATCGACCGCAATTACGCAGGCGTCCTTGTGATCTGGGATCGCCTGTTCGGGAGTTATGTCGAGGAAACGCCCGACGATCCGCCGCGGTACGGGATCGTCGAGCGGCTCGGCTCGAACAACCCGCTCGTCGCGACGTTCCACGAATGGATATCGATGGCCGGCGACGCATTGCGCGTCGACGGATGGCGCAACAAGCTGCGCGCGATTTTCGGCCCGCCCGAATGGGCGAGCGCTTATCATGCGCAGATTGCCGAGGCCGCGAACCCCGATCCGCGCACCGTGCCGCCGGCGGCTGCGCGTCACCAATAAACCGTTTCAGCCAACGGCCGCCGCGCAGCCCGGAACCGAGCAGGCACGCGGCAGATGAGAAACACATCAGGCCATATCTACGAGGAGATCGAACGATGCAGACACAACAACACGCAGCTTCCCGCACCCGGCAGCGCATGCTGCGTACCGCGCAGGTCGCGATCGCCGGCGCCGCGCTTGCGCTGCTCGCCGCATGCGGCGGCGGCGGTGACGACAACAACAACAGCGCGTCGAACACGCCGCCGTCGGGCGTGAAGATGCAGGTCGTGTCGTTCGGCGACAGCCTGTCCGACGTGGGCACCTACTCGCAGATCAAGCTCGGCTTCGGCGGCGGCCGCTTCACGACCAACCCGGGCCAGGTATGGACGCAGAACGTCGCGCAGTACTACGGCGACACGCTGCAGCCCGCGAACCAGGGCGGGTTCGGCATTCCGCTGCAGGCCACCGGCGGTCTCGGCTACGCACAGGGCGGCTCGCGCGTGACGCTGCAGCCGGGTATCGGTCACGCGGACGCGAGCGTGCCGAACGCCGACTACGCGCAGGCCACCACGACGCCGATCGCCGACCAGGTCAAGCAATACCTGTCGCAGCACGGCAGCTTCAACGCCGGCCAGATCGTGCTGGTCAACGGCGGCGCGAACGACATCTTCTACCAGGCGCAGGTCGCGCAGGCGCAAGGCAACACGCCGGCCGCGCAACTCGCGGCGGCGCAGGCGATCGGCCTGGCCGCGCAGCAGCTCGGCGGCATCGTCCAGCAGATCGTCGCGGCAGGCGCGACGCACGTGTACGTATCGAACGTGCCGGACATCGGCGGCACGCCGCTCGCGCTGCAGGGCGGCGCGCCGACGCAGGCCGCGTTCACGCAACTGTCGGGGCTGTTCAACCAGACGCTCGCCGGCACGCTGGCCGCGCTGAAGGTCGACACGACGAAGGTCGCGCTGCTCGACACGTTCACGTGGCAGGACGGCATCGCGGCGAACTACAAGGCGAACGGCTTCAGCGTGTCGAACACCGATACCGCGTGCAACCTGAAGGCGATGGTCCAGGCCGCCACGCAGTACGGCGTCGCGAACGCGACCGCATTCGGCTCGTCTCTGTTCTGCTCGCCGCAGACCTACACGGTCGCGAACGCGGACCAGACCTACATGTTCGCCGACACGGTCCACCCGACGACGCACCTGCACGCGCTGTTCGCGCAGTTCGTCGAACAGCAGATCGCGAAGTCGGGCGTCGGCAAGTAAGCCGCCGGCCACGCGCCCAAACAGAAACGCCCGACCGGTTCGCCGGTCGGGCGTTTTTTTCATTCCTGGATCAGCCGTCGAGCGTGTCAGTCGCGCGCTTCGAACGCGGCCGCCGCACGGCCGAGACGATCGTTGACCGCGATCCATTCGACGGTCTCGGGCAGCTTCTCGACGAGGATGCGTGCGACCTGCGCGCGGTCGAGCGCGCGCAGCATCCCGTACAGGTCGCGTGCATACGCCTGCGGATCTTCCGGCGCCGCGACGAAATGCACGCCGTCGGCCTGCGCCCAGCGTCCCGCGCGCGACGCACGGGCGACGAGCGCGACACGCTCGCCGTCGGCTTGCGCGGCCGCGAGCAGCGGCTCGAGCGTGTCGAACGGCAGCAGCGCGAGCGGCGTGCGCGGCGCGTAATGCGCCTTCAGCGTGCCCGATGCGCGCGGCGCGGTCGCGTCTCTGCCGTCCGGCAGCTTCGGCGCGCGGCCGAGCACGTCGGCGATCTGCTGCGGCGTCACGTGGCCCGGGCGCAGCAGCGCCGGGAAACCGCGCGACAGGTCGAGGATCGTCGATTCGATGCCGACTTCGGACGCACCGCCGTCGAGCACGTGCACGGTGTCGCCGAATTCGTCGCGTACGTGCTGCGCGGTGGTCGGGCTCACATGGCCGAACCGGTTCGCGGACGGCGCAGCCACGCCGCCATGCCCGCCGCGCCGCGCGCTGAACGCGGCCAGCAGCGCCTGCGCGACCGGATGCGACGGGCAGCGCAGCCCGACCGAATCCTGGCCGCCGCTCACGGCGTCCGGAATGCGCGCATGACGCTTCAGGATCAGGGTCAGCGGGCCCGGCCAGAATGCATCGATCAACGCCTGCGCATCGGCCGGCAGATCGTCGGCCCAGTAACCGGGATCACCGCCCGGCGGCAGGTGCACGATCACCGGATGATTCGCCGGCCGCCCCTTCGCCGCGTAGATGCGCGCGACGGCCTCGGGATTCGCCGCGTCGCCGCCGAGCCCGTAGACGGTTTCGGTCGGAAAGGCGACGAGCTGGCCCGCGTCGAGCAACGCGGCGGCCGCGTCGATCTGCGCGGCCGTCACGGCGTTCGGGAGATCGATGGACATCGGCCGGCGCCTCAGTCGAGCGGCACGCGCAGCAGCTGCGCGCACGCGGTGGCCGCGGCAACGGCTTCGTCGCGCGTTTCGGCCGTGAAGTTCACGTGGCCCATCTTGCGACCGACGCGCGCGTCTTCCTTGCCGTACAGGTGCAGGTGCGCGGCCGGCATCGCGGCGACCGTGTCCCAGGGCGGCGTGACGGCATCGGCCGCACCGTTCGGGAACCACACGTCGCCGAGGATGTTCAGCATCGCGGCCGGCGAATGCTGGCGCGGGTTGCCGAGCGGCATGCGCGTCATCGCGCGCACCTGCTGCTCGAACTGGCTCGTTGCGCACGCATCGACCGTGTAGTGGCCGGAGTTGTGCGGGCGCGGCGCCATCTCGTTCGCGACGAACGAACCGTCTTCCAGCACGAAGAATTCGACGCACAGCACGCCGACGTAGCCGAGCGTATCGGCGATCCGCACGGCGGCCTGTTGCGCCTCTTCGACGCGCGCGGCATCGGCGGCCGGCGCGGGCACGACCGTCAGCGCGAGGATGCCGTTGTGATGCACGTTCTGCGCGAGCGGGAACGCGGCCGAGCGGCCGTCCGCGCCGCGCGCGATCAGCGCCGACACTTCGTATTTCAGCGGCAGGCGCTTCTCCAGCACGCACGGTACGCCGCCGAGCGCGGCATGCGCGTCGCGCGCTTCCTGCGCGGTGGCGACGCGCACCTGGCCCTTGCCGTCGTAGCCGAGGCGCGCCGTCTTCAGGATGCCCGGCAGCACCGCGTCGAGCGCGGCATCGTCGAGCGCGGCGAGTGCCGCCGACGATTCGATCACGACGTGCGGCGCGACGGGCACGCCCGACGCCTCGATGAAGCGCTTCTCCGCGATCCGGTCCTGCGCGACCGCGACGCAGCGGCCGGCCGGCGCGACGAACGTCGTGCGCGCGAGGAAATCGAGGCTTGCGGCCGGCACGTTCTCGAACTCCGTCGACACCGCGTCGCACAGGTCGGCCAGTTCGGCGAGCGCGGCTTCGTCGTCGTACGCCGCGCGCAGGTGGCGGTCGGCGACCGCGCCGGCGGGGCTCGTCGGATCGGGATCGAGCACGGCGACGCGATAGCCCATCGACTGGGCGGCAAAGCAGAACATGCGGCCGAGCTGGCCACCGCCGACCATGCCCAGCCACGCGCCGGGCAGGATCGGGGAAACGGAATCAGGAGTTGCGGTCATGTCAGTGGTCGGTCGCGGCGGAACGCGAAAATGCCCGCCGCAGTGGAAAAATCCGGCGCCGGCCGCGTCGTGCGGCCGCGCGCCATGCCGTCATTCCAGCGGCGGCAGCACCATCGCGTGCGCGGCTTCGTTCTGGCGCACGCGGAACGCGGCGAGCCGGTTCGCGTAGTCGGTCGACGTGCCGGACAGGATCGACACCGCGAACAACGCGGCATTCGCGGCGCCGGCCTCGCCGATCGCGAACGTCGCGACGGGCACGCCCTTCGGCATCTGCACAATCGAGTGCAGCGAATCGACACCCTTCAGGTACTTGCTCGCGACCGGCACGCCGAGCACCGGCACCGTGGTTTTCGCGGCCAGCATGCCGGGCAGGTGCGCTGCGCCGCCGGCGCCCGCGATGATCGCGCGCAGCCCGCGCTCGCGCGCCTTCTCCGCATAGTCGAACATCTCGTCGGGCATCCGGTGCGCGGACACGACCTTCGCCTCGTACGGCACGCCGAACTCCTGCAGGATGGCGACCGCGTGCTTCATCACGTCCCAGTCGGAACTCGAACCCATCAGCACGCCGACGAGCGGCGCGCTGTGCGTGTGGGCAGTCTGGATTTCGCTCATGTCGTATGGACCTCGATCAGGCGAGCGCCTGGCCGGTGATGCGCTCGAGCGCTTCCTGGTACTTCGCGGCCGTCTTCTCGACGACGTCGGCCGGCAGCGCCGGTGCCGGCGCCGTCTTGCCCCACGGCTGCGCCTCGAGCCAGTCGCGCACGAACTGCTTGTCGAACGACGGCGGGTTGGTGCCGACTTCGTACTGGTCGGCCGGCCAGAAGCGCGACGAATCGGCGGTCAGCACTTCGTCCATCAGGTACAGCTTGCCGTGGTTGTCGAGGCCGAATTCGAACTTCGTGTCGGCGATGATGATGCCGCGCGTCGCCGCGTAATCGGCCGCTTCCTTGTACAGCTTGATCGAGATGTCGCGAATGGTTGCGGCCAGCTCGGTGCCGATGCGGCGCTCGGTTTCCTCGAACGTGATGTTCTCGTCGTGCTCGCCCATCTCGGCCTTCGCGGCCGGCGTGAAGATCGGCTCGGGCAGCTTCTGCGCGTTCTGCAGGCCTTCCGGCAGCTGCACGCCGCACACGGCGCCCGATGCCTGGTATTCCTTCCAGCCGCTGCCGGCCAGGTAGCCGCGCACGACCGCTTCGATCATGATCGGCTCGAGGCGCTTGACGACCACGCCGCGGCCCTTCACCTGCTCGACCTCGTCGGCCGCGACGACCGCTTCCGGCGCGTCGCCCGTCAGGTGGTTCGGCACGATGTGCGCGAGCTTGTCGAACCAGAAGTTCGCCATCTGGTTCAGCACGCGGCCCTTGTTCGGAATCGGCTCGCCCATCACCACGTCGAATGCCGACAGGCGGTCGGTCGTGACGATCAGGAGCTTGTCGTTGCCGACCGCGTAGTTATCGCGGACCTTGCCGCGACCGAGGAGCGGCAGCGAGCGGAGCGTGGATTCGTAAAGGGTAGACATCGTCTTTTCGCAGATAAGGAGCCAAACAAAAAGGGAAACGCCGTTCCCCGCGGCAGGCGGGAACGGCGGTCTTGCAATACGTCGGCGAACCGGCGGGCGACGGCGCCCGGCGGTTGCCGGCCGGCCCTTGTTCGGCCGGACGGAGCGGCTACCGGGGCCGGATCGGATCCGGCAACCGGGCGGCCAGCCCTTGCCCGGCGGCAGTACCGGGCGGGGGCAATCGTACTACAGTCTCAGCGCACGACCTGCGCGAGCGCGCCGGACTTGTACTGCTCGGCGATCTTGTCGAGCGACAGCGGCTTGATCTTGCCGGCCTGGCCTTCGCAGCCGAACGCGAGGTAGCGGTCGACGCACACCTTCTTCGCCGCTTCGCGCGCGGGCTTCAGGTAGTCGCGCGGATCGAACTTGCCCGGGTTCTCGAACAGGTAGCGGCGGATCGCGCCGGTGATCGCGAGACGCAGGTCGGTGTCGATGTTGATCTTGCGCACGCCGTGCTTGATGCCTTCCTGGATTTCCTCGACCGGCACGCCGTAGGTTTCCTTCATGTCGCCGCCGAATTCGCGGATCTCGGCCAGCAGTTCCTGCGGCACCGACGACGAACCGTGCATCACGAGGTGGGTGTTCGGGATGCGCGCGTGGATTTCCTTGATGCGCTGGATCGACAGGATGTCGCCCGTCGGCTTCTTCGAGAACTTGTACGCGCCGTGCGACGTGCCGATCGCGATCGCGAGCGCATCGCACTGCGTGAGCTTCACGAAGTCGGCGGCCTGCTCCGGATCGGTCAGCAGCTGCTCGCGGGTCATCGTGCCTTCCGCGCCGTGGCCGTCTTCCTTGTCGCCCTTCATCGTCTCGAGCGAGCCGAGCACGCCGAGTTCGGCCTCGACCGTCACGCCGATCGAGTGCGCCATCTCGACGACCTTGCGCGACACGTCGACGTTGTACTCGTACGACGCGACCGTCTTGCCGTCGGCTTCCAGCGAACCGTCCATCATCACGCTGGTGAAGCCGCTGCGGATCGCGGCCGTGCAGACCGCCGGCGACTGGCCGTGATCCTGGTGCATCACGACCGGGATGTGCGGGTACGATTCGACCGCCGCTTCGATCAGGTGGCGCAGGAACGGCTCGCCCGCATACTTACGCGCGCCGGCCGATGCCTGCATGATCACGGGCGCGCCGACCTGGTCCGCCGCCGCCATGATCGCCTGGACCTGCTCCAGGTTGTTCACGTTGAAGGCCGGCAGGCCGTAACCGTGCTCTGCCGCGTGGTCCAGCAATTGACGCATTGATACGAGAGGCATTGTGGAACTCCTTGGAATGAAAACCGGTGCGCCCTGACGCCGGCGCGGCGCTCGCTCCCGTTCGAACCGGGGTGGCGCGGCGCGGCTGAGCGTCGAATAGCCGCATTTTATCGCGAAGCGCCTCCGATTCCGACCGCCCGGTGGCGCCGACTCGCAATTTGTTACGTTCGCACGGCACAATGCGGGCAAAAAAGAGAAAAAAAGCCGCGTGGGGCTTCGGACCCCACGCGGCTTTCGCGTATAAAACGGTGCCGGATCGATTTTTCAGCCGATCCGGGCGGCCGGCGCGATGCTCAGTCGGTGCTCAATAGTGCTCGCCGACCCGCACGATCTTCAGCGTGTTGGTGCCGCCCGCCTGCCCCATCGGCTCGCCGACGGTCAGCACGACCATGTCGCCGTGCTGCACGTAGCCTTGCTTGACGACGATCTCGAGCGCCGCCTGCAGCGCCGAGTCGCGGTCGCTGTTGAAGTCGACGTGCAGCGGCGTCACGTTGCGGTACAGCGCCATCGTGCGCTCGCTGCCGACGCGCGGCGTCAGCGCGAAGATCGGCACGTGCGTGTAGTGACGCGACATCCACAGCGCGGTCGCGCCCGATTCGGTCAGCGCGATGATCGCCTTCGCGCCGAGGTGGTACGCGGTGAACAGCGCGCCCATCGCGATCGACTGGTCGATCCGCGTGAACGTACGGTCGAGGAAATCCTTGTCGAGCTCGACCTCTTCCGACTTCTCCGCCTCGACGCACACGGCCGCCATCGTCTCGATCGTGACGACCGGGTACTTGCCGGCAGCCGTCTCGGCCGACAGCATCACCGCGTCGGTGCCGTCGAGCACCGCGTTCGCGACGTCCGACACTTCCGCGCGGGTCGGCACGGGCGCGTGGATCATCGACTCCATCATCTGCGTCGCGGTGATCACGAGCTTGTTCGACTCGCGCGCCATCCGGATCATGCGCTTCTGCAGCGCCGGCACGGCCGCGTTGCCCACTTCCACCGCGAGGTCGCCGCGCGCGACCATGATGCCGTCGGACGCGTCGAGGATGCTCTGCAGCGCCGGAATCGCTTCCGCACGCTCGATCTTCGCGATCATCTTCGGCTTGATGCCGTACGGCGCGCCCGCGATGTTCGCGAGCTGGCGCGCCATTTCCATGTCGGTCGCGTTCTTCGGGAACGACACCGCCACCAGGTCCGCGCCAAGCGACATCGCGGTGCGGATGTCTTCCATGTCCTTCGCGGTCAGCGCGGGGGCCGACAGGCCGCCGCCCTGGCGGTTGATGCCCTTGTTGTTCGACAGCTCGCCGCCCACCTTGACGATCGTGTGGATCTCGTCGCCGAGCACGCGCTCGACGGTCAGCACGATCAGGCCGTCGTTCAGCAGCAGCAGGTCGCCCGGCTTCAGGTCGCGCGGCAGTTCCTTGTAGTCGAGCCCGACGCGCTCGTCGTTGCCGAGCTCGCAACCGGCATCGAGGATGAAGGGCTGCCCCGGCGTCAGCGTCGTCTTGCCGTTCTCGAACTTGCCGACGCGGATCTTCGGGCCCTGGAGGTCGGCCATGATCGCGATCTCGCGGCCGACCTTGCGGGCGGCCTCGCGCACCATCTCGGCGCGCTGGCGGTGATCGTCGGCCGTGCCGTGCGAAAAATTGAGCCGCACGACGTCGAGGCCCGCCTGCATCATCTGCAGCAGAATCTCCGGCGAACTGGAAGCCGGGCCGATCGTGGCGACTATCTTGGTGGCGCGCTGCATGAAACTCCTCATCTGGATCAAGGTGGATGCGCTGGGTGAAACGCTGCGAGAGCCGGAAGCGGCAGGCCCAGCGGCGGCCGTTCCGGGGGGCGTGCCGGTGCTTGCGCCCGGCATCGCTTTGTTCTGAATCTCGTGGTGCTGCTCGGCCGCGTCGCCGGCGGCCGCCGGTGCGCGCGGGGCGGTGTTCGCCCGCGCGGGCGCGCGTTTGCGCTTGCCCGCGCCGGCCGGCTGCTCCGCTTTCGCGGAGCGCACGGCCTTCGTCACCCCTGCGCGCGCCGCCACGCTCAGGCCGCCCGCGTTTCGAGCACTTCCACCGCCGGCAGCTTCTTCCCCTCGAGGAACTCGAGGAAGGCGCCGCCGCCCGTCGAGATGTAGCTGACCTGGTCGTGGATGCCGTACTTCGCGATGGCCGCGAGCGTGTCGCCGCCGCCCGCGATCGAGAACGCGGACGATTTGGCGATCGCTTCCGCGAGCGTCCTGGTGCCGTTGCCGAACTGGTCGAACTCGAACACGCCGACCGGGCCGTTCCACACGATCGTGCCGGCCTTCTCGAGCTGGCTCGCGAGCGCCTTCGCCGTATCGGGGCCGATGTCGAGGATCATGTCGTCCGCTTCGATGTCGGCGACCTGCTTCACCGTGGCCACGGCCGTCGGCGAGAATTCCTTGGCCGTCACGACGTCGGTCGGGATCGGCACCGACGCGCCGCGCTCGCGCGCTTCGTCGATGATCGCCTTCGCCTCGGCGACGAGGTCGGCTTCCGCGAGCGACTTGCCGATCGACAGGCCGGCCGCGAGCATGAACGTGTTCGCGATGCCGCCGCCGACGATCAGCTGGTCGACCTTGCCGGCCAGCGACTTCAGGATGGTGAGCTTGGTCGACACCTTCGAGCCGGCGACGATCGCCACCAGCGGGCGGGCCGGGTTGCCGAGCGCCTTGCCGAGCGCGTCGAGTTCGGCGGCCAGCAGCGGGCCCGCGCACGCGACCGGCGCGTACTTCGCGATCCCGTGCGTGGTCGCTTCCGCGCGGTGCGCGGTGCCGAACGCGTCGTTCACGTACACGTCGCAGAGCTTCGCCATCTTCTGCGCGAGCTCGTCCGAATTCTTCTTCTCGCCCTTGTTCACGCGGCAGTTCTCGAGCAGCACGACCTGCCCCGGCGCGACGTTCACGCCGTTCTCGACCCAGTTCGAGACGAGCGGCACGTCGCGGCCGAGCAGCTCGGCGAGGCGCTTCGCGACCGGCGCGAGCGAATCCTCCGGCTTGAATTCGCCTTCGGTCGGGCGGCCCAGGTGCGACGTGACCATCACGGCCGCGCCGGCGTCGAGCGCGGCCTGGATGGCCGGCACGGACGCGCGCACGCGCGTGTCCTCGGTGATGTTGCCCTGGTCGTCCTGCGGGACGTTCAGGTCGGCGCGGATGAATACCCGCTTGCCGGCGAGCTGGCCGGCGGCGATCAGGTCGGTAAGACGCTTGACTTGGCTCATGTTGAACAGATTGAAGTAGTGGATGGGGAAAGGGGGTTCACGCTGGACGTGCGCGGGCTGCCGCGAAAGGGCGCCGGATGCGGCCGTGGCTGGCGGTTCGCATGACGCGCACGGGTAAAAAATCTCGAACGGGCATTCTAGCCGATCCACCTGGCAGACTGACCCGTGCGGCGGCGAATTCCGCCTATTTGGGATCGCGCGCGGGAACGGACACATTGCCGCAACGCAGCAATGCACCTGCGCGAGCGGCCGGAGCCCGGCGGGCCTGAACGGCGGCTCATCAGAAGATCACGCGCAGCGCGGTGAACACGAGCATCCCGACGACGATCGTGCCGAGCATGCTGCGGCGCCACAAAAACCAGCCGAGGCCGGCAAGCGCCGCGTAGAACGGATGGTTGGACAGCGCGAACGACAGCCCGGCCGGCGTTTCGAGCACGTCGGGCAGCACGACGGCGACGAGCGCGGCCGCCGGCGCGTAGCGCAGCGCGCGCTGCGCGCGTTCGGGCAGCACGGTGCGCTCGCCGCCGATCAGGAACAGCGCGCGCGTGACCGCCGTGACGATCGTCATCCCGATGATGACGATCCAGATCTCCGTCGCGCTCATTCGATCTCCTTCTCGTGCACGGTTTCGGTGCGGATGCGCCGCCAGTCGGCCCGTTCGACGAAGAAGTCGGCCGTGCAGCCGGCCGCGAGCGCGGCGAGCACCGCGAGCGGCAGCGCAAGCCGGTACGGCAGGTCGAACGCGACCAGCGCCACGATGCCCGCGACCGCAACGGCCGCGAGCGTCGAGCGGTTCGCGACGGCCGACACCATGATCGGGATCAGCGCGAGCGTGCCGGCCAGCTCCAGCCCCCAGCTCGCGGGGAAGAAGCTCGCGAGCAGGATGCCGGCGAGCGACGACACCTGCCACGACAGCCAGCTCGCGAGCGCCATCCCCCAGAAATACGCTTCCTTGCCGGGCACATGACCGTAGGCGAAGCCCTGTTTCTGGAACAGCAGGTAGATTACGTCGCCGTTGAAATAGCCGATCGCCAGGCGCCGCCACAGCGGCAGGTAGGAAAAATGGGGCGCAAGCCCGGCGCTGAAGATCACGAAGCGCGTGTTGACCATCGCGGCCGTGAGCAGGATGGTCCAGATCGGCAGCTTCGCCGCGAGGAGCGGCAGCACCGCGAGCTGCGACGAGCCCGCGTAGACCAGCAGCGACATCGCGCTCGCCTGCGCGAGTGTCATGACCGACTTGCTCATCGCGATGCCGGTGACGAGCCCCCACGAGAGAATCGCCATCAGCGTCGGGGAATAGTCGCGCGCGCCCTGGATCAGCGCGAAGCGGTCGGTGGCGGACAATCGAGCGAGCATGGGAAGCGGGCCGCGGCGGGCGGTTCGTCGGGCCGCCGGCGCCTCCTGCCGGTACGACCCGTCGTTATTGGAATCGGTACCGGGCGATTATAGCGCCGGCCCCGTGCCGACCGACCGGATCGCCGGCAAATGACGCTAAAATAAGCGTCTTTCCGGCTCAACGCTGCATACAACCCGCTGTACAACTGCTTCCCAGGAGAATCCTATGTCAATGGCCGACCGCGACGGCAAGATCTGGATGGACGGCAAGCTGATCGACTGGCGCGACGCCAAGATCCACGTCCTGACCCACACGCTGCACTACGGCATGGGTGTCTTCGAGGGCGTGCGCGCGTACAAGTCGGCTGACGGCAGCACCGCGATCTTCCGGCTGTACGAGCACACGAAACGTCTGCTGAATTCGGCGAAGATCTTCCAGATGGACGTGCCGTTCGACCGGGAAACGCTCGAAGCCGCGCAGCTGGAAGTCGTGCGCGAGAACAAGCTCGAGTCGTGCTACCTGCGCCCGATCATCTGGGTCGGCTCCGAAAAGCTCGGCGTGGCCGCGAAGGGCAACACGATCCACGTCGCGATCGCCGCCTGGCCGTGGGGCGCGTACCTCGGCGAGGAAGGCCTCGCGAAGGGCATCCGCGTGAAGACGTCGTCGTTCACGCGCCACCACGTGAACGTGTCGATGGTGCGCGCGAAGGCGTCGGGCTGGTACGTGAACTCGATCCTGGCGAACCAGGAAGCAACGGCCGACGGCTACGACGAGGCGCTGCTGCTCGACGTCGACGGCTACGTGTCGGAAGGCTCCGGCGAAAACTTCTTCCTCGTGAACAACGGCAAGCTGTACACGCCCGACCTGTCGTCGTGCCTCGACGGCATCACGCGCGACACGGTCATCACGCTCGCGAAGGACGCCGGCATCGAGGTGATCGAGAAGCGCATCACGCGCGACGAGGTCTACACGGCCGACGAGGCGTTCTTCACCGGCACGGCCGCTGAAGTCACGCCGATCCGCGAGCTCGACAACCGCACGATCGGCAGCGGCGCGCGCGGCCCCGTCACGGAAAAGCTCCAGTCGGCGTTTTTCGATATCGTGTCGGGCAAGAACGCGAAGTACGCGCACTGGCTGACGAAGGTCTGAGCGCGCCGCGCCACCGACCGCCCCACAAAAGAGTGATAAGAGAAAGTCTCATGAGTGAAATCAAGGAAATGCCGCTGGTCGAGCTGACGGCCAAGGATCTTCCCGCGTACTGCCCGAACCCGGCCATGGCGCGCTGGAGCGCGCACCCGCGCGTCTTCATCGACGTCTCGCACGGCGAAGCACGCTGCCCGTACTGCGGCACGCGCTACAAGCTGCGCGACGGCGAGGTCGTCAAGGGCCACTGAGCCCCGGCGGCCGGGCCTGCAGGCTTGCAGGCCCGCCGACCCAAGGCGGCGCAGCCGGGCTTCCGGCGCGCCGCCGTTCTCCATTCTGGCAACCCGAACGCGGCGCCTGGGCGCCGCGCTTCATCAAGACATCGGAAGTCGACCTGATGCGTCGAGCGCTGGTTATCGCACCGAACTGGATCGGTGACGCATTGATGGCGCAGCCGCTTTTTGCGCTGCTGAAGAAACTCCATCCCCGCATCGCGATCGATGCCGTCGCGCCCTCGTGGGTCGCGCCCGTGCTCGAGCGGATGCCCGAGATCCACGATGTCTACGCGACCGATCTCGCGCACGGCAAGCTGCAGCTGCTGCGCCGCTGGCAGCTCGCGAGCGACCTGCGCGACGTCGGCTACGACGCGGCGTACGTGCTGCCGAATTCGCTGAAGTCCGCGGTGATCCCGTGGCTCGCGAACATCCCGCTGCGGATCGGCTACACGGGCGAGCACCGCTACGGGCTGCTGAACGTGCGGCACGCGAACCCGACCAAGTCGGGCGAGCGGCCGCCGATGACGACCCACTACGCGGCGCTTGCGTACGCGCCGGGTGCGAAGCTGCCCGAGTCGATGAAGACGCTGCCCGCGCCGCGCCTCGACGCGGACCTGAACGAGACGGCGCGCGTGTCCGCGCGCTTCAACCTCGATACGCGCAAGCCGCTCGTCGTGTTCTGCCCCGGCGCGGAATACGGCCCGGCCAAGCGCTGGCCGCCCGAGCACTTCGCGTCGCTCGCCACCATCGTCCACCAGTCGTTCCCGTACACGCAGATCGTCGCGCTCGGCTCGCAGAAGGACGCCGCGGCCGCGCAGGCGATCGCCGACCACGCGCCGAACGTGCGCAACCTGTGCGGGCAGACATCGCTGTCGGAGGCATGTGCGCTGATCGCGCGCGCGAACGCGGTGGTCACCAACGATTCGGGGCTGATGCACGTCGCCGCCGCGCTGCGCCGGCCGCTCGTCGCGCTGTACGGCTCGACGGATCCGCGCCACACCCCTCCGCTGTCGGACCTGGCGAAGGTACAATGGCTTCATCTCGAATGCAGTCCCTGCTTCGAACGCGAGTGCCCGCTCGGCCACCTGAAGTGCCTGCGCGAACTCGGTCCCGAGCAGGTATTCGGCGATTTGCGCGGCATGCTCGTCGGGCAACGCTGACCCTGGCCGGCAGCGTCGCACGACGCGCCGGGCAATCCGATTCACCGGTGTACGGCGGCTCCATCCGGGCCGCCGTGCTGAATACGGCGCGCGACGCGCGCGAGAGATAACCCCGATGCCACGTTTTGCCCGCCTCTTCGAAGCCGCCGCCGATACGCTGAACGCCTACTACCAGGCCGTCGCCGATGCCAATCTCGACGCGCTGCTGGGATTGTGGATCGACGAGGATTTCGCCAGCTGCGTATGGGCGGACGGCGAGCATCTGCACGGCCTCGACCAGATCCGCAGCGGGCTCGCCAACCGGCTCGCCACGCGCCCCGTGACGATCGAGCCGCTCGACATCCGTGTGTACGACAGCCTCGGCACGGTCGTCTATACGATCGCCGAAGCGCATCAGCAGGCCGACCTGACGGCCGAACCCGACATGGTTTTCGCCACGTACGTGATGATTCACGAGCGCGGCGAGTGGCGCATCGCGCATATTCACGCGAGCCCGATTCCCGAACAGGCGGCCGGACAGTTCGCCGCGAAAATCCGTCACGGGCAGGGTCCGCTGCACTGACGAAGAACGAAGCAACGCATTAGCGGGGCGATCATGAGTACGGCTTCTCCGCCCACCTCGCCGCTGACCGGGGCCCCGGCCCCCAACGACGATTCATCGCGCTATCGCGCACCGCGCTGGCTGCCGAACAGCCATGCCCAGACCATCGTGCCCGCGCTGTTCGCACGGCGCCCGGCCGTCGCTTACCGACGAGAGCGATGGGAAACCCCCGACCACGATTTCATCGATCTCGACTGGGTCGCGCATCTCGACAGCGCGGCGCCGCCGCCCGATGCGCCGCTGTTCGTGCTGTTCCACGGCCTCGAAGGCAGCTCGGGCTCGCACTACGCGCTCGCGATGATGGCCGCCGCGCGCGCGAAGGGCTGGCACGCGGTCGTCCCGCACTTTCGCAGTTGCAGCGGCGAGATCAACCGCCAGCCGCGCTTCTACCATCTCGCCGACAGCGCCGAAGTCGACTGGATCCTGCGCCGGCTCGCCACGCAGCATCGCGGGCCGCTGGTTGCGGCCGGCGTGTCGCTCGGCGGCAACGTGCTGCTGCGCTGGCTCGGCGAGCATCGCAGCGACACGTCGATCCTGCGGGCCGCCGCCGCGATCTCGACGCCGATCGACGTGCACGCGGGCGGGCGCGCGCTGTCGCAGGGCTTCGCGATGGTCTACACGCGCAGCTTCCTGAAGACGCTCAAGCGCAAGGCACTCGCGAAGCTCGACCAGTATCCAGGGTTGTTCGACCGTGAAGCGATGCTGCAGGCCGTGACGATGCGCGACTTCGACGAAGTCGTGACCGCCCCGCTGCACGGTTTCGCGAACGCGGACGACTACTGGACGAAGGCGACGACCCGGCCGCTGCTGCCGGAGATCGACGTGCCGACGCTGATCCTCAACGCCCGCAACGACCCGTTCCTGCCCGAGTCCGCGCTGCCCGGCCCGGCCGACGTATCGCCGGCCGTCGAGCTCGACCAGCCCGCGGACGGCGGTCACGCGGGATTCATGACCGGGCCGTTCCCCGGCCGTCTCGACTGGCTGTCGGCGCGGGTGTTCGGCTATTGCTCCAAATTCGTCGACCATGGATGACATCGTCAGGCAGGCCCTCGCCAAATGGCCGAACGTGCCGCACTGCACCGGCTGGCTGCTGCTCGACCGGCGCGGCGAATGGCGGCTGCGCGACGACGCGGCCCAGGCGGCCGGCGAGCTCGGCTCGCCGATCCGGCATGCGGCGCTGAACGCGTTCATCGGCCGCAACTACGAATGCGACGCGCAGGGCCAGTGGTTCTTCCAGAACGGACCGCAGCGCGTGTACGTCGAACTTGCCTATACGCCGTGGGTCGTCCGCCTGGCCGATCGCGACGGGCAACTCGTGCTCACCGATCAGACCGGTACGCCGTTCGAACCGGACGAAGCATGGCTCGACGACGCGGGCGGCGTGCTGTTTCGCTCGGCCGGCACGGCGCCGCGCCTCGCGGCGCTGCACGATCACGATCTCGGGCTGTTCGCCGATCACGCGGATTTCGACGCTGCACCGCCGGTACTGCGCTGGCGCGACGGCCGCACGCTGCCGCTCGGCAGCATCGTCTGCGCGGACGTGCCTGCGCGGTTCGGCTACGTCGCCAGCCCGGCACGACAGGCCCGCGACGCGGCCGGCGGCGACGCCTGACCCGCAGCGGCTGCGCGCGCGCCCGGCGCGCGCCGGACGCTAACCGCGGCCGTTCTTCTCGTCGTCGCGCTCTTCCTTGTAGCGCGCCTCGAATTCCAGCAGCCGCGCGCCGATCATCGACTGCTCGTAGAACGAGACATCTTTCGCGTCGCGCGCTTCCTTCAACTGACGAATCGCAGACGGCCACGCGCCGTCGAGTGCAAGCTTCTCCGCGAGCGCGCGGCGCCGCGCCAGCACGTCGCCCTTGCCGTCGCTCGCCTTCGCGAGATAGTCCCACCAGTCCGGCTGCTCGGGGTCGGCCTTCGCCTGCGCGCGCGCCTGCGCCTGCGCGTCGGCGAAACGGCGCGCCGCGATCAGTGCCTGAAGATGCCCGACGATCGCCGCGTGCGATGCCGGCCAGCGCCGCTGCGCGAGCGCCGCGAGCCGCACCGCTTCGTCGGTGCGCCCCGCACGGCGCGCGATGTCGGCGGCCAGCACGTCGAGGCTCGGCGAACTCGTCGCCGGATCGTCCTCGCGCCGCTCGCGCGCGTCGAACTCAGTGCGTGCCGACGCGAGCGCCTTGCCGGCCGCGTCGTACTCGCCGAGCTGCGCGTTCGCGAGCGCAATGCCGTACCAGTTCGCCGCGACGTTCGGCGCCGTGCGATCGTCGATCTCGGACTGCATCCGGCGCGCTTCGGCCGCGATGTCGGTCGGCGCGCGGTTCTGCAGGACCCGCAGCCGCGCGCGCACGAACCCGTATTCGGGCGACTGGCGCGGCTGCCGGTACGGCGCGCGGCGCGCGCGATCCTCCATGTCGGCGATCCGCTCGCCGGTCAGCGGGTGCGTGCGCGCATACGCGGGCACGCCCGCATCGCCCATCGACGCGCGATCGAGCCGCTCGAAGAAACCCGGCATCCCGTACGGGTCGTAGCCCGCGCCCGCGAGCAACTGGAAGCCGACGCGATCGGCCTCCCGCTCGGCCGAACGCGAGAAGCGCAGCTGGTTGTCCACCGCGTACGCCTGCCCGCCCACCGCGATTGCGCTGCCGAGGTCGCCGCTTCTCGCGAGCACGCCGGCCAGCACGCCGAGCAGCATCGTCGCGAGCGCCGTATAGCCGGTCTTCTCGTTCGCGCCGATCATCCGCGCGATGTGCCGCTGCAGCACGTGGCCCATCTCGTGGCCGACCACCGACGCGAGCTCCGACTCCGTCTGCGTCGTGACGACGAGCCCGCTGTTGATCCCGATGAAGCCGCCCGGCATCGAGAACGCGTTGATCTGCGGATCGCGCACCGGGAACAGGTCGAAGTCCGGCGTGTAGCCGCCGATGAAGCGCGCGGCCGCCGCGGCCGCGAGCCGCGCCGCCATCGCATTCAGGTAGTCGCGCACGAGCCAGTCGTCGAGATAGTCGGGATCGCGCCGCACTTCGCGCATCACCCGCTCGCCGAGCCGGCGCTCGGCCTGCGGCGTCAGCGAACCGCCGGAACCGTCGCCCAGGTCGGGCAGCTCGAGCGCGCGCAGCGGCGCGCGCAGGCTCGCGGCCGGTGCCGATGCGCCGCCCGCGTCGGAGAACCGGCTCTCCGCGCCGCCGTACGTACCGAATACGCCAGCCGCGATGCCGGACGGCACGGTGGAAATCGACCGGGCGCCGTCGGCCGCCGCTTCGAGCGGCGGTGCGGACGCACGCTGCGCATGGCCGCTCGGCGGCAATGCGAGCGCCATCGACAGCGACACGGCAAGCAACTGTTTGACACGCATGGCAGGATGAAAACGACGCCGTCCCGCGCGCCGGGCGCGCATCGCGGCGTTTGGTCTGAATATTCGGGCCATTGTACCGGCGCCGCGATGACTGTCCCGTGCCGCGCCGGTGCCATCTGCGCTCCGGCGACGCGAACGCCGCTGCTATGATAAGCGCCCGTTGAAGCGTCGTATCGGGTCGGGGAGCCGGTTTCGGATGCCGCGCGCCGCCCGATCGCGAAGCAGGATCGACGGACGTGCTCGTGCGAGCACGCCGTTCCACTGGAGCATGACATGTCAGGACTCACCCATTTCGACGCCGCCGGCCATGCGCACATGGTCGACGTCGGCGGCAAGCAGGAAACCCAACGCATCGCGATCGCGCGCGGCACGATCCGGATGCTGCCGGCCACGTTCGCGCTGATCCGCGACGGCAAGGCCAAGAAGGGCGACGTGCTCGGCGTCGCGCGCATCGCCGCCATCCAGGGCGCCAAGCGCACGGCCGACCTCATCCCGCTGTGCCACCCGCTCGCGCTGACGCGCGTGGCCGTCGATTTCGAGCTCGACGACACGCTGCCGGGCGTCCACTGCGTCGCGCAGGTCGAGACGTTCGGCCGGACCGGCGTCGAGATGGAAGCGCTGACCGCCGTGCAGGTCGGGTTGCTGACCGTCTACGACATGTGCAAGGCGGTGGATCGCGGGATGGTGATCACCGACGTGAGCGTGCGCGAGAAACGCGGCGGGAAGTCAGGAGACTGGAAAGCCGAAGACGTCGCGGATTGACCGCCAGCGGTAAGAGCAGCCTTTCACGGGGCAGCGCCGGCCGTAGCGATGCCCCGTTCGAACGATAAAAACCAGAAAAACGCCTCACTCATGAAGAATCTCACGCTGAAATGCGCCGCGCCGCTGCTGTGCGCGCTCCTCCTGCTGCCGGACGCCGCATCGGCCGCCGGCGCCTGCCCCGCCGCCGACACCGCCGCACGCGCGGCCATCGACGCGCAACACCGTGTACAGCAGGTCCGCAATCCGCCGAGCGACGGGCCCGGCGTCGAGATTTCGCCGCCGCTGCGCGACGCGCTGCGTGCGTACAAGCAGGCGCTCGCCGGCGCGATCGATGCGCGGCTCGCCTGCAGTGACGAACAGGTCGACCCGGCCGCGCTGAAACGCACGCTCGCAGCCGCGCTCGGCGTGCCGGCCCGGCCCGTCCAGCCGAAAGACGGCGAATCGGCGTTCGGCCGCAATCCAAACGTCGACGTCGAACGCGGCGGCACGTCCCGCCCGTTGCTCTTCGTGCGCGCCGGCTTCGACATCGCATGCGGCGACGACAACCTGCTGACCGCCTACGCATGGGAAAACGGCGGCTGGCGGCGCGTGCTGCGCTGGCAGGCCGACGACTACAAGGACATCGGCGGCGCGTATGGCAGCGGCTTCTGGTTCTCGGCGCTGCCCGGCGGGCAGGTCGCGGTCGTCCACGGCACGCCGTGGTGCGCGTCGCGCTGGAGCCAGTTCGCCGCGGATGTGGTCGCACCGGCCAACGGCCCGACCGCGCAACGCGTGCTGTTCCATGCAGAGAACAGCTACGTGCTCGACGAAAACCCGATCCGGTTCAAGGTGCGCCCCGACGGCTTCGAGGTGCGCGCGACGGTCAGCTCGATGGACAGCGAACTGTTGACGCGGCCAGGCGTCTTCCGCTATCGCGTCGACGGCGGCACCGTGCAGCGCGTACAACCCGTCGCGCTCAACGGCCGCGATTTCGTCGACGAATGGCTGAATGTGAACGATGCGCAGGCGCGCGAATGGAGCGAACCCGCCGCCGCGGCTGCCGCGCTAAAGGGCCGGCAGGCGTTCGACAAGGCCCGCAAGGCGCCCGGCACCGGGTTCGAGTACGGCCCGGTGCGCAGTTGCTCGGACAGCAAGGACCGCTTTCAGGTCGAACTCGATCTGACGGGCAATACCGGGGAAACGGTTGCGCGGCACTATGCGCAGATACGCCAGGAACGCAACGGGTTCACGCTGCTCGGGCTGAGCACGGCGGCCGAGCCGACTTGCCGCGGCGCGAACCTGATGCCGCGGCACTGAACGTCGGGCACGCGCGGCGCGCCGCCCGCGCATCACTTGCCGCGCTGCGGCTCGAACACGAACGGTTGGGTCAGCAGGAACGGATTCGCGGTCGCGCCCGTCTGCACGCAGGTTGCGTGCGTCATCGCGTCGGCGGCCGCGCGATCGGCCGCCGCATTACGGCTGCTCGTCGTCACGGTGACGTTCTGCGCTTCGCCGGACGTCGTCATCAGCGCGCGCACGAGCACGGTCGCCTGGCGCGTGAGCGGCTTCGCGGTATCCGGATAAACGGCGCGCGGGATGTGGCAGGTCAGCTTGCTTTCCTGCGACGACGACAGCATCGCGCAGCCGGAAAACAGCATCGCGACGGCGGGCAGGATCAGGTAGGTCGAGCGAATAGCCATGGTCGAATATCGTTCTTCAGCACTGTTGCGGACGAACGCGCCGCGCGCCGGGGAACATCGCCCGGCCGCATCGCATGCGTCACACCGCGCCGCGGCCATCGGACCGGCGCCCCGTTACGGCCGCACGGCCGATCGATGCTCGGCCGCGATCCTGCGTGGCGGACTTCCCGGGTAGCCCGGTGTTGCCGGTGTTCGCGCCGCCCCTGCCTCACACGGGCCGGCACGCGAGCGCTTTCGCGCATTGTGCACGCGCCGCCCGGCGAGCGGCGGCGATTTGACAATGGTTGACGCGAATCGCCGCGCCTTCAGCCGGAATCCGCGCAATCCACGAGGTAATCGATACGCGCCGGATTCGCCCGGTTCACTCCGCGCGGCTGCGTTCGGCACGCGCCGCAGCTCCCGCACGGCACGGCCCCTGCCGGCATTCCCCGTTCCGGCAGGGGCCGCGCGTATCAATCCGAATCGTCGTCGTCCTCGTCGTCGGCCGCGTCGGCCGGAACTTCGCCGTATTTCGCGACGACCGCCGCCTTGAACGTCTTCAGCGCCGGCTGCTGGTCGCACAGCTTGTACAGCGCCGCCAGCTGTTGCGGCCAGTCCTTCAGCTCCTTGGCGAACACGTGCAGGCGCGCGACGGTGTCGAGCGCATCGGCTTCGCGGCCGGCCAGTGCCTGCAGCACCGCATAGCGGCGCAGCACCGTTTCGCCGGGCAGCAGCGCGATCGCGCGCTCGTGCGCGGCGAGCTTGGCCGGCAGGTCGTCCGCCGAAATCGGGAGCAGCGTGGCCGCGCCGTATTCGCCCCAGGCGCCGAACAGCAACGACGGCGCGTCGCGGTATTGCGCGGCCGGATCGCTGCCGTAATACAGCACTTCCGCGCGCTGGTAGTCGCGCAGCACGGGCACCGCCGCCAGCACGCCGCCCACCGACAGCACCGCGAACAGCCCGAAGGCTGCGCGCCCCGGCAGGAAACGCAGCGGCTTCACGTCGAGCAGCCCGATCACGAACATCGCCGGCAACAGGAAGAACATGTACTGCTGCGGATACTCGACCAGCGCATGCATCAGCAGGATGCCGATCAGCGCGAAGCCGAACACGCGCATGCTCGACTGCGGCGCGCGCACCGCACGCACGAACCACGTCACGAGCGCAACGACGAGCACGCCCAGGCCGACGAGGCCGGACTTCGCGAGCAGGTCGATGAAGATGTCGTGCGAGTTGTTCGCGATCTCGACGCCGCCCAGCGAGCGCACGAGCGCGAACTGGTGTGACGGGAATTCGCCCCAGCCGACGCCGAGCAGCGGGTGCTCGCGGAACATCGCGAGCCCGTACTTCCACAGTGCGAGGCGCGGCGCGATCTGCCCCGCGTCACGCATCCGGTCGGCCGCGGATTCCGCGAGGTTCAGGTGATAGTGCACGTTGGCCCAGCGTACCGCGACGTTCACCGCGATGAACGCCACCGCAAGCACGACGGGGATCAGCCACGCGCGCGCATTGCCCGGCGCGCGGCGCGATTCGAGCCACGCCATCCAGAAGCCGGCGACGACCATCACCGCGACCTGCAGCCACGGCCCGCGCGACACCGTCAGCGCAAGACCGACCGACAGCACGAGCGACAACGCGAGCCACGCCCATACCGCGAGCCGGCGCGTCTGCACGAGATACAGCGCGCCCGCAAGCGCGAACGCGATGTAGCTGGCCAGATGGTTCGCCTGTGCCATGTTGCCGTACGGACGGCGATCGACCGCGACGTTGTACACCACGACGAAAGGCGACAGCGCCGACTCGAGGTGGAACAACTGCACGATCTGGGTGCCGACCGCGAACACGCCGCCGACGAGCAGCGCGCCGGCCATCATCCGAGACACGGCCTCGGCCAGCCCGTCGCGCGCGAGCGTAAAGCCTGCCTGCATCGCGACCAGCGCGGCGGCGAGATAGCCGACCGCGAGCCAGTTCATCGACGGCACCTTGAGCGGGATCAGCACGACCTGCGCGATGAGCACCGCCGCGAACCCGAGCGGCGCAACGAACGCGGCCGGTGCGGCGAACGGTTCGGCCGGGCGACCGGTGCGCGCGAGCAGCACGACGGACACCCCCACCAGCAGATACAGCACCAGCGCGGAAAACTCGGAATAGAAGGTCGGGATCGGATACGTGTGATTCGTGATCGCGTACGGCACGATCAGGGCGACAGCCAGCGCAACGAGCGGCAACGAACGGGAAAAAGTAGAAGGCATGAGCGAACCGGATGTCAGCAACCGGCGCACTATACAAAACTTTCCCCCCTCTGTGCGGGGCCTTCGCGCCGCGCCCCGGCGCGGGGCGGCCGCCCCGGCCGACCGAAGCGGCGGCCGGCATGCTGCCCGTGCCGCCCTGCTCCGCTGCCGGCACTACGCGCGGCACTCCGCCGGCGCATATTTCGCAGGCAGCGTAGCGGCATCGCCCGGCAACGGCCCGGCCCCCGGCGCCGGCAGCGACGACGCGCCCTTGCCGGCGGCGAAGCATTCCCACGCGATCGCGCCGGCCTGCATCGCGCCCTTTTTGAGCGGCACGCGTGCGGTGGGCGCGTCGGCCTTGTCGGGCGCGGACGGCACGAGCACCAGCGTATTGGCGCCCGCCGCCGCGACGCGCGTGGTGAAGGCGACCGTGATCTGGCCGGTCTCGCCGTCGATCGCGACGGATTCGACGTTGCGGGTCGCGGCCGGCGGGCTGTAGCCGCCGTCGAGGCCCGCGCCGCTCGCGGCGTTGTCGGCGACGGCCAGCCGCGCGGACGACGCAAGCGCGAGCCCCTCGCCGACACGCGAGCGCGCAAGGTAATCCTGGTACGCGGGAATCGCATAGGCGGCGATCACGCCGACGATCGCCAGCACGATCATCAGTTCGATCAGCGTGAAGCCGGCCGGCCGCGAGCGCGGTGACGACCGGTTTGCGCGCCGCAGGTCGGCGGCAACACGACGGAACAGGGAAACGGAAAAGGCTTCGAACATGGCAGGCTCCGGAAACGAAAAACGCCTGCCGTTAAAGGCAGGCGTCTTGATCGTAGCCAGCAGGCCGTGAATCCGGCAGTCGGCCGGATGGCCAGTGTCAGTGCGCGCGCGGTGCGCCGCTGCGCCGCCTGAGCGCGTAACCGATCGCCACCACGAACAGCGCGCCCGCGATGCTCGCCCCGTACAGCACCGGCTGCGTATCGAGCACCGGCCAGCGGTCGCCGACCGGGTCGTTCACGATCAAGCCGCCCGCGATCCAGCCGAGCAGCCCGGCGCCGAGCGCCACGACGATCGGGAAACGGTCGAGCAGCTTCAGCACCAGCGTGCTGCCCCACACGATGATCGGCACGCTGACGACGAGCCCGAAGATCACGAGCGGGATCCGGTGCGACGGGTCGGCCTGCTCGGCCGCACCGGCGATCGCGATTACGTTGTCGAGGCTCATCACCGCGTCGGCGATCACGATCGTCTTCACGGCGTCCCACAGCCGGCTGGCCGGCTTGATGTCGTCGTGCGCATCGGCGGCCGGCGCCATCAGCTTGATACCGATCCACAGCAGCAGCAACCCGCCGCCGAGCTTCAGGAACGGCACGTCGAGCAGCGCGACCGCAAACGTGATCAGCGCGACGCGCAACAGGATCGCACCCGCGGTGCCCCAGACAACACCGCGCAGCCGCTGGTTCGCGGGCAGGTTGCGGCAGGCGAGCGCAATGACGACGGCGTTGTCGCCGCCGAGCAGGATATCGATGATGACGATCTGGAGCACGGCGCCCCAGTGCAGCGACGTCAGGAATTCGAGCATGGGGTGATGTGCGGGGCAGTGGCGGCCTGGCAGGCGGCCGGGTTCATCGCCGGCGCATGCACGACGCATGTCCGGTGGGTGCTTACGAATTCATTGCGCGAGCATAACAAAAAACGCCGGCAAGGCCGGCGTTTTTTGCAGGACGAACCCAGGGGGAAATATTACAGCGCCTTCTTCAGCAGACGGCCCATTTCCGACGGGTTGCGCGTGACGGTGATGCCGCACGCTTCCATGATTTCCAGCTTCGCTTCGGCCGTATCCGCACCGCCCGAGATCAGCGCGCCGGCGTGGCCCATGCGCTTGCCCGGAGGCGCCGTGACGCCCGCGATGAAGCCGACGACCGGCTTCTTCATGTTGTCCTTGATCCACTCTGCCGCGTTGGCTTCGTCCGGACCGCCGATTTCGCCGATCATCACGACCGCATCCGTATCCGGATCGTCGTTGAACATCTTCATCACGTCGATGTGCTTCAGACCGTTGATCGGGTCGCCGCCGATACCGACTGCCGACGACTGGCCGAGGCCCAGTGCCGTCAGCTGCGCAACGGCTTCATACGTCAGCGTGCCCGAACGCGACACGACGCCGATGCGGCCCTTGCGGTGGATGTGACCCGGCATGATGCCGATCTTCAGTTCGTCCGGCGTGATCGTGCCCGGGCAGTTCGGCCCGAGCAGCAGCGTCTTGCGGCCTTCGCGACGCATGCGGTCCTTCACTTCGATCATGTCGCGCACGGGGATGCCTTCCGTGATGCAGATCGCGAGATCGAGGTCGGCTTCGACCGCTTCCCAGATCGCAGCAGCAGCACCTGCCGGCGGAACGTAGATGACCGACACGGTCGCGCCGGTTTCTGCCTTCGCTTCCTTGACGCTCGCGTAGATCGGAATGCCTTCGAAATCTTCGCCGGCCTTCTTCGGGTTCACGCCCGCGACGAATGCTTCGCGGCCGTTTGCGTATTCACGGCAGGCGCGCGTATGGAACTGACCGGTCTTGCCGGTAATGCCCTGCGTGATGACCTTCGTGTCCTTGTTGATCAGAATCGACATGTATTTTGACCTCTGTTCGATTGGCGTCGCGTGCAAGCCGCGCCGCCATACCTATTCATTGAGCGCGCTTACTTGCCTGCGGCAGCCGCGACGACCTTCTGCGCAGCTTCTTCCATGCTGTCCGCCGAGATGATCGGCAGGCCCGAATCGGCCAGCATCTTCTTGCCGAGGTCCTCGTTCGTGCCCTTCATGCGCACGACGAGCGGCACGTTCAGGTTCACGGCCTTCGAACCGGCGATAACGCCTTCCGCGATCACGTCGCAGCGCATGATGCCGCCGAAGATGTTCACGAGGATCGCCTTCAGGTCCGGGTTCTTCAGCATCAGCTTGAACGCTTCCGTGACCTTCTCGGTCGTCGCGCCACCGCCGACGTCCAGGAAGTTCGCCGGTTCGCCGCCGAACAGCTTGATGGTGTCCATCGTCGCCATCGCGAGGCCTGCGCCGTTCACGAGGCAGCCGATGTTGCCGTCGAGCGAGATGTACGCGAGGTCGAACTTCGACGCTTCGATTTCAGCCGGATCTTCTTCGTCCAGGTCGCGGTACGCGACGATTTCCGGGTGGCGGAACAGCGCGTTCGAGTCGAAGTTGAACTTCGCGTCGAGTGCGGTGACCTTGCCGTCGCCGGAGACGTTCAGCGGGTTGATTTCAGCCAGCGATGCGTCGGTTTCCCAGAATGCCTTGTACAGGCCTTGCAGGATCGCGCGCGCTTGCGGGATCGAAGCGGCCGGCACGCCGATCTTCGCGGCGAGGTCGTCGGCTTGCGCGTCGAGCAGGCCCGTCGACGGCTCGACGATGACCTTGTGGATCAGTTCCGGGTGCTTCTCGGCAACTTCCTCGATGTCCATGCCGCCTTCGCTGGAACCCATCAGGACGATCTTCTGCGAGATGCGGTCGACGACGAGGCTGACATACAGTTCCTGCTTGATGTCCGCGCCTTCTTCGATCATCAGGCGGTTGACCTTCTGGCCTTCCGGACCGGTCTGGTGCGTGACGAGCTGCATGCCGAGGATCTGGTTCGCGTATTCGCGGACCTGCTCGATCGACTTCGCCACCTTCACGCCGCCGCCCTTGCCACGGCCACCCGCGTGAATCTGAGCCTTCACGACCCATACCGGGCCGCCGAGCTCTTCTGCCACCTTGACGGCCTCGTCAACCGAGAACGCCGGCTTGCCGCGCGGTACCGCGACTCCGAATTTCCGCAGGATTTCCTTACCCTGGTACTCGTGAATCTTCATGCGTGATTCCCTTCAGTCTGAGAGTTGGATGAAAAGTCGCTTTAGACGCTTCTTCGAATGATTTCCGTTCATTCCTTCGTGCTGCCATCACCGGGCAAATCCGGCCGAAGCGGGCCATACCACCGCGGGTAATACTGCCGCACGACCTCGCCGTCGAACCGCAATGCCCGGCAGCGGCCGAGCTGGAAAGGCGGTTCGGCGTGCACGTCGCCCTGATCCGGCCCTTCGCCACCCTCCTCGCGCACGTTCCACACGTCACCGGCGAACGCCTGGATCGCTGCGGTCGGCAGCACGGCGCACAGTTCGGTGAGATGGGAACAGCCTGCGACGCCGGCGAGCAGCCGGTTCGCGTTGCGGCGGAAATTGCGGAAGAGATTGAGCCCGATGAGGGCCCGATAGGCAGGAGGGGCGGATTGACAGTGACCGGGATAGGGAACCCATTCCGAAGACGCTTCGGCGTCGACGACATTGAGGTCACGATCGATAGTCACGCGCAGCCAGAGTTCGTGGATCGGCAGGCCCTGGGGCCGGATGCCCGACGCAAGCGCGACATCGCGCGGCTTGTGGTCGGTCAGGCAGGCTTCGATGTCCCACAAGCCGTCGCCGCGCTCGTAAGCTTCCGCTCGGATTGCGCGTCGATGTCGCAACTGACGGGGCACGGGCTCGGATAGCGGCATGCTGGAGGTTGAGGCCGAAGAGGAAAACCCACGGATTTTAGCATATTGGGTATTTGAGACACTTTGACGCGACGGCGGGTATTCCCGCCTGTCCGGAAGCAGTTGCGTTGCAGCAAAATCGCGCGCCACGCGCGCGATCGGCACGGTCAGTCGTCGATCGGGAAATCGTCGCCGACCTTCAGCAACTTCACGATGGTCGCGCTCGAGAAGCCCCGCGCCGCGAGAAAGCGCGCCTGCTTCGCCCGCTCGGCCGGCGTTTGCGGCAGTGCACCGAATTTCTTGCGCCAGACCGCCTGCGCACGCGCCCATTCGGTCTCGCGAAGCTGCGCGTTCACCTCCTCGACGAGCGTGTCGCCGACCGCATGACGCTTCAGCTCGCTGACGATGCGCGCGACGCCGACACGCGACGCGCGGCGATGCACGAGACTCTCGGCAAAACGCGCATCGGACAGCCAGCCATCCTTCTCCAGCGCGTCGAGCACCGGTTCGACGGACTCGTCTTCGCCGACATACGGGGCGAGCTTGCGCGCGAGTTCCGTGCGGCTGTATTCGCGCCTCGACAGATAGCCGAGCGCACGGCCTTTCAACGAACGCGGCGGCTTCGACGACTTGCGCGTGCCGGCACCCGGATCGTCGCCGGAAGCAGCGCTTGAAGCACCGCCCGACGCACGGCGTGTGCGGCGCGGATGCTGGCTGCTGCGCGTATAGACATCTTCCGTCGCAGGCTCCGACGCACCGGATGCGCGATCGCCAGGGAAACTGACACCGGACACGCGACGACGGGAGCGGTCGTGTGCGTCGAACGATTCATCGTCGTCGAACGGATCGTCCGGTGCGGCAATCTCAAACGAAACGAGGGCATCGCCGGATGCCCTCGTCGCGGTGCGGTTCGCGGCATGGCTGCCCGCGACCCGCCGATCGGCGCTCGAGGATCCGGCTCGCCGGCCGGGGCGACCCGCCGCTTCGGGCGCGTCGCTCTCCTCCGGCTCGCCAGCCTGACCTCGGCGCCCGACCATCACTCTTCTTCGTCCACCGCCTCGGCTTCGTTGCCTGCACCATCGGGCATTGCGACGACGCCGAGCGATTCGCGGATGCGGTTCTCGATCTCGCGCGCGATTTCCGGATTCTCGCGCAGGAATTCACGCGCGTTGTCCTTGCCCTGGCCAATCTTCTCGCCGTTGTAGCTGTACCAGGCGCCTGCCTTGTCGACGATCTTCGCCTGCACGCCGAGATCGATGATCTCGCCCTGACGCGAAATGCCCTCGCCATACAGGATGTCGAAGATCGCTTCGCGGAACGGCGGCGACACCTTGTTCTTGACGACCTTCACACGGGTTTCGTTGCCGATCACCTCGTCGTTCTTCTTGATCGAGCCGATCCGGCGGATGTCGAGACGCACCGACGCATAGAACTTCAGCGCGTTACCGCCCGTCGTGGTTTCCGGGTTGCCGAACATCACGCCGATCTTCATACGAATCTGGTTGATGAAGATCACCAGGCAGTTCGTGCGCTTGATCGTGCCGGTCAGCTTGCGCAGCGCCTGCGACATCAGGCGAGCCTGCAGGCCCGGCAGCGAATCGCCCATCTCGCCTTCGATTTCGGCCTTCGGCACGAGCGCCGCGACCGAGTCGATGACGATCATGTCGATCGAGCCCGAGCGCACCAGCGCATCGGTGATTTCCAGCGCCTGCTCGCCGGTGTCCGGCTGCGAAATCAGCAGCTCCGGCACATTCACGCCGAGCTTCGACGCGTACTGGACGTCGAGCGCGTGCTCGGCGTCGATGAACGCTGCGGTGCCGCCCAGCTTCTGCAGCTCGGCGATGACCTGCAGCGTGAGCGTGGTTTTACCGGACGATTCCGGGCCGTAGATCTCGACCACCCGGCCGCGCGGCAGGCCGCCGACGCCAAGCGCGATATCGAGGCCCAGCGAACCCGTGGAGACGACCTGGATATCTTCCGCCGCCTCGCCGTCGCCCATGCGCATGATCGAGCCCTTGCCGAACTGCTTCTCGATCTGGGCAAGCGCGGCGGCCAGCGCCTTGCTCTTCTCGGCGGTCATCCCGGAGCCCTTCTTGCTATCTTCCATGAATCGTCCTTTGCTATGATGAGCAGCGTCTGTCAGAGGCGCGCCCGCTTTCAAGCGCCGCCCACGAATGCAGACACTGTATAAAAAAACAGTGTTTTGTGCAAGCCCGCAATGCAGGCTGCGTTGTACACGAATAACTTCGGAGACAGCCGGCCGGCGCGAACGCCCTGCCGGCCATCGGTCAGCACCATGCGAATTCTCATCGCGGAAGACGACAGCATACTCGCGGACGGCCTCACCCGGTCACTCCGCCAATCGGGCTATGCGGTCGACCACGTGAAGAGCGGCGTCGATGCCGATACGGCACTGTCGATGCAGACGTTCGACCTGCTGATCCTCGACCTCGGGCTCCCGAAAATGTCCGGGCTCGACGTGCTCAAGCGCCTGCGCGCCCGCAATTCCAACCTCCCCGTGCTGATCCTGACGGCCGCCGACAGCGTCGACGAGCGCGTGAAGGGGCTCGACCTCGGCGCCGACGACTACATGGCCAAGCCGTTCGCGCTCAACGAGCTCGAGGCGCGCGTGCGCGCGCTGACCCGGCGCGGTGCGGGCGGCGGCCCGACCGTCGTGCGCCACGGCTCGCTCGCGTTCGACCAGGTCGGCCGCATCGCGTACGCGAACGATCGCGTGCTCGACCTCTCCGCGCGCGAGCTCGGCCTGCTCGAGGTGCTGCTGCAGCGGATCGGCCGGCTCGTGTCGAAGGAGCAGCTCGTCGACCATCTGTGCGAATGGGGCGAGGAAGTCAGCAACAACGCGATCGAAGTCTACGTGCACCGGCTGCGCAAGAAGATCGAACCCAGCGGCGTACGGATCTCGACCGTGCGCGGCCTCGGCTACTGCCTCGAGAAGGCCGCGCCGGCCGACTCGGCCGCGCCCCAGCCCGCGGTGGCCGGCACGCCGCTGCGCTGACCCCGGGCGTTGCCGCGATGGCCACGCCGGCCCCTACCCGCCACCCGACCGGCGCGCCGTCGTCGGCCGCCGACGAGGCGCGCGACGCGCGCTACGAGAACCCGTTCGCGCCGCCCGACGAAACCGATGCGCCCGAGGCGCCGCGCCCGCGCTCGCTGTTCGGCGAGATCCTCGACTGGATGCTCGCGCCGCTGCTGTTGCTGTGGCCGATGAGCATCGCCGTCACCTACCTCGTCGCGAAGACGATCGCGAACGGCCCGTTCGATCGCGCGCTCGAGACCAACGCGTACGTGCTCGCGCGGCAGATCCATCCGGTAAACGGCGTCGCCGAGCTGACGCTGCCGCAGCAGACGCGCGACTTCCTGCGCGCGGACAACGTCGACAGCGTCTATTTCCAGGTGCTCGGCACCCGCGGCGAACTGGTCGCGGGCGAAGCCGACATGCCGCTGCCGCGCGACGAGGACCGCCCGCCGCCGGGCGTCGTCATGTTCCGCGACGACCTGCTGCGCGGCAACGACGTGCGCGTCGCGTATACGACGGTCGCGCTGCCGCAATCGGACAGCACACAGCCCGTGCTCGTGCAGGTCGGCGAAACGCTGGACAAGCGCAACGCGCTCGCGAACGACATCATCAAGGGCGTGATCCTGCCGCAGTTCGTGATCCTGCCGCTCGCGATCCTGCTGGTCTGGTTCGGGCTGTCGCGCGGGCTCGCACCGCTCAATGCGCTGCAGGCGCACATCCGCGCGCGGCGGCCCGACGACCTGTCGCCGGTCGAGGCGCAGCGCGCGCCGCCCGAGATCGAGCCGCTCGTCACGTCGTTCAACGACCTGCTCGCCCGTCTCGAACAGAACATGGCGCTGCAAAAGCGCTTCATCGCCGACGCCGCCCACCAGATGAAGACGCCGCTCGCGGGCCTGCGCACGCAGGCCGAGTTCGCGTTGCGCCACCCCGTCCCGCCCGACGTGCAGCGCTCGCTCGAACAGATCGCGACGAGCTCCGAGCAGGCAGCACGGCTCGTCACTCAACTGCTCGCGCTCGCGCGCGCCGAGAACCGCGCGAGCGGGCTGACGTTCGAGCCGGTCGAGATCGCCTCGCTCGCGCGGCGCGCGGTGCGCGACTGGGTGCAGGCCGCGCTCGCGAAACGCATGGATCTCGGCTACGAAGGCCCGCCGGACGACACGCCGCTCGACGTCGACGGCAACCCGGTGATGCTGCGCGAGATGCTCGGCAACCTGATCGACAACGCGATCCGCTACACGCCGGAAGGCGGCCGCATCACGGTGCGCGTGCGCGCCGAGCCCGCCGCGCGGCTCGTGCATCTCGAAGTCGAGGACACCGGGCCGGGCATCCCGGCCGCCGAACGCGAGCGCGTCGTCGAGCGCTTCTACCGGATCCTCGGCCGCGAAGGCGACGGCAGCGGCCTCGGGCTCGCGATCGTGCGCGAGATCGCCACGCAGCACGGCGGCACGCTGACGCTCGACGATCACGTCTACCAGCACGCCCCGCGCCTCGCCGGCACGCTCGTGCGCGTCAGCCTGCCGCTGACCGAAACTGCCCCGGATTAACCCTGACGCACGCCGCCGCAGCCCGCCCCGATTACGTCAAAATCGACGATTTTGGCGACGTTGAAAGCGCGATAGGCACTCAAAGCCGAAAATTGGACGCAAGTCGACGCACATCCGCTTTGCACACGCGAGTCAGTCCGCCGTAAGTTTCCCTACCAATAATCGTCAACAGGCCCGCCCCACCCAAGGCGGCCGCACACCTACAAAGGGACTTGGAGACGACTCATGGCAACGTTAGGCGGGCAAATTTCGCACGCGCCGATGACGGGCGAAGAGAAGAAGGTGATCTTCGCGTCGTCGCTCGGCACCGTGTTCGAGTGGTACGACTTTTACCTGGCCGGCTCGCTCGCGGCCTACATCAGCAAGAGCTTCTTCTCCGGCGTCAACCCGACCGCCGCCTTCATCTTCACGCTGCTCGGCTTCGCGGCCGGCTTCGCGGTGCGGCCGTTCGGCGCGATCGTGTTCGGCCGCCTCGGCGACCTCGTCGGCCGCAAGCACACGTTCCTCGTGACGATCGTGATCATGGGTATCTCGACCTTCGTGGTCGGCTTCCTGCCCGGCTACGCGTCGATCGGCATCGCCGCGCCGGTGATCTTCATCGCGATGCGGCTGTTGCAGGGTCTCGCGCTCGGCGGCGAGTACGGCGGCGCGGCGACCTACGTCGCCGAACACGCGCCGGCCAATCGTCGCGGCTTCTACACCGCGTGGATCCAGACGACCGCGACGCTCGGCCTGTTCCTGTCGCTGCTCGTGATCCTCGGCGTGCGCACCTTCATCGGCGAGGAAGCGTTCGGCAGCTGGGGCTGGCGCGTGCCGTTCGTCGCGTCGATCCTGCTGCTCGCGGTGTCGGTGTGGATCCGGATGCAGTTGAACGAATCGCCGGTGTTCCTGCGCATCAAGGCGGAAGGCAAGACGTCGAAGGCGCCGCTGACCGAAGCGTTCGGCCAGTGGAAGAACCTGAAGATCGTGATCCTCGCGCTCGTCGGCCTGACCGCCGGCCAGGCCGTCGTGTGGTACACGGGCCAGTTCTACGCGCTGTTCTTCCTCACGCAGACGCTGAAGGTGGACGGGGCGAGCGCGAACATCCTGATCGCGATCGCGCTGCTGATCGGCACGCCGTTCTTCCTGTTCTTCGGTTCGCTGTCGGACAAGATCGGCCGCAAGCCGATCATCCTCGCGGGCTGCCTGATCGCGGCACTGACCTACTTCCCGCTGTTCAAGGCGCTCACGCACTACGCGAACCCGCAGCTCGAGATCGCCACGCAGAAGGCGCCGATCACGGTCATCGCCGATCCGGCGGCCTGTTCGTTCCAGTTCAACCCGGTGGGTACGTCGAAGTTCACGAACTCGTGCGACATCGCGAAGAGCGCGCTCGCGAAGGCCGGCCTGAACTACGAGAACGTCGCGGCACCGGCCGGCGCAACGGCCGAGATCAAGGTGGGCGACACGGTGATCCCGGCCTACGAAGGCAAGGTGGCCGACGCGAAGGCGCAGGGCGCGGCGTTCGACAAGACGCTCGCGTCGACGCTGAAGGCGGCCGGCTACCCGGCCAAGGCGGACCCGGCGCAGCTCAACTGGCCGATGACGATCGTGATCCTGACGATCCTCGTGATCTACGTGACGATGGTCTACGGCCCGATCGCCGCGATGCTGGTCGAGATGTTCCCGACGCGGATCCGCTACACGTCGATGTCGCTGCCCTATCACATCGGCAACGGCTGGTTCGGCGGCTTCCTGCCGGCCACCGCGTTCGCGATTGTCGCGGCGAAGGGCGACATCTACTCGGGCCTCTGGTATCCGATCGTGATCGCGCTGGCGACGTTCGTGATCGGCCTGCTGTTCGTCAAGGAGACGAAGGACTCGAACATCTACGCGCAGGATTGAGGGTAAAGGGCGGGTTGTCGTTTGCCGGACGCGGGTTCCGGCGACCGACAACCCGCCCCACGGCGAGACCGGCACGGGCCGCCGGCAACTTTTTTCGCGGAAGATGAAAAAAGGTGTTGACAGCCCAAGCGTCGATCTACATAATTCAAGTCTTCGGCGAATTAGCTCAGTCGGTTAGAGCGACGGAATCATAATCCGCAGGTCCGGGGTTCGAGTCCCTGATTCGCCACCAAATGCGAGAGCCGCTGTTTCGAAAGGAACAGCGGCTTTTTCATTTTCCCGATGCCGCGGCAAGTGGCACGGATGATCAAAATTCCCTGCCCCCGACGCGATCGCCACGGCACCTGGTATCTCCGGGTCGCCCCCAATCTCTTCAAGCTGCGCTCAGCACCCGGCGACCTGAACAAATTTCGCATCAATCTCAAGCAAGGCATCATCAACGCCTGTACGCGGTGATACCGAACGGCGCAAGAATCGATACCCCGCGCAATGCCACCCGCCACACCGCAGTAAGCACACGACACCGCGCTTAGAATCGGTACGTCCAAATTCCCGCTGCATCCGGGCACAACGTCAATGAGAAAACGCCTCGCATGCTTCCTGTCGATTCTGATCGGCATCGCACTCCCGCTCGCCTGCCGGGCCGACCCGCTGCCAGACACCACCGTCGACGGCCTGCATTGGAGATTCGAGCAACTGCACGACACCGGGCACGACGACGATTACGAAGTAGCCGCCCGTCGAGGCGAACAGGTGCTGATCTGGGACAACGGCAAGAACCGGCAAGCTTATGCGGGAGCCGTGTTCCTGCTGGTCTCCGCTCCCTATGATCAGGTGCAGCCGCTCGTGGAGCGCGTGCTGCAACGGACGAGCCCGGTCAAGGCCAGTGCCGATAGCTGGCAGTTGCAGAGTTTGCCGGACCCCTGGAGCCATGTCCTGTTGTCGCGCCGGCCGGACCTGCGCGCAGCCATCGCCGACCATGCGACCCTGCCGAAACTGCAGCAGGCGCTGCAACAAGGCGCAATCACCCGGCAGGAACTGGACTGGCGCATGGATCAGGCCCGGGCCCGCGTCGACCGGCTGTTCAGCGGCTCCGGCCTGCCCGCGCTGCAACCCACCTACGCGTTCTGGGAGGCCCGCCAGGATCACAGCGACGGCATCACCGGCCAGTACCGCAGCGCGCTGTTCGTCAGGGTGCAGGACACGAGCGCCATATTCGGGCATCCGGCGACGGTCGTTCAGTTCGGTCGCGTCGACTCCCGGCCCAACCCCGACTACAGCCTGTGGAAGGCATTGACACTCCAGGACCTGGACGTGTTCAGCGGCAACCGGACGCAATCCAGCAGGACCGGCATCTCCGTCGTCCCGGCCGACTTGTTTACGGCATTGACCGACGCATTGTCCGCACTGCCGGCCAGGCTGGAAATCGCCAAGTCGCCCGCTGCATGGCAGTTGCCCTCGGCACCGTCGATGCCGCCCCCTGCCATCAAGCCGGTGGCGCCGGATCCGAGCGCCCCGGTAATCAGGCCGTCGATCATCCGCTGGGACAGCTTCGTGACCGATCCGTCGCAACGCACGTTGCTGTACCCGCACGACATCCTCGGCCTGCCGGATGGCAGCCTGCTGTTCAGCGCCCAGGTGGCCGACAACCGCGGCTGGAACGAGTACGTGTGGCGGCTGCGCGCGGCCAACGGCGCGTTGCAGGCGGACGAAATCTGGCACGGCAAGGAGGGGCCGCGACAGATGATGATCAACGGCGACGGCAGCGCCGTCTGGTTCGACGGCCAGCCCGACGCCAAGAGCAAGCCATGCCTGTACCGATACGACATCGCGAGCAGCAAGGTCGATCGTCATGAAGTCGTCTGGCCGAGCGAAACCGATTGGCGAGACCATCAGATGAGCGATATGTCCTGGATTCTCGATGACGACCTGCCGGCCAATTTCTGGCATGACCTCCGGCATGGCGAGAAGGACGCGAATCCGGTCGGCTCCGCGTTCCTGACCGTGCAGCGCCCGGCGTCACCGCCGCCGGGCAACGACGATCCATGGCCGTTCGTCACGACGCTGTCGTCGGTACGCCAGTCGCTGATGGACGAGATCAGCAACGGCAGCAATGCGCTGATCTGGCCGGTACGCTGGCGGCCTTCCGGGAGCTACTGGACGGAGGATTCGCAAGGGCTCGCCGAGCTGGACGCCCGCACCGGCCGCACGCTGCGTACGATCGTGTTGCCCCGGCGCTTTGGCTCGCCGGATTCCGTCAGCGCCGCCGGCGTCGCTCATTGGGCGCCCAAGCCGCTCGGCTCGCCGCAGGGTCAATGGATCGCGACAGGCTTCGAGCTGTTGCTCGACGACGACGGCAGCACGCCACCTCCCGTGCAGGCCCCGGGCCCGAAACGGGCGCACTTCGTCGGCATGCACGTGGTGGATCTCAAGAACGGGCACGTACTGTCGGCCCTGCTGGGCGCTGCCGACACCTTCAAGGCCGCCGCCCGTTCGGCAAACGGTCGCTTCCTTGCGATGGGTACGACCTACAAGGCGGGCGGCTGGCAACATCGCGTGGCACTCTGGGATGTCGCCCAGGGCCGCACGCCCGTGCAGCTCGACGCATCGTCGCTACCCAAAAACAGCGAGATCCAGGCGCTGGCCTTTTCGTGGGACGGTTCCGCGCTGTGGGCAATCGGCACGCGCGAACTGATGCTGTGGAAATTGCCCGCCGCACTGCGCGATCGCGCGGGGCATGGCGCTGTTCCGGATCAATCCCGCAACTGAAACCGCGGCATCGACACGCGGCTTTTCCGGGACGCCGACACCGCGGCGACCGGCGGCACGGCCACCCCGGCCGCGCCCCGGCGCCTCATGCCGCCACCGCCCCTCGCTGCAACTTCTCCGC
>NZ_LDUL01000021.1:0-14239 GCF_001043615.1 Burkholderia sp. LK4
CGACACCGACACCGACACCGACACGTGCACCGGCCCGGCCCGGCCCGGCCCGGCGGCGCGCGTCAGCGCCGCGCGAGCACGACGCCCACCAGCGCGAGCGCGAAGCCGGCGAGCTGGATCGCCGCGAGCGTTTCGCCGAACAGCCAGTAGCCCTGCAGCGCGGCCAGCGGCGGCGCGAGGAACAGCAGCGACGTCGCGCGCGCGGCGTTGCCGCGGCGCAGCATCCACATCAGCATCGTGACCGCGCCGCCCGACAGGAACACGACGCCCCACACCAGCGACACCCACAGCGCCGGCGCGCCGATCCAGCGGGTTTCGTGTAGCAGCGCGACGAAGACGGCCGCGACGATCGCCGCGCCGAAATTCTGCACGGCAACCGCCGTGCGCAGGTCGCTTTGCGCGAGCTTGCCCTTCTGGTACAGCGAGCCGGCGGTGATCGACCCGACCGCGAGCACCGAGACGGCGACGACGAGCCACGCAGGCGCGGCGCCCGGCGCCGACGCGACACCGCCCGTCACCTTCGGCGTGAGCACGAGCGCGACGCCGGCGAGCCCGAGCGCCATCCCGAGCCAGCCGCGCGCGGGCAGGCGCTCGTTGAACAGCGGTACGGCGAGCACGGCGGTGGCGAGCGGCTGCAGCGCGCCGAGCAGTGCCATGACGCCTGCGTTCAGCCCTTGCGCGACGGCCCAGTAGCTCGCGCCGAGATAGACGCCCTGCAGCAGCGCGCCCGCGATCAGGTGGCGCGGCCATTCGCGCCGGGCCGGCCACGGCGCGCGCGCGACGAGCGCCACCGTGCCGAACAGCGCGGCCGTGCCCGCGAAACGCGCAAGCAGGAACAGGTTGGGATCGGCGTAGGGCTTGATGGCCCGGGCAACGATGAAGCCGGTGGACCAGAGTGCGACGAAAGCGGCGGCGACGAGCGAGGTCAGCATGCATGGCGGGCCGCGATGCGGCCGGACAGAATCGTGAAGTCGGCCAGTATCGGGGGAAGCGATGCCGGCGTCTTGTCGAATCCTGCACTCATGCGGCGTGCCGAATGTGCGCCACGTGCACCACGTGCGGCCGTCGGTGCGGGCCGGTCGGTGCCGAGGGAACGGGACGAGCGCCGCCCGGCGTGCGCAGCGGAAGGGCGTGAAGCAGCGGAGATCAGTCGATCGAGAACGTGTCGAGCGGCTGGTTGGCGCGGGCGTCGGTCGCGAAGCGCGTGGCGAGCTGTTCGTAGAGCCGGCGGGCCTCGTCGAGCGTCAGGTCTATCCAGTACGGATCGCCGGCCGCGTCGTTGAGTCGTTCGGGTGGAAACTGGATTTCGATCACACTGCCTTTGCGATACATGGCGCGAGCCCCTTTGCTTGGTCTGTCGTTCGGCGAAGCGCAAAGTGTAGCAACCGGCGCCGCGCCGATTCGCGCGCGTCGGGCAATACAGAATTTCGCTTTCGGGAAACGCGGCCCGCCCGGCGTCCCGCCGCCGTCAAATGCCGGTCAAACGGCCGTAATACAATGGGCGGCTTACCCATTACCAGTCGCCTCGGGCGCACACGCGATGCTGGCGGAACAACGTCATCAATTCATCCTGTCGGAGCTCGGACGGTCGGGCGCATTGTCGGTCGCGGAACTCGTCCGCTCGCTCGACGTGTCGCGCGAGACCGTGCGGCGCGACCTGAACGCACTGGCCGCACGCGGCCTGCTCGTGATGACGCACGGCGGCGCGCTGGCCGCGGATCGCCGTGAGCCGAGCCTGTCGGAGCGCGAAGCCGCGAATGCCGAAGCGAAGCGCACGATCGGGCGGCGCGCAGCCGAGTTCGTGCCCGACGATGCGTCGGTGCTGATCGATTCGGGCAGCACGCCGCATGCGGTTGCACTCGCGCTCGCCGACCGGCACCGGCTGTCGATCTACACGAACGACTGGCGCACCGCGTTCGTGCTCGCGCGACGCAACGGCAATCGCGTGACGCTGCTCGGCGGCGAGCTGTCCGACGACGAGGACGCCACCTTCGGGCTCGACACGATCCAGCAACTCGCGCAGTACCACGTCGATTTCGCGTTCATCGGCGCCGGCGGCATCACGCCCGACGGCGAATGCACCGACTACTCGCGGCTCGCGGCCGAGGTGCGCAGCCGGATGATCGCGGCGGCCGGCACGGCGATGATCGTCGCAGATCATTCGAAATTCGGCCGCGTGACGCCGGTGCGGATCAACGGCACGGCCGCCGCGCGCTATCTCGTGACCGAGCGCGCGCCCGACAAGGCCGTGCGCCGCGCGCTGACCGCGCGCGGGATCGAGCTGCTCGTGTGCGACTGACGCGCGCCGGACATACAAGGTTCATCGAACCGTCATTCCGCGGGAAGAACCGCCGTCAAGACTGACTCATTCACCTCGACCGGCCGCCAGGCCAGGGAGCAACGAATGACCGTCAGCGTGCGCAGCTATCTTTCCCCCACCTTGGTCCTGCTGGCCTTCGACTGGCCCGATGCGGCGTCGCGTGCCGATTTCCTCGGTTTCGCGATCCGGCGCACGCCGGGCTTCTGGTCGGCCGACGGCAAGACGCGCGCGCCGGACAGCTGGCTGCCGAACCGCCTGACGTTCGACGGCCCGGCCGCGCACACACAGGGCGACGCGCCGACCGACCAGGCGCCGATCCAGAAATTCATGTGGTGGGATGCGCGCATCGATCCGCAGGATCGCGGCGCGTCGTTTCGCTACGACGTGTATCCGGTCGTCGGCACGCCGGCGAATCTGCAGGTACTCGACGCGCAAGCCGGTGTGTGCGACGTCGTGCTGCCCGCCCATGTCGAGGACGGCATCGGCACGTGGTTCAACCGCGCGGTGGTCAGTTCGCAGGCGTTCGCCAAGCAGGTGGCGGCGCTGGGCCTCGCGCCGAATGCGGCGCCGAGCGACGCGCAGGCGCTGAAGCTGCGCACCTGGCTCGCGAACGACATGGAGCAGGTGTTCGCGGAGATGCTCGAGCCGGCATCGCGCGCGGCGTCGGCCGTCTATCACCTGACCGACACGCTGTGGGCGCTGCCCGCGTTCGAAGCGTTCGGGCGCACCCACGGTGAAGCGTCGCTCGCGATCGTCTACGACGCGCACACGAAGGCGCGCAAGGGCAAGCCGCCGCTACCGTCGCCGAACCAGCCGGCCGTCGACGCGCTGCAGGGGCTCGCGACGCTCGCGCCGCGCGACAGGACGCACATCATGCACGACAAGTTCATCGTGACCGATGCGGCGTCGAACCCGGCGCCCGCGCGTGTGCTGACCGGCTCCGCGAACTTCACGACCGAGGGGCTCACGGAGCAGGCGAACGTGCTGCACGCGTTCGATTCGCCCGAGCTTGCCGCGCTCTACAACGCGCGTGCGCATGCGCTGGCCGGGAATCCGCCGATCGCGGCGACCGCGCGGCTGTCGCCGGGCTGGTCGGAACCGATGACGATCGGCAGCGCGCAGGTGCGGCTCGCGTTTTCGCCGGAGCCGGCGGGGCAGCGCACCGAGATCGACACGATCGTCGCCGCGATCGCGGCCGCGAAGCATTCGGTGTCGTTCTGCCTGTTCATGCCGACCGACGCGGCGCTGCGCGACGCGTGCTTCGCGGCCGGCGACCGCGGGCTGATGATGTTCGGGCTGGTGAACAGGATCAACGCCGGCAGCGCGACGAAGGCCGATGCCGCGCAGCAGGCCGGCCAGACGCTCGATGCGGCGACGCTCGCGAACCTCGAGCTGTATCACCGCAGCCGCGACAACCGCGACGTGATCGATGCCGCGTATTTTTCGCCGGCCACCGTGCCGCAGGGTTTCGAGCCGGAATTGCGGTTGTTTCCGGGTGAACCGGCACCCGCCTTCCCGCCCGTCGTGATCCATCACAAGTTCATCGTGATCGATGCGGAGGGCGCGAATCCCGTCATCTATACGGGTTCGGCGAACATGAGCCGCAACTCGGAGCAGTACAACGACGAGAACCTGCTCGAGATCCGCGACCAGCGGATCGCGGCGATCTATCTCGCGGAATTCCTGCGGCTTTACGAGCACTATCGCGCGCGGGCATTGACGATCAATGCGAAGCAGCACGGCACGGGCACCGGCACGGGCACGCATGCGCGGCTCGCGCTTGCGCCCGATTCGAGCTGGGCGAAGAAGTATTACGTGGCGGGAAGCCCGGAAGAGAAGGCGCGGATCGCACTGGCGTCGGCCGCGCCGACGGACTGACCCACGAGAAGGCGACGGGCGCGGATATCGCGCGCCCGGTATGAGGCCGGCCGGGAAACCGGCCGCCGCCGTCGCTTATGCGGCGACGTAGCGCAGCACGGCGTCGGCGATCGTGTCGCGATGCCGGGCGCGCAGGCGCGGCGCCGACGGGTCGCGTCCGAACGCGGCGCCGAACGTGTAGCGGTTCGACACGCGGTGGAAGCAGAACGAGCTGATCAGCAGGTGCAGGTCGAATGCGTCGATGTCCTTGCGGAACGCGCCGCTCGCCGCGCCGCGCTCGACCAGTTCCTCGAGCGTCTTGATGATGCTGACGTTGCGGTTCTTGAACGACTTGAGCTGTTCGAGATACTTCGCGCCGTGGATGTTCTCGATAGACACGAGGCGGACGAAGTCGCGATGCTTGTCGTGATAGTCGAACGTGAATTCGACGAGGCGGCGCATGCCTTCGCGCGGCTCCATGTCGCCGACGTGCAGCTCCTGCTCGAGTGCGCGGATGTCGCCGTACACCTTCTCCAGCACGGCCTCGTACAGGCCTTCCTTGCTTTCGAAGTAGTAGTAGAGCATCCGCTTCGTCGTGTTGGTACGCTCGGCGATTGCGTCGACGCGCGCGCCGGCGAGCCCCATCGCGGAGAATTCCTGCGTGGCGACATCGAGGATGTTGCGCTTGGTTTGCTCGGGATCGTATTTGCGCCGCGCATCGGACGGAAGCGCGCGGGTATCGGACGTGGCGGCCTTGCTTCCTGCTTTCATGTGACTTTATTGTGGCTTCGGCGGCGTGGAAAAGGCATTCTAGCATGCGGGAAATCCCCGCCCGGCCGACCTTCCGCTCTAATCGGCGGGGCGGTTCCGGCCGCCGCGGCCGCTCAGCGGCGGCAGGACGCGAGCGCGTCGCGGGCCTGGTACGCCGTGTACGTGAGCTGCGCAGCCGCGAGGCCCGCCAGCCCGAACGTGCGCGTGAGCCCGAACGCGTTGAAGCCTTCCGGCACCGGCCGGCCTTCGGCCAGTGCGGCCGCGAGCGCTTCGCCGGCGACCGTGGTCGGCGCCATCCCGTGGCCGCCGAACGCGATCGCGTGCCACACGCCGTCCGCGTCGCGGCCGATCTGCGGCATCTTGTGCCGCGCGTAGCTCATCAGGCCGCCCCACGCGTAGTCGACCTTCACGTCATCCAGTTGCGGATACACGCGCAGCAGGTCGCGCCGCAGCAGGCGGGCGATCGCGTCGGGGCCGCGGTCGAGCACGGAGATCCGGCCGCCCCACAGGATGCGCGTGTCCTTCAGCGGGCGGTAATAGTCGAACGCGAAACGCGTGTCGTAGATCGCGTACGGTGCGTCAATCGCGTCGGGCAGGCGCGTGCCGAGCGGCTCGGTCGCGATCACGTAGGTCGCGATCGGCAGCACCGCGCGCTCGATGCGCGGCGACACGCCGCGTGCATAACCTCCGCCGGCGAACACGACGTCCTTCGCGCGCACCGTGCCCTGTGCGGTGCGCACGACGTACCCGGCACCTTCGCGCGCGATGCCGAGCGCGGCCGAGCGTTCGTACACGCGCGCGCCGCCTCGCGATGCGGCCCCCGCGACGCCGAGCACGTACTTGAGCGGATGGAAGTGGAACGCGTTCGGCTCGAACAGGCCGCCGTAATAGCGCTGCGTCTTCAGCCGCTTGCGCAGCGCGTCCGTCGAAACGGGTTCCCAGTCGACGCCGAGTTCGTCCTTCATCAGCGTGCGCACGCTGTCGAGCCTCGAAGGATCGTCGAACCAGTTCGCGAGCATCACGCCCTGGTCGACGATGTCGCAGTCGATGCCGTAGCGCGCGATCCGCGCGCGGATCAGGTCGACCGCATCGACGGTGAGCCGGTATAGCCGGCGCCCCTCGTCGCGGCCGAGCGTGCGCAGCAGGTCGGCGTTGTCGAGGCTGTAGCCGCCGAAGACGAAGCCGCCATTGCGGCCCGAGGCGCCGAAGCCGACCCGTTCGCTGTCGAGCACGACGACGTCATGCACGCCGCGCTCGACCAGGCCGAGCGCCGTGCACAGGCCGGCGAGGCCGCCGCCGACGATGCAGACCTGCGTATCGATCGTGCCGGTCAGTTGCGGGTAGGGCTGGCGGGTAACGGTGGCTTCGTAGAAGTTCTGCATGCGATTTCGTTGACTCGTGACGGCGGAAAAACAGGCGGCGCGCGTCGATCTTGCCTGAACGCGCGCGCCGCGTCGAATGGGGGCGCGGGGCACCGGCTGTCGCGACTTGGCGGCGGCCGGTGCGAAGTGGGCTGGTGCGGGCCGATCCGCGCGGTCAGGTGCCCGGCGTCGGGCTGGCCGGACGGGCGATGTAGCCCGCGTAGCCGGTTTCGGCCTGCGGCGCGGTTTCGGGTGTCACGTTGCGTTCGATCCACGGCGCGATTTCCATGTCTTCGTAGCGCACGAGGCGGCATTTGCGCACGAGTGCATAGCCGAGCCAGATCGCGAGGAAGAACGGCAGGCCGATGTAGGTCGCGGCGACGCCCACCCAGTCGATCTTGTCGGAGAGGAACGCCTGGTAATCCTGGCCGAGCGCGACGACCGTGCACAACGCGAATGCGAACAGCGGGCCGAACGGGAACCACTTCGACCGGTACGGCAGCTGGTCGAGCCGGTAGCCCTGTTTCAGGAACCCCTTGCGGAACCGGTAGTGGCTGACCGCGATGCCGAGCCACGTGATGAAGCCGGCCATGCCCGACGTGTTCAGCAGCCACAGGTAGACCGTCTTGTCGCCATACAGCGACGTGAGGAAACACAGCGCGCCGACGGCCGTCGTCGCATACAGCGCGTTGCGCGGCACGCCGCCGCGCGACAGCTTCGCGAAGATCTTCGGCGCGCGGCCTTCGACCGCGAGGTTGTAGAGCATCCGCGTCGACGCGTACATGCCCGAGTTGCCGGCCGACAGCACGGCCGTCAGGATCACCGCGTTCATCACACCGGCCGCGAACGCGAGGCCCGCGTGGCGGAACACGAGCGTGAACGGGCTCACGCCGATGTCGGTCACGTCGCTCTTCAGCAGGCTCGGGTCGGTATAGGGAATCAGCACGCCGATCACGAAGATCGCGAACACATAGAACAGCAGGATGCGCCAGAAGATCTGCTTCACCGCGCGGGGGATCGTCGTGCGCGGGTTTTCCGATTCGCCGGCCGCGACGCCGATCATTTCGGTGCCCTGGAACGAGAAGCCCGCGATCATCGCGACGCCGAGCATCGTTGCCCAGCCGCCGGCGAACGGCGCGTCGCCGATCGTGAAGTTGCCCCAGCCCGCGCTCGGGCCGCCCTGCATGATCCCGAAGATCATCAGCAGGCCGACGCCGACGAACGCGAGCACCGTCAGCACCTTGATCAGCGCGAACCAGTATTCGGCTTCGCCGAAGCCGCGCACCGACAGCGCGTTGAGCGCGAAGATCAACGTGAGGAACAGCGCGCTCCACCAGACGCCCGGCACGTGCGGGAACCAGTAGTGCATCACGAGCTGCGCGGCGACGAGTTCGACCGCCAGCGTCACGGCCCAGCTGTACCAGTAGTTCCAGCCGAGCGCGAAGCCGAAACCTTCGTCGACGAACTTCGCGCCGTAGGTCGCGAACGAGCCCGACACCGGCATGAACGCGGCCATTTCGCCGAGGCTCGTCATCAGGAAATAGACCATCAGGCCGATCACCAGGTACGCGAGCATCGCGCCGCCGGGGCCGGCCTGCGAGATCGACGCGCCGGACGCGACGAACAGGCCCGTGCCGATCGAGCCGCCGATCGCGATCATCCGCAGATGGCGTGCCTGCAGCGCACGGTGGAGGGACGGCTTCGCGGGCGGCGAGCCGGACGGACGAGGCGAATCGGGGCGGGCATCTGAATGCATGGCGGGCGCTGGGCGCTGTCTCCGGGATTATTTTTCGGTGACGAAGCGCGACGCGTTGCCTGCTGCGGGCCGGGCAGCGGTGATGCGGTGCGAAAGCGCGCCGGTGAGCCGGGGCGCGGTGCGTGTCGCCTTCGTCAGGCGTCCGGCTGCCGTTGTGGCGGCCGGCGGCGCGCCGGGTGCGTTGCACCTCGACGTCGCAACGATTGTGTGTGCCCGATGCACGGCCGGCAAACGATATTTCCGCACAGGGTGATGCAGGATTGTCATCAACTTGCGTCGTGTCGCGATGTGTCCTCCTGCCCGTCTACGGGCTTTGGAAGCGTCCCGTATCGGCGCGCAAGCGCATCGGATCGGCATGCCGAGTTGTTGCGTTTTGGGAATGAAGTCGTGAGTTAATATCAATAGCGGCCCGACTTGTGGCCACCGACAATGTGTTTCATGGATCGTGCCTTGCGAGGCGGGAGCGCGCCGTCCGGCCGGGCTTCCGGCGGTGGCGCGGCGCAATGCGCCGCACGGCGCACCGGGCCTGCCGCGCGGCGCATCCGCTTGCACAGGGCGCGCGAACGCGCTCCAATCGAATCACGCGGGCGGCGCTGCCGCCGCACCGATCAATCTGTCCCTGAAGAGGAAGTGATGCAATTCAACGACATTCTTGCCGCGCTCGATATCGATCTCGCCCAGTGGAAAGGCAATGCGCTGACCGCACGTTCGCCGCTCGACGGCGCGACGCTCGCGACGCTGGCCGTCGACACGCCCGCCGACGCCGAGCGCAAGATCGACGCCGCGCACGACGCATTCCTCAAGTGGCGCACGGTGCCGGCGCCGGTGCGCGGCGAGTTCGTGCGCGTGTTCGGCAACGTGCTCCGTGAGCACAAGGCCGAACTGGGCCGCCTCGTCACGCTCGAAGCCGGCAAGATCACGTCGGAAGGCCTGGGCGAAGTGCAGGAAATGATCGACATCTGCGATTTCGCGGTCGGCCTGTCGCGCCAGCTCTACGGCCTGACGATCGCCTCCGAGCGCCCGGGCCACCGGATGATGGAAACGTGGCACCCGATCGGCGTGTGCGGCGTGATCTCGGCGTTCAACTTCCCGGTCGCGGTGTGGGCCTGGAACGCGGCGCTCGCGTTCGTGTGCGGCGATTCGGTCGTGTGGAAGCCGTCCGAGAAGACGCCGCTCACCGCGATCGCGTGCCACGTGCTGCTCGAGAAGGCGCTCCGCGAGTTCGAGAAGACGCATCCGGGCGTCGCGCCGAAGGGCCTGAGCCAGCTGGTGCTCGGCATGCGCGATGTCGGCGAGGTGCTGACGGCGTCGAAGAAGGTGCCGGTCGTCAGCGCGACGGGCAGTGTGCGGATGGGCCAGGAAGTCGCGAAGGTGCTGAGCCAGCGTCTCGCGCGCGGCATCCTCGAACTCGGCGGCAACAACGGGATGATCGTCGCGCCGAGCGCGGACCTGGATCTCGTGGTGCGCGCGGTCACGTTCGCGGCGGTCGGCACGGCCGGCCAGCGCTGCACGACGCTGCGCCGCCTGATCGTGCATCGCAGCCTGGTCGAGCAACTGCTGCCGCGCATCGAGAAGGCCTACGCGTCGGTGAAGGTCGGCAACCCGCTTGAAGAAGGCACGCTGGTCGGCCCGCTGGTCGATCGCGCATCGTTCGATGCGATGCAGAAGGCGCTGGGCGACGCACGCGAGCAGGGCGGCGAGGTGAAGGGTGGCGAGCGCGTCGACGTCGGTCACGCGGATGCGTATTACGTGCGTCCGGCCATCGTGCGGATGCCGAAGCAATCGGCCGTGGTCGAGCGCGAGACGTTCGCACCGATCCTGTACGTGATGGTCTACGACAACTTCGATGACGCGATCGAACTGCACAACGCGGTGCCGCAAGGCCTGTCGTCGGCGATCTTCACGAACGACATGCGCGAGGCCGAGCAGTTCATGTCGGCAGCGGGCAGCGACTGCGGGATCGTCAACGTGAACATCGGCACGAGCGGCGCGGAGATCGGCGGCGCGTTCGGCGGCGAGAAGGAAACGGGCGGCGGCCGCGAGTCGGGTTCGGATGCGTGGAAGGCGTATATGCGCCGCGCGACGAATACGATCAACTACAGCCGGCAGCTGCCGCTGGCGCAGGGTGTGAAGTTTGATGTTTGATGTCGGGGTGGCATTGGCATGTTGTTTGCGATGATTCCATCAGGCGACTGATGTAGCGTCGTAATCGTTTCAAGCGGGAAAGCCGGCCATACGTCGGCTCGGACTGCTGACGAACCCCACGTTTTTCGAAGCGTGGGGTTTTGTTTTTCTAGGAGCCGGCTTGGAGGATCGCGAGAAGCGAGTAGGCCGATGGGCTGCACAAACGGCTTACCAGGCACAGCAGGCCGCGTGCGAATAGCCAAGCGGGAACCCGCGGGCCCTTTTTTCCGCTGCCGTGCCGGCAGCATCGCAATCTTCTTGATGTTTTGTGCCATCGCGGCCAACAAGCACTGCTCGGCCACCTTGCGGAGCCCCCGCATGCGGGCATAACGGTGCCCATGCAGTTGCTTGGCATCGGCGAAGCTGCGCTCCATCGTCTCCTTGCGCCGCGCGTAAACGCGTTGACCCCACTCGGTTAGCCGCCTGGCGCCCCCTGCTCCTTGGCGCGCTCCCAGACATGGCGGGCCCCACCTTCACCGCGTTCGCACTGTTCGTGCACTGCGCCCGTACCGGGCAGCGTCGGGAGATCTGCGCGTTGGATTTGTATTCCCGGTAGCCGACCCGAATGGTCGTGCTGTAAGGCAATGCCTGGCCCTGCGGACACATGTATTCGTTGTTCAAGCGCGCGTCGCCAAGGTCAAGGTCGACAAATTCAGTTTCCGTCCAGCACGGTGTTTCCAGGGCCAAGGCATTCACGCAAAAAGTGAAAGTAAACGCGACGCGCCGAAAGTTTACAAGCCGGTGCCTATCGCATTGACCTCAAACGACTCACTCCGAACGCTCGAGCAACGGGCAGCGTATAAGCCGATGGCTCTTATAGGGGCTGCGAACTGGCTTGGGGGGGCAACGTGTCGATTTGCTGATGAGGTTGGGGCAGTGAGTAATCGGATAGTTACGAAATTGTTTTTGTTTTTAGTATGTGTCTGAAAATAATAACTTCCCTTGTTTTCTTTCAATTCTTTCTATATCTTTTGAGGGGCCGATGGAGGTTGGGCGGTGAGCTTGGGAAGGTGGGCAGGGGACTGATATGAACAGTGAGGTGATGTGAGTAGAGACACGATTCGTACAAAAAATATAGGGTTACTAATTTTAGTTGTTGGGATTACCTCGGCGTGCGTAATTAAGCCGGCAAGTGAACTGCCAATTCGGTCGCCGTATCAGTTCTTGAGTGATGTCAAAGCTGTTGCAGATTCGGGTGATCTGGAAGACGTAGGATTTGTTTCTAAGTTGATGAGGGTTGGCTATCAGCGAAATTCAAAGATTTCCGTCATCGGAGAGGATAATCGTTCTATCAAGGGGTATTCCATCAATGTGACGCGCTACGCATTTTCTAAAGAATATTATCGACATCGAGAATTTACTTATGACATATTCCAGACTAAAGGGAGTGATTCATTTAGGGTTTCGATATCGTTTCCGGTGGATTTTGAGGTGATCTGTATTGCGCCATACGACTTCATTGATGTATTTGACGATGTTGGGGGATATCCGATTATGGATATAAATGCGTTTATGATGTACGTGCGTGACAATGAGGGTGCAAAAACGAGGATTATTTTTCATATTTCAGGTAGTGGATGCGTCTCCCGAGTTGGTATTTACAAAAATCGACAGAATGCATGATGTGTGAGCGATGGTGGATGAGGCGCAAGTGTTTGTGAATACGCATCTGGTTGATTGCGGCAGTGCTGTCGATGACGTCATCGAGAAATAAGTTTTTGAGGTGCTGTTGAGGTGTTGTTGCTGTCGGCAAATTTTCACTTTACACATTTTCAGTGTGCTGATCGCTTGATTTGCTCCTGATGATATTCGGGTGGGCAGCCGTGCTATTGAAATTTTATGTCGTGTGTTAATCGCCTATTTAAACTTTTGAGTGAGGCGGCGGAAGGGTTTGCTTTTGTTGTTGGGCGGTGTTGGGGGATTTAATGGGTAGATTTATAATTTTACTTGGAGCGTTGGTCGCATTTGCGATATCGGCATGTGCCCCCCTTCCTGTGAATGAGATGCCTGTTCGTGAGCGACGGAAATTTCTTCAAGATGTAAAAAATATTGTTGATTCAGATAATCTGGCTGACGTTGATGCGGTCGGCAGGAGCTTGCGTGTCGATTTTTCAGTGACGGAGGATGCCAATTATATGGCGTCTGGAGCATCAACGGTGTTTGGACGCCGGCTGGTTCGGCGAGCCGAACGTCAGGCGAAAGAATTTGAAAAAGATTCGGCGGTTTATTACGGAATGTTCTTTGAAGGCGCCGGTGAGCCGATGAGGGTTCAAATTCGATTCAAATTGAATCCGGATATGGTGTGCGTGACGAATGTCGATCTGTTGGATGTTTTTAATGGCAAGGGTCGATATTTTGTCGGTTTCGGTGGGGAGTATATATATAGGGGTGATTCAACAGCGATCGTTCAGGCTTATTTTAGATTTGGCAGCGATGGGTGCCTCATTGAGGTGGGGTTGAGTCAGGGATTTGTGGGGAGATAGTGCTATGGTCATGATATCTGGTAGTGAAAAAATGTTTGCCAAGTTGCATCTCAATGCTGAGGTGATCGATCTTATCAATAAAAGTGACACTCTTGTGCGGCAATTGCTTGCATATGAGGCTGATGTAATTAGTGGGGCCGTCGGGGAAATGGAAGTCTCAAATGAGGGGCGTGGCATATTCTGGAGGCTAGATGGTTCCGGGATTGTCTTTTCAAAATATAACGGTGGAACTTATAAAGACCTCGACCCCGCAGTGTTTGTTGGTGTGCTCAGTCATGAAATCGGACATTACGTAAATCACAGTCGGGATCAGGCTCGTGAGCAGGAATACATGACGGGAAAAAAAGACGACTATCACTCGGCCGCAATGGTTGGAGTGACACGAGAGGCCGAGGCGGCTTATAACAATTGGGTGGTGGCCCGAGAAATCTCGAAAAAAGATAAGAGAGTGATTCCTGTATTGGGAGATCGAGAGGATGACGCTGCGGCCCCGGGGTTTAACATCAAGGATGCATTCACTAGGGTCTACGAAGCCAATGTTGGGAAAATAGCTGCCGAGGTGCTGGAGAGGATCATGCTCGAGGTGGCAGAAAACTACCTATCTCGGGCATATCCCGGGGCGAATCCGGATACGACATACTATGAGCAAAGCGGATCAGCTTACGGAGCGTCGGAAAAGCGGTTGTCTCAAGCGCCAGTTGTCGGAGAGAGTTATGTGCTGGATATGGCGACAGGTTTTATCATATCGACGAAGCTGATTTTCTCTACGGGCTCGACGCAAGTCAACGAGTACAACAGCGGGGTAATGAGTGCTGCAACATTATACGGCCCGACTGGCCAGATGATGGAGTATGTGAGGTACGCAGCGAATGGCGTCAAGCTTCAGGAAACTCGCTACACAGATGATGGCCGAATTGCCACCACGCGGACCGACATCAACAGCGACGGCGTGTTCGACAACATCAAAACAGAAACCCGCCTCGGCGAAGGCGCCAGCGTAATCCGCGAAGACACCAACGGCGATGGCGTTGCCGATCGCAATTTCGTCGTGAACGGAGGCCAGCGCTACGACCTGTCCAACGTCCGCGATGCTGCCTTTGCGGACAGCCTGCTGTCGCGATATCGCACAACAGGACTGCTGAGCGGCACGAGTTTCCTCGACCTTAGCCAGATCATTTCCCGAACGCTTACCTACGGGGGCCGGAACGATTACGGGTTCACGATGCCGCCCGGCTGGTACAACCCGATCGGTGCATTCTACGAAGCCAAAAGCGCTGCATTCGACAAAGCCGCTTCCATCGCCGACAAGACGCCTGTCCTGCTCGACGCGAACCGGTGGGGAGTAAGCGTCAGCGCGCTCCAGTCGCGCGACGCGAACCGCGACGGCAAATTGTCCGGCGCGGAACTGAACGGGCTGCAAGTCTGGATCGATGCGAACGAGGATGGTATCGGCGATGCCGGCGAATTCAGGTCGCTGGCCCAAGCGGGCCTGTCAGGAATTTCGTGT
>NZ_LDUL01000022.1:0-115936 GCF_001043615.1 Burkholderia sp. LK4
GGCTTATGGCTTATGGCTTATGGCCTGCGACCCGCAAAACCGGCGCGGCATTTGCATCGACGCGCGTGGCATTACGACAACCCCTCCGCATCCACCGGCGCCCGCCGAAACAGACCGTTAGTTGCAATGCCTGAAAACGACGACGCCCGTCAGGCCGACGCCCCGATCATCTCCCGCGCAATCGCGCAGAACGCGGCCGTGGCGGCGCTTTCGCCGTGCAGCCGGCGGCTCATGATGATCGGCGACGTCGCGGCCGGCTCCGGCAACCGCCGGTAAACCACGCCCTTCACGCGCACGCCCTCCACGCTCTCCGGCACCAGCGACACGCCGACCTGCGCGGCCACGAGCCCGAGCGCCGTCTGCAGCTCGCGCACCTCGTGCACGGCCGCCGGCACCAGCGCGCCGTCGCGCAGCGCCGACAGCTGCTGATCGGCGAAGCTCGGCCGCGGCGTGCTCGGATAAACGATCAGCGTCTCGTTCGCGATATCCGCGAGCGCGAGCGGCCGATCGGGATCGGCGAGCGGATGCCCGACCGGCAGCGCGGCGATCAGCTTTTCCTCGATCAGCGCCTCGCGCACCAGCTGGTCGTCGTCGAACCGCAGGCGGCCGAACCCGACGTCGATCCGCCCGCCCTTCAGCGCGCCGAGCTGCTCCAGCGTGAACATTTCGATCAGCGACAGTTCGACGTCCGGCTGCGCCTCGCGAAACGCGCGGATCACGTCCGGCAGCGCGCCGTACAGCGTCGACGGCACGAAACCGATCACGATCCGCTCCGACAGCTGCGCGAGCCGCCGCGTCAGCGGGCCGAGCTCGTCGGCCTGGTCGACGAGGCGTTTCGCCTGCGCATAGAACACGCGCCCCGCATCCGTCAGTTTCAGCGGCCGCGCGCCGCGCTCGAACAGCGGCAGCCCGATCTCGTCCTCGATCGCCTGGAGCTGGCGGCTCAGCGGCGGCTGCGTCATGTGCAACCGCTCCGCCGCCCGCGTGATGTTCATTTCCTCGGCGACGGCGATGAAGTAGCGGAGCTGGCGCAATTCCATTTCATGCCTCAAAGGTATGGAAGTAGTCGGAAAGAGTGTTGGACGACGCGGGGCGGGAATTCCTACCATGTGCACCAACAGGAGGAATCGCATGATAGCAACTGCCGCCACCATCGAACGCATCGAGACTTTGCTGGTCGACGTGCCGACGATCCGGCCCCACAAATTGTCGGTCGCCACGATGAATTGCCAGACCCTCGTGCTGGTTCGTGTTCGATGCACGGACGGTATCGAAGGCGTCGGCGAGGCGACGACCATCGGCGGTCTCGCCTACGGCGAGGAAAGCCCCGAAAGCATCAAGGTCAACATCGACACCTACTTCGCGCCGCTGCTGCAGGGCATGGACGCGACCCGCCCGGGCGCCGCGATGGCGCGCGCCCGCAAGCTGTTCCAGGGCAACCGCTTCGCGAAGTGCGCGATCGAGACCGCGCTGTTCGATGGGCAGGCACGCCGCCTCGGCGTGCCGCTGTCGGAACTGTTCGGCGGCCGCCGGGCCGACGCGGTGGATGTCGCCTGGACGCTCGCGAGCGGCGACACGCAGCGCGACATCGCGGAAGCCGAAGCGATGCTCGACGCGCGCCGCCATCGTGCGTTCAAGCTGAAGATCGGCTCGAACGCGGTCGCCAGCGACGTCGCACACGTCGTCGCGATCAAGCGCGCGCTCGGCGAGCGCGGCGACGTGCGGGTCGACGTGAACCAGGCATGGAGCGAAACCGACGCGATCTGGGCCGGCGCACGGCTCGCGGAAGCGGGCGTGAGCCTCGTCGAGCAGCCGATCGCCGCGACCAACCGCGCGGGGCTGAAACGCCTCACGCAGCTCGCGCAGGTGCCGATCATGGCCGACGAGGCGCTGCACGGCCCCGTCGATGCGTTCGCGCTCGCGCAGGATCGCGCGGCCGACGTGTTCGCAGTGAAGATCGCGCAATCGGGCGGCCTGCAGGGCGCGGCGAGCGTCGCGTCGATCGCGGCGGCGGCCGGCATCGAACTGTACGGCGGCACGATGCTCGAGGGCGCGGCCGGCACGATGGCGTCCGCGCAACTGTTCAGCACGTTCGACTCGCTGAAATGGGGCACCGAGCTGTTCGGCCCACTGCTGCTCACCGAGGAAATCCTCGTCGAGCCGCTGCGCTACGAGGATTTCAAGCTGCACCTGCCGGCGACGCCCGGCCTCGGCATCACCTTCGACTGGGCCCGCATCGAACGCATGAAGCGCGACGCCCGCTGATCCCCACACGACAACCGAAACCGGAGACACACATGGACAAGCAAGCCATCGACGCCCTGCTGAAGACGTTCGACGACGCCGCGGAGAAGCCCGGCAACCCGCGCGTGCGCGCGATCGTCAACCGGATCATGAAGGACATCTGCTACACGATCGAGGATTTCGACGTGCAGCCGAGCGAATTCTGGACCGCGCTCAACTACCTGAACGAAGCGGGCAAGGAGCTCGGCCTGATCGCCGCGGGCCTCGGCCTCGAGCGCTTCCTCGACGTGCGGATGGACGAAGCCGAAGCGAAGGCCGGCATCGAGGGCGGCACGCCGCGCACGATCGAGGGGCCGCTGTACGTTGCCGGCGCGCCGGAATCGGTCGGCCATGCGCGCCTCGACGACGGCACCGATCCGGGCCAGACGCTCGTGATGCGCGGCAAGGTGCTCGGCCACGACGGCGCGCCGATCGCGAACGCGCTCGTCGAGGTATGGCATGCGAACCATCTCGGCAACTACTCGTACTTCGACCAGTCGCAGCCCGCGTTCAACCTGCGCCGTTCGATCCGCACCGACGCGGAAGGCCGCTACAGCTTCCGCAGCGTGGTGCCGGTCGGCTACAGCGTGCCGCCGGGCGGCAAGACCGAGCAACTGCTCGACCAGCTCGGCCGCCACGGCCATCGTCCCGCGCACATTCACTTCTTCGTTTCGGCGGATGGTTATCGTAAGCTGACGACGCAGATCAACATCGAAGGCGATCCGCACCTGTGGGACGACTTCGCATTTGCAACGCGCGACGGGCTGATCCCGGCAGTGAAGCAGGCCGAAGGCGCGGAAGGCAAGCCGTACGGCGTCGACGGGCAGTTCGCGCTGATCGACTTCGATTTCTCGCTGCTCAAGGAAAAGCAGGACGTGCCGGCAAGCGAAGTCGAGCGAGCCCGCGCGCAGGCGTGAGCGGCCTTCCCGTTCGACGAATCGACAACGCAAGGAGTGCAGGATGCTGTTTCATGTGGAAATGACCGTCCGTCTGCCGACGGACATGGATCCGGTCAAGGCGGCCACGCTGAAGGCGGAAGAAAAGGCGATGTGCCAGCGGCTGATGAACGAAGGTGTCTGGCGTCATCTGTGGCGGATCGCCGGGCAGTATGCGAACGTCAGCATCTTCGACGTCGAAAGCGTGCAGCAACTGCATGACCTGCTGAGCCAGTTGCCGCTGTTCCCGTATATGGAGATGGAAGTGCGCGCGCTGTGCCGGCATCCGTCTTCGGTGCGGGAAGACGATCGGTAAGCAGGCGATCGAGTTCCGACAAGACGGGCGGCCCGCGACTTCATCGCGGGCCGCCCGTTTCGTTACGCCATCCGCCGGGGTGGAGCGGGTTGCCACGCGGCCGGCTTCCGCTCATCCGTCGCGCCGATCTCCGGAAACGGCTCGATTCGCGCGCTGGTGTCGATATGCCCGCGCGTCGCTTTCCCGAGCGGGCCCGCCATGCGTCATCACTACGCGTGCGCCAGATGCGCGGCAAACCCCACCGTCCCCGGCACGATCTCCTCCTTCAGCGTCAACGCCGGAATCTCGTAATCGCCCGCGTTCTGTCGCCGGAACGGAATCGGCGGCGCGGTCCACAACGCATCGAGACGCTTGCCGAGCGCCGCACGCGTTTCATCGAAGCGTGCGTCGCTCATCTTGCCCGTCCGGTAGATCACGAACGGCGGCAGCACGTCGAACCCCGGGTAATACAGGATCCCGTGCTGGATCGGGAACAGCACGTCGTCGATCGGCCCGTTGATGCCGCGCGCACTATAGTGCGATTCCCACCCGCCTGCCGTGACGATCAGCATCGCCCGCTTGCCGGCCAGCGACCCTTCGCCGTAGCGGTTGCCCCAGCGCGTCTCCGAATGCTCGCCGACGCCATACGCAAAACCGTACGCATACACACGCTCGACCCAGCCCTTCATGATTGCCGGCATCGAGAACCACCACAACGGAAACTGCAGGATCACCGCGTCGGCCCACTTCAGCTTCTCCTGCTCGCGCGCGATATCTTCACTTTGCGTGCCGGCCGCGAATGCGAGCTTCGAGTCGAGCGACGGATCGAACCGCGCGTCAGGTGCGCGACCGGTCACGTCGTTCGCGTCGAACGCCGCCTTCCAGTTCATCGCATACAGATCCGTCACCTGCACCGCGTGGCCGGCCGCTTCGAGATGCTCGACGGCAAAGTCGCGCAGCGCGCCGTTCAGCGAACGCGGTTCAGGATGGGCATAAACGATCAGCACATTCATGTTCGTCACTCCTTTGATTGAACGACTACAGGATGCCGCCGCCGAAGGTATATTTGAAATGAATTCCTGATATTCCAGGTATAGCCATGAATAATCTCAGACGACTCGACCTGAACCTGCTCGTCACGCTGGACGTGCTGCTTGCCGAGCACAACGTCACGCGTGCGGCCGAGAAGCTGAACATGTCGCAGCCGTCGGTGAGCGTGCAGCTGCAGAAACTGCGCGACCTGTTCGGCGACCCGCTGCTGTTGCCGGGGCCGCGCGGGATGCGGCCGACCGCGCGCGCGGAAACGCTGCGCGAGCCGTTGCGCGATGCGCTCGAAGCCGTCGAACGCGCGGTGGTTCCTGCCACCCCGTTCGATCCGGCGACCGCGACGAACACGTGGCGCGTGGCCGCGACCGATTACGGCGAATCGACGATCGTGCTGCCCGCGCTGCACACGCTGCGCTCGGCCGCGCCCGGTACGCGGCTCGCCGTCGTCGAACTCGCGCCGCCGCGCATCGAGCAGGATGCCGAACGAAACGGCATCGACCTCGCCTTTCATACGACAGAAGGGTCGCCGGCCGGCATGCGGCGCCTGCCGCTGTTCGTCGAGCGTTATGTGCTCATCGGCCGCGCCGGGCATCCGAAGCTGAAGCGGCGCCCCACGCTCGCGCAGTTCGGCACGCTCGAACACGTGATCGTGTCGCCCGATGGCGGCGGCTTCTTCGGCGTGACGGACGAAGCGCTCGCGAAGGTCGGTGCCGTGCGGCGCGTCGTGCTGTCCGTGCCGCACTTCCTGTTCGTGATGTCGGCGGTCGCGAGCACCGATCTCGTCGCGATGCTGCCCGAGCGGCTGGTGCGCGACGTGCCTGCGCTGCGTGTGGTGGACGCACCGGTCGAGGTGCCCGGCTATGAAATGTCGATGCTGTGGCACGAGCGCGTGCATCGCGATCCGGCGCATCGGTGGCTGCGGGAGACGATCGCGGCGGCGGTCTGACACGGCCCGGTTGCCGGGCGGCTGCCATCTGCTGTCATCGGGGGCTTGAAAGTGCGCCGATCACTGTATATATTTACAGTGTTTCTGCGTCATTTGACCCGAATTCCGTCCCCCGAGACGGTCTTTAGTGAGGCGACCATGTTCCAGTCATCCGCATTCGATCCCGAGCAACCCGGCTTCAATCCCGTCCACTTCGAGCGCGCCGCGCGGCAGGCGGTCGTCGATCTTCAGCGTGTCGTCGGCGGCCCCGCGCAGCGGGCGCTCGGCTTGCGGCGCCGCAGCCATCCGGCCGCCGTCCGCACGATGAGCTGGCAGGCGCTGCTGAATGTCGAGGAGCTGGCGTTCTCGAACTCCGGCTTCCTGAACCGCAACGATCCGACGGTCGTCGACGCCTTCATCCGGCTGCGCGACAGCCGGTTGGTCGCCGCGGACGTCGAGGAAGCCGTCGACTGGAAGCGCGACGACGACGATTTGCCCGCCGTTTACCTGATCGTCAAGGCGATGCTCGAAGCGGAAGAGCGCGAGACCCAACACGCCGAAATGGAGTGACGGCGGCGACGCGCGGCCGTCCCGTTACAGCCGCGCCGCGAGGCGCGCACCCTGATCGATCGCGCGCTTCGCGTCGAGTTCGGCGGCCAGTTCCGCGCCGCCGATCAGGTGCACGGAACGCCCGGCCGCCTGCAACGGCGCGAGCAACGCACGCTGCGGCTCCTGCCCCGTGCAGAGCACGATCGTGTCGGCTTCGATCAGCTCGTGATCGGTGCGCTGCTCGCCGTACGACACGTGCAGCCCGCGCGCATCGATCAATTCGTAGTTCACGCCGCCGATCATCTTCACCTGCTTCATCTTCAGCGTCGCGCGGTGAATCCAGCCGGTCGTCTTGCCGAGCCCCTTGCCGAGCGGCGCGGCCTTGCGCTGCAGCAGCGTCACTTCACGCGCGGGCGGCGTGACCTGCGCACGCGTCACGCCGCCACGCGTCGCGGCCGGGTCGGTCACGCCCCACTCGGCCTTCCACTCGTCCAGATCGAGCGCCGGCGATTCGCCGTCCTGCACCAGATACTCGGCGACATCGAAGCCGATCCCGCCCGCGCCGACCACCGCGACACGCCGGCCGACCGGCCGCCTGCCCGCGAGCACGTCGATGTAGCTGAGCACGTTCGGCCCGTCCTGCCCCGGAATCTTCGGGTCGCGGGGCGCGACGCCCGTTGCGAGCACGATTTCGTCGTAGCCGCCTGCGATCAGGTCGCTTGCGTCGACGCGGCGGTTCAGGTGCAGGTTCACGCCGGTCAGCTCGACCTGGCGGCCGAAGTAGCTCAGCGCTTCGTGAAACTCCTCCTTGCCCGGAATCCGCTTGGCCATGTTGAACTGGCCGCCGATCTCGGCCGCGCCGTCGAACAGGTCGACCCGATGGCCGCGCTGCGCGAGCACGGTCGAGCACGCGAGCCCGGCCGGCCCCGCGCCCACCACCGCGATGCGCTTCGGCTGGGGCGCGGGCGTGTATTTCAGCTCCGTCTCGTGGCACGCGCGCGGATTCAGCAGGCACGACGCGATCTTGTTCTTGAACGCGTGATCGAGGCACGCCTGGTTGCAGCCGATGCAGGTGTTGATCTCGTCGGCACGGCCCTGCGCGGCCTTGACCACGAACTCGGCATCCGCGAGCAGCGGGCGGGCCATCGACACCATGTCCGCGCAGCCGTCCGCGAGGATCTGCTCGGCCACTTCGGGGCGATTGATCCGGTTGGTGGTCACGAGCGGAATGCCGACCTCGCCTTTCATCTTCTTCGTCACCCACGCGAACGCGCCGCGCGGCACCGATGTCGCGATCGTCGGCACGCGCGCCTCGTGCCAGCCGATCCCCGTGTTGATGATCGTCGCGCCCGCGCGCTCGACGGCCTTCGCGAGCTGCACGGTTTCGCTCCAGTCGCTGCCGTCCGGAATCAGGTCGAGCATCGACAGCCGGTAGATCAGGATGAAATCGCGGCCGACCGCTTCGCGCGTGCGTTCGATGATCTCGAGCGGCAGCCGGATGCGGTTCTCGTACGCCCCGCCCCACTGGTCGGTGCGCTTGTTCGTATGCATCGAGATGAACTGGTTGATCAGGTAGCCTTCGGAGCCCATGATCTCGACGCCGTCGTAACCGGCTTCACGCGCGAGCTTCGCACAACGGACGAACGCGCGGATCTGCCGCTCGACCCCGCGCGCGCTCAGCTCGTGCGGCGCGAACGGCGAAATCGGCGACTTGATCTTCGACGGCGCGACCGCGAACGGGTGATAACCGTAGCGGCCCGTATGGAGGATCTGCAGCGCGATCTTGCCGTCCTCCGCATGCACGGCGCCGGTGATCTCGCGATGGCGCCGCGCGGCGGCCGACGTCATCAGCGTACCGCCGAACGGCTTGGTCCAGCCGGCCACGTTCGGCGCGAAGCCGCCCGTCACGATCAGGCCCACGCCGCCGCGCGCGCGTTCGGCGAAATATTCGGCGAGCCGCGGCAGCGTCTTGCGGCTGTCCTCGAGGCCCGTGTGCATCGAGCCCATCAAGACGCGGTTCTTCAGCGTCGTGAAACCGAGATCGAGCGGCGCGAGCAGGTGGGGAAAGGGTGTCGTCATGATGATCGTGCCAGTAAGCGATGCGTGACATCGTAGGCGCGCGCCGCCTTGAACGTGAGGGGGCAAACAGCCATAATGCTTGTCATTTCCGGCCAAAACGACATGACTTCCCCTCTCGCCAAGGACCGCCTCGGGCTGCGCCGGCCGACGATTCCGGTCGCCTACACGCGCCTGCTGCTGCAGGCGCTGGCCGCGCGCGGTGTCGACCTGGCCGCCGTGCGCGCCGGCACGGGCCTGCGCGATGCGGTGCTGGCCGAACCGGACGCGCGCGTCGCGCCGTCGCAATGGGGGCGGCTCGTGCTCAATGCGATCGAGATCGGCGGCGATCCGGGCATCGGCCTCGCGTTCGGGCTGCTGCTGAAGCCGACCGTGCACGGCTTTCTCGGCTACGCGACCCTGACCGCGCGGGACATCCGCGACGCGCTGTCCGTCACGCAGCGCTACTTCCGGATGCGCAACCGCCAATATCGCCTGACCTATGCAGAAGACGAACGCGGCGCGACGCTCGAACTGCACGGCGTGCAGGCGAGCCCCGTGTTGCAGCATCACGTGATGTTCGAGTTCGTGCTGACCGGGCTCGCGCAGAACATCTCGCAATGGGCCGGGCGCGCGTCGCCGCCGATCGCGCTGCAATTCACGTGGCCGGAGCCGCCCTATTTCGCACGCTATCGCGACCAGTTGCCGCCGGTCGAATTCGGCTGCGCGGCCAACGCGCTGTGGATCGCGCGCGACGTGCTCGACTGGCCGCTGCCGCTCGCCGACGAAGTCGCGCATCGGCAGGCGCTCGTCCAGGTGGAGCGTGAGTATGCGCAGGTGCGCCAGGAGGAAGGCGATCTGGTCGAACGCGTGCGTGCGGAGCTGGCACGCAGAGCCGGCGATTACCCGGGGCCGGAGACGCTCGCCGATGCACTGCTGGTGTCGACCCGCACGCTGCGGCGCCGCCTCGAGGAAGCCGGGTCGGGCTATCGGCAGTTGCTCGACGAAGCGCGGTTTCGCGACGCGAAGCAGTTGCTCGCCGCGTCGGATCTCGACCTGAAGACGATCGCCGAGCGGCTGCAATTCACCGACCCGGCGAATTTCACGCGCGCGTTCAGGCGCTGGGCCGGGCAGACGCCGAGCGCCTTTCGGGAAGCGGCTGCGGGCACGGCACGCGACTGATGCAGGGCCGCGACCGGCACGAGGTGCCGGCCCGTGATTTCATCGGTATGATCAATCCCACGCCCAAGCGGCGCCGACCGGCGCACTCTCCCGCCCCATGCCCAAGCACACCACGCTGATCGAGTCGACGATCGACCGTATCGATACGAACCTCGTCCGGATCAAGGCCGACAGCAGTAAGGTGCCGCTTTATCGCCTGACGATGCGGAACGCCTGCTACTTCATCGCCGCCGACGATTTCGACGCGGAGGCGTTCAAGCAGATCGATCGATTGAAGCCCGGGATGGCCGTGCGCGCGTGCATCTTCGACGATCGCGGCCGTCACCGGATCGCGTGGCTCAGAAGCAGCGACCTGGCGATCGCACCCTACGATGCGCTCGGACAAAGGGACGGCAACCTGACGCTGCTCACATGGGCGTCGATCGTCTTCGTGCTGAGCCTGCTGATCGGTGCCGCCGTGTTCAGATCGGGCTGGGCGTTCGTCGGCGTCCTGGCCTTGCTCGCGAGCATCATCAGCCTGCTGGGTATCCTGCTCGCGATCGCGGGGCTGTCCGATCTGGTATTCCGGCCTCAGCGTCGCGAGGCGCAGCAAAAGTGGCGGTACGAACCCGCCGGGTTCACGACGGAACGGAGCAACGGATGACCGGTCGCACCATGCAAGTCGCATCCGGCCGCGTGACGTCCGTCAGCCAGAAGACGATCACTACGCAGGTCTGGAGCAACAATCTCGGCTGGACGACGCAAGGCATCGAGGAGATCGCGCTGCAGCTCGACACGTTCGACGCGCCGCTCACGCTCGTGACCGGCGCCACGCGCAGCCTGTTCATCGTCGCGGGCGATCGGCTGGAGGTGGCGTACGCCGAAGGCCCGGATCGCCCGGCCATCTACGGCATCCGCAACGCGACCGACGCCTCGGTGTATCTGGTTCGACCCGCGAAAGTCGCCGGGGCCCGCATCGATGTGTACGCGACGCTATTCCTGCTGGTCACCTTCGTCTTCATTCTCGGCATCATGTCCGCGGTGTCGCGCAGCTTCGACGGGATGCTCGACACGTTTGCATGGTTCGCCGGAGGCGCGATCGGGTTCCTCCTGCTGAGCACGATCCTGCGCACCGCGTTCGGCGTGGTCGTGTGGCCCGAGATCCGGCGGCTCAGGCAGCCCGGCGGCAAGCGCGAGATGAACGCCGCAAGGCAGGCGCTGTCGCTCACGAACGACGATACGCCGAACATCCGTTTTCTCTGACTTCTCCGACGCGATACGCACGCGACGCGTCAGCAACCGACGACGATCTGCGCGCCGCCGTCACCCTCGCTCGCCTCGATCCGCACCTCGCCCTCGGCGGCGACGATCGCGTCGTACACGTCGTCGCTCACGCACACCACCGGCACCGCGATCGCATACAGCTCGGCCGCCACGATCGCGCCGATCGAGATGATCAGGTCGCGCTCCTTCAGCACGATCCCGACCGGCCCCGTGCCGTTGCGCACGGCTTCCGCGAGCACGCTGCTGCTCGAACTCGAGCCCTTCGCGTGCGGCATCACCATCACCTTGCCGGCGAGGCTCGCACCGGCCTGCGGATGCCCGCGATCGACGATCTTTCCCGCGCCCGAGTCGTAGCCGCCCCAGAAACTGAGCGGCTTGTCGAGCACGAACGCGCGCGCATATGCGCGGCCTGGCACGAGCGTGTCGCCCGTCAAGCCCTTGCCCGTCGCCGTCGCTTCAGTCATCGAATCGCACCTTTCCTTCGAACGCCGACCGCACGCATTCGCGCATGCTGCCGTACGCGACCGTCACGCCGATGTTCGCGGGCGCATACGACGCCCATTTCCCCGAATTGGTCATCACCAGCCCCGACAGTTGCTTCATCACCGGCGTGATGTACGTGCAGGTGTCGACGACGATCTGAATGCCGCGCGCGGCGAATTTTTCCGCAAGGCCGGCCTCCTCCAGTTCCCACAAGATGAAGCGGCTCGTGTTCACGTAGAAATCGCAGGCCGGCTTGCCGTCGAACGCGTCGAGCAAGGTGCCGAGCGTGCGGAATTCGGCCAGCGAGAAATGCGGCGTGCCGAGCGCCACCGCGACGAGTGCGTCGCCGGCCGCGCCGTGGTTCAGCGTGCGGCGAATCTCGTCGAGGTCGGCCATCGCGACATCGACCGTGCGTTGCGCCGCCTGCCCGTGCAACGCCGCGTCGAGCGTCGGCGCCTCGGGTGTGATGCCCACCGCATGGAACAGCGCGACGGCGCCGCTCGATGCGGCCGCCGCGCCCAGCGCCTTGAGTTCGTCTTCGGTGGTATCCGCCGGCAGCCCGACGATCGCCGGCACGACCGCGCCCGCGATCCTGCCGATCAGCAGACCGAGCGCGGCGAAATAAATGTCGCGCGACGGCTGGCGGCTGAAGTCCGGCGCGTTGAACACGATCCGCGCGGCGCGATTCGCTTCGACGTGCAGCCCCGCATACGGCGCGCGCCCGGTGATCGCGGCAGCCAGGTCGAGAAAATCGCCATACCGGCTCGTGCGCGCGCCGAGCACCGAGTTCGCGAACACGATCGCGTTCGATTCGGCCCACGCGATCTGCTCGCCTTTCGCGGGACGGTTCTTCAGTTGATACGGCGCGCACGTGAAGCTCGATTCGCAGCCGAGTTGCAGATGCGCGTCCATCAGGCGCTGCGCGTCGCGCTGGATCGTGCGGTCGCCGTGGTACAGCTCGGGATGGATCAGGTCGAGCGACCCGACGTTCAGCGTGGTCGGCACCGCGACCTTCGCACCGGTGTCGACGAAATATTCGACGAAGTCGAGGCTCGTCCGGCCGTGGTAAAGGCAGCCGTCGATATGCGCGGACGTGATGTCGATCAGGTGCGGCGCGGACATCACCTGCGCCGTGCGTGCGACGATCCGCATCGCGCGCGCGACGCCATCGCCGTCATCCCCGCGCAGCATGGCGCTGTCGCGGTCACTCAACTGCAGCATCGGTTGCTCCTCTGACGCGTGCCGGCGGCGCCGGCCCGTGAAATCCGTCAGGGGACTCTACAACTGGAAATAAAAACTGTCCAGATCCACGTCGATCCGGACAGTTTAAAAAACCAATTTCAGCGTTGTAGCGTCACCGAAGTGGACAATGGCTCGAATTCCGCTCCAGTTTGCCGCCGATTCGTCTAGCGCTCCGCGGTCACGCTGAACAGCTCGTCGCGCAGCGCCTTCGCGCGGTCGCGTCCGAACTGCGTCTCGAATTCGTCCTGCGCGGCCTGCCACGCAACCAGCGCCCGCGCGAACGTGCGCTCGCCCGGTTTCGTGAGGCTCAACGCATGCGCACGCGCATCGTGCTCGGACGCGGCCGTCGCGACGAAGCCGTCGCGCTGCAGCGGCTTCAGCGCGCGCAACAGCGTCGTGCGATCCATCACGAGGCGATCGGCGAGTTCGCTCATCAGCAGGCCGGGCCTGCGCGTCAGGTTCGACATGATCGAGAACTGGGCGGGCGTGACGCCAACCGGGGCCAGATGACGTTCGTACAGTTGCGTGACGAAGCGCGCCGCCTGACGCAGCGCGAGACAGTTGCACGCCTGGGCAATCGAGGTGTCGTTCATGCCTCGCAATTTATATGTGCATATGCATAAAGTCAATGTACACTCCGCCGTAACCAGGCCGGTGGCCGGCCCGCGCGTCAAGGAGACGGACATGGACTACATCGACAAGCTGAGGATCTTCCGGTCGGTGGTGGAGCTGCGCAGCTTCACGCGCGCAGCCGACATGCTCGGCCTCGCCCGGCCCGTCGTGTCGCGCGCGGTCGCGGATCTCGAAGCGCGCTTCGGCAGCCGGCTGCTGCACCGGACCACGCGCCAGGTGTCGCTGACCGAAACCGCCGAGCGTATCTACGAGCGCTGCGCGGCCGTGCTGGACGAGCTCGACTCGCTCGAAGCGGAAGCGCAGGCGCCGACGCGCGAGCCCGAAGGCCTGTTGCGGCTCGTCGCGCACACGACGGCCGCGCTGAACCGGCTGGTGCCGCTGATCGCCGGCTTCAAGGCCGCGCACCCGAAGGTGCGCCTCGACGTGACGCTGACCGAGCGCCCGGTCGATCTCGTCGGCGAAGGCTACGACATCGGCATCGTCGTGCCGTACATGCTGACGAGCGAATCGACCGTCGTGCGGCTGATCGAACGCATTCCGGTCGTGATCGTCGCGACGCCCGCGTATCTGCAAGCGCATGCGCGCCCCGAGACACCGGCCGACCTGGCCGATCACCCGTTCGTGCCGATCTCGCCTTCGCTGCGCCGCCCCGCCCTGTCGTTCCGCATCGACGGCGACCTGCTGACCGTGCCGTTCCGCTTCGACATCTCGTCGAACAGCCCCGTCTTCAACCGCGAAATGGTGATGCACGACTTCGGCATCGGCGTCGTCCCGAAAACGCTCGTCCAGGCCGAACTCGCGTCGGGCGCGCTCGTGCAGCTGCTGCCCGACGCCGACCTCGTCGATGCATCCGTCGAGATCAAGCTCGCGTACGCGAACCGCGCGCTGCTGCCCGCGAAGGTCAAGGCGTTCATCGACTACACGGCCGCCTACTGCGACCGCGAAGGCTGGATCGTTCCCGCCGCGGCCTGACCGGGCGCACGAACGCGCCTCGTTGCAGCCGATTGGTACAGCCACGACACCAATCTGATCCCGCCCCGCCCATCGCTTCACGCGATCCAGCGCCCTAACATGTGCACATGCACAAGACCACGCTCACCGACGACGATTGCTTTGCGGTCCGGCAAGCCGCCCGGCGAATCTCGCAGTTCTACGAGCGCTATCTGTCGCGCGCGGGTGTCACGCCATCGCAATACAGCATTCTCGCGCTGCTGCGCGACCAGCCCGGCCTGACGATGGCGACCTTGTCGAGCATGCTGGTGATCGAACGCACCGCGCTGCTGCGCGCGCTCAAGCCGCTCGTCGGCGCGGCGCTGGTGGCGGGCCGGATCGAGCCGCCGTGCCGCGGCCAGACGTTCGCGCTCACCGCGCACGGCGAAACCAAGGTCGCCGATGCGCACGTGCACTGGCTCGCCGCGCAGGAAGCATTCGAGCGGTGTTTCGGGTCGGCGCAGGCGGCCCGCCTCAGAGACGAATTGTTCCGGATCACGCACAACCTGCCGGAACGCTGATTGACGACTTCCCCGACGGACGGCACGCCGTCTTTCGTTTTGATACGTGCATATACATAGGTGAATCGATGGAAACGACCCAAGCCGCTGCCGCGTCACGCGAAGCAGCCACAACCGACCAACCCGCGAAGCAACAGCGCCGTGTGCCGTGGATGCGCATCGCGGTGGGTGCCGTCGTCGTCGTCGTGGCCGCCGCCGCGCTCGACTGGCTGTTCGTGCTGCGCTTCCAGGAAAGCACCGACGATGCCTATGTGGGCGGCGACGTGACGGTGCTCGCACCGAAGGTCAACGGCTTCGTCGACAAGATCCTCGTGACCGACAACCAGCGCGTGAAGGCCGGCGACGTGCTCGTGCAGCTCGATGCGCGCGACTACGACGCGAAGCTCGCGCAGGCCAGCGCCGAAGTCGACAGCGCGCGCGCCGCCGTGACCGAACTCGAGGCGAAGCAGCAACTGCAATATGCGGTGATCGGACAGCACGCAGCGGACAAGAACGCTTCGTCGGCCGAGCTGACGCGCGCCGCATCGGATCGTGTGCGCTATCGCGAGCTCGTGAAATCCGACGCGGTGTCGAACCAGATCGTCGAACGCGCGGACGCCGATTACTCGAAGGCCGGCGCCGCCGTCGAACGCAGCGACGCCGCGCTGCTCGCGTCGAAGCGGCAGCTCGATGTGCTCGGCGCGCAGCTCGCCGACGCGCGGGCGCGCGTGAACACCGCGCTCGCCGCGCAGCGCGTCGCCGCGCTCAACGTCGAATACACGACGATACGCTCGCCCGTCGACGGTTACGTCGGCAATCGCACGGGCCGCGTCGGGATGCTCGCGAACGTCGGCGTGCCGCTGCTGACGATCGTGCCGGCTTCCGGACTGTGGATCGACGCGAACTTCAAGGAAGACCAGCTGCGCAAGATGCACGCGGGCGATCGCGTCGACGTGTCGCTCGATGCGTCGAGCACGCGCCTGCACGGCCGCGTCGACAGCCTCGCGCCCGCGACCGGCGCGACCTTCAGCGTGCTGCCGCCCGAGAACGCGACCGGCAACTTCACGAAGATCGTCCAGCGCGTGCCCGTGCGCGTGCATCTCGATCCGCAGCCGGGCCTCGAGCACGTGCTGCGCCCCGGCCTGTCCGCGGTCGTGACCGTGCATACCGGCCGCGCGAGCTGAACGGGAGACGACGATGACCACCGCGTTTTCCGGCGACCCGGCGTCGCAACCGACGAAGCAGCGCGTCTTCGCCTTCGCGCTGATGTGCGTCGGCTTCTTCATGGCGACGCTCGACATCCAGATCGTCGCGTCGTCGCTGCGCGACATCGGCGGCGGCCTGTCCGCCAGCCAGGACGAATTGTCGTGGGTGCAGACGGCCTACCTGATCGCCGAGATCATCGTGATCCCGATGTCGGGCTGGCTGTCGAAGGTGATGTCGACGCGCTGGCTGTTCGTCGCGTCGGCCGTCGGCTTCACGATCACCAGCATGCTGTGCGGGCTCGCGTGGGACATCAACTCGATGATCCTGTTTCGCGGGCTGCAGGGCGCGCTCGGCGCCGCGATGATCCCGACCGTGTTCACCACCGCGTTCGTGCTGTTCCCCGGCAAGCAGCGGCTGATCGCGTCGACGACCATCGGCGCGCTCGCGTCGCTCGCGCCGGCGATCGGCCCCGTGATCGGCGGCTGGATCACCGACCAATGGTCGTGGCACTGGCTGTTCTACCTGAACCTCGTGCCGGGCATCGCGGTGGCCGCGCTCGTGCCGCGCTACGTGCATATCGACGAGCCCGACCTCAGCCTCATCAAGCGCGGCGACTATCTCGGCATCGTGCTGATGTCGGGCTTCCTCGGCTGCCTCGAATACGTGCTCGAAGAAGGCCCCCGCAAGAACTGGTTCGGCGACGATGCGATCGTGATCTGCGCGTGGATCTCCGGCATCTGCGGCTTCCTGTTCCTCGTGCACGCGCTGACCGCGAAAGATCCGATCGTCGACCTGCGCGCGCTCGCCGTGCGCAACTTCGGGATCGGCAGCCTGCTGTCGTTCGTGACCGGCATCGGGATCTTCGTGACCGTGTTCCTGACGCCGCTGTTTCTCGCGCAGGTGCGCGCGTTCAGTTCGCTGCAGATCGGCATCGCGCTGCTGTCGGTCGGTGCGTTCCAGTTGATCGCGCTCTGCGCGTATGCGTTCGCCGCGCGCTTCTTCAGCCTGCGTGCGTTGCTCGTGTTCGGGCTGATCTGTTTCGGGCTCGGCTGCTACCTGTACACGCCGATCACGCACGACTGGGGCTGGCGCGAATTGCTGCTGCCGCAGGCGCTGCGCGGCATCGGCCAGCAGTTCAGCGTGCCGCCGATCGTGACGATGGCGCTCGGCTCGCTGCCGCAGTCGCGGCTGAAATCGGCGAGCGGCCTGTTCAACCTGATGCGCAATCTCGGCGGCGCGATCGGCATCGCGGTGAGCGCGACGATGCTCAACGACCGGCTGAATTTTCACTACCTGCGGCTGAACGAGCACGTGAGCGCCGGCGAACCGCAGATCGCGTCGCTGCTCGATCGACAGGCGGCCTACTGGGGCTCGGTGGCCGGCAATACGCTGAATACCGCGCAGGCCGGGCTCGCGAACCTGCATCGGCTGATCTATCGCGAAGCGCTGACGCTCACTTATGCGGATGCGTATTACGTGCTGTCGCTGTGTTTCGTCGTCGCGCTGTTTGCCGTCGTGTTTTCCAAACCCATTACGTTGAACGCGCCGCCGCCGGACGCGCACTGAGGCCAGGGTCATCATCATGAAAAAGCTACTCGTCGCGCTGGCTGTCAGCGCATTCGCCGCCGGGTGCGCGGTGCAGCCCGCGCAGCATCCGGCGCTGTCCGAATCCGTCCAGACGCTCGCCCCCACCGCATGGGATACCGACGTGCCGCGCGCGGACATCGACGCCGCCGCCTGGTGGGCGCAATTCCACGATCCCGTGCTCGACCGGCTGATCGCGGCCGTGCTCGACGGCAACCTCGATCTGCAGGCCGCCGCCGAACGCGTGAAGCAGGCGCAGGCGCTGACCGTGCAGAAGCGCGCGGTGCTGCTGCCCGAACTCGACGCGACCGCGCACGCGGCCGACGCACGCCAGAACACGCCACCGCCGCTCGGCTATGTGCGGCAGGCCGGCGCGGGGCTCGCGCTGAGCTGGTCGCCCGACGTATTCGGCGGCGAACGGCTCGACCTGCTCGCCGCGCAGGCGGAACTCGTCGGCCAGAAGCATGCGGAAGATGCGATGCGGCTCGCGCTCGCAGCGGATGCGGCGTCCGCGTATGTCGATCTGCGCTGGGCACAGCAGGAACTGAAGATCCTTCAGGACAACGCGAAGATCCGGCAGCATGCGCTCGAACTCACGCGCAAGCGACAGGCGTTCGGGCTGTCGACGGAACTCGACGTCACGCGTGCGCAGAACCAGCTCGACGCGCTCGAAGCGCGGATTCCGCCGACGCAGGCGCAGATCTCGCATCAGCTCAATCTCATTGCCGTGTATTCGGGGCGCACGCCGGAATCGGTCGATCGGCTCGTGCTCGCGCAGGCCGGCGACATTCCCGCGCCGCCGGCCGGCGCGCCCGGTACGTTGCCTTCGCAGGCGTTGCTGCGGCGGCCCGATGTGCTGACTGCGTATGCGCAGGTCGAGCGGCGGGCGGCGCAAGTCGGCGTGGCGAAGGCCGAGCGGTATCCGAAGTTTTCGTTGAACCTGACGGACGGGATTCTCGCGGCTTCCTATCTCGGGTTGCCGACGTTGACCGACAACCTGTTCAGCGCGGCGTTGAGTGCGACGAGCCCGATCTTCAATGCGGGGCGGATTACGGCCGATATCTCGCAGAGCGAAAGCCGGATGCGCGAGTCGGAACTCGGGTTACGGCAAACGATGCTGCAGGCGTTGCGGGAAGTCGAGGATGCACGCGCGAATCTCGTCAGCGCCGATGAGGCGACGCGGCGGCTCGATAGCGCGCTCGCTGCGTCGGACAAGGCGCTCGGCCTGGCGAATCAGCTCTACAAGGGTGGCGCGACCGATTTTCTGGATGTGCTGTCGGCGCAGGAGGTGTATCTGCGCGATTCGGATTCGCTCAACCAGGTCAGGCGCGAGCATGCGCTCGCGGCGGTCGCGCTTTATCGGTCGCTTGGGGGCGGGTGGAGCAGGAACGACGCGACGGGTGGGCCGACGGTGGAGGCGGTGGCGAAGAACTGAACGTGATCACGATACGACGCCGGCCTCGACACTTGCCGGCGTCCCGCTCGTCAACCGCACGACCCCAGACATCTGACCGACGACAACGCGATCAGGTAAACCGCCAGCCACGCAATGCCCAGCCCCGCGATGACGGTGACGATACGCGTGATGCGCTTGTGCCAGAACCGGATCGCAGCGAACACGCCGGCAGCCAGCAGGAGCCCGATGAGGATCGGGCCGAGCACGTTCATCGCAGCGTTACCGATCCAGCGCCAGCTTCGCGCCGAGCCCCAACTGGATCGTCCCCATCACCGCATCGATCGGCTTGCGCAGTTTCGCGTAACCCGTCTGCACGCGGTTCGTCGAGAACAGCACGGCCACCGTGCAGAACCACGTCAGCGATACGGCGACGACCACGGCCAGCGTCGCGCCATGCACCCATGCCGGCGCATGCGCGGGCAGCAGCGTGACGAACAGGCTGCCGAAGAACGCGGCGGCTTTCGGGTTGGTCAGGCCGACCAGCAGCCCTTTCCGGTATGCGTGCACGCCGCCGCGAACGATCGGCTGGCTTGCCGCTTCAGCCTGCCTTGCCGACTGGCGCAGGCCCCACAGCGTCCTGATGCCCAGGTAAATCAGGTAAGCCGCACCGGCGATGCGGATCACCTCGTACAGCCACGCGAGCTTCGCGACGATCAGCCCGAGCCCGAAAATCGCCATCGCAGCCCACACGGCATGCGACGACGCAATGCCCAACGCGGCCAGCAAACCCGCACGGCGATTGCCGAGCGCATGGGACGAAACAGCGATCAGGTCGGGGCCGGGGCTGACGCACGCCAGCAACATCACGCCGCCGACTGCGGCGAGTTGGGGAAGATAGCTCATGGCGGTTCGGGAGGATTCAGGTGAGGAGGAATGCCGGCTAACTCTAGCACGCCGATTTTGGTTGCATGCGGGACGATCTGAAACGCGGCGCGCCGGCAGCCGGCACACGTTTTCTCATGCCGTCGCCGCGCGCCTTGCACCCGCGTATTACAGCGGCGGCCGCTTCAGCTTCACCCAGCGCTGCACCGACGGCCGCTCCCACTGCGCACGCGCATAGTCGGCGAGGCGCTGCGGCACCGGATCGTCATTCAGCACCAGACGGTTCAGCATCACCGCGAGGTCGACATCCGCGATACTCCACTCGCCGAACAGGTTTGCCGCACCCGGTGTGAGCAGCTTGCCGGCGGCCGCGAACAGCTTCTGCGCGGCAGCCTGCGCCAGGCTCGACAGCGGCTCGCTCGACGGCCAGTAGAACAGCACTTCGGTCGACCGTTCCGTGCGGATCGCCATCAGGTCGCTGCGCAGCCACGCCTGCACCTGTCGCGCCTGCGCGCGCTGGCGCGGATCGGCTGGATAGAGCCGTGTGCCCGGGAAAATCTCGTCGAGATACTCGGTGATCGCCGACGATTCCGACAGCGCGAAATCGTCGTGCACGAGCGTCGGTACGCGTTGCGTCAGCGACGTCGCCGCGTAGTCGGGTGCGAAATGCGCGCGGTTGCCGAGATCGACGGTCACCCGTTCGTAGGTCAGCCCTTTTTCCTCGAGGGCGACGAACACCGACATCGCGTAAGGGCTCGCGTATTGCGTATCCGCATAGAGACGGAGATTTCCGGTTTGCACTACAGGCTCCTTGTCAGGGCGGAGATCGGCGACCGTGCGACGAGCGCGTCGGCGGGCTCCGCGTGGATCGATGCGGTGTGTGCGACGGATCAGCCGCCGCTTGAAAAGCGATGTTCGAAGTTTTGTTTGCGCCGCGGCGGTTGGTCAAACGGCGTGGGGCCAGCGGTAGCCGATCACTTCATTCAACGGGTACGCGAGTTCGCGAACCTCTTCCAGTTGATTGCCGCCGAACAGATGTACGTGCTCATCGTCGTGACGCAGGTAGAAACCGACATGCCCTTTCCAGCTCGCGGGATCGTCGCGCGTCAGGATCGCGATGCAGCCGTACACAGGGCGCTCCAGCGGCCGGCCCCATTCGAGCCACGAACGCGCGAGCGCGGAGCCCGTGCCGCGAATGCCGGCGTGCGTCATGCACCAGTTGACGAACGACGAGCACCAGGAAATCTTGTCGTCGTAGCCGACCAGGTTCGTCTGGTTGTTGTATTCGACGATGCGCGGATTGACGCTGCCGGGCGGATGGCGGCGGATGCCGAGTTCCGCCATCGCGACGGGCATCCAGGGCGGGTGGGCGGTGTCCGGTTTGCGCTCGGGGTTGAATGAGGTCACGTCGTTCTCGGGCAGGCGAGTGTGATGTGCGGTCAATCTTCGCACGAATGATGCGCGGCGACGAGCACCTGTACGCGTGGCCTCGCGTTGAACGAGCGCGTTCAAGTGTTCGCCGACCATGCTCGGCGACAGGCCAGCTTCGGAACCGGGAGAGCGTGGCGCGCCGATCGAATCGAAGCGTAACGAATCGATCGCGCGCAAGGGTTGGACGCGCGTTGTCGTGCGCGCCCGGGTGACTCGTCTGCGTGGGGTGTCGGGTACCGCGGCGTTACCGTTAACCGCGTGTGTCGATCCAGCGACGTGCCCAGCGGGCCGAGTGCCGCAGTGCCTGCGCTTCGCTCGCGAAGTAATCGAGCGAATAGAACTGGTAGCGGCCTTCCGCGGGTGTGCTGTCGGTACGTTCGAGCACCAGGTTGGATGAAAAACTACCGTCGGGCAAACGATGCGCCGAGGGTTGGACGGCATAGCCGTTGTATTGTTGAATTCGTTTGTTTTGCATTTTTAATTTTAATCATGTTCGAGTGCGCGCATGCCGTGCGCAATATGCACGGACGCGCCGATTCAAAGCCATTGCCAGCTGAATCTGAAGCTTTCGGAAAGCGAAAGTGCGGCGTTGCTGCCGGAGGGGGGAATGAAGTGCAACGAGGCGTGTGGCGCTTGGCGAGCTGCTGAATGAACAGATGCAGCTAAGAGCAATCGCGCCAACTTCAGGAGACGAAGCTCCGTGGGGGTGTCGCTGCGACCCGGCGTCCGTCGTGGGAGGCCGGGCCCTTCAAACTTTACAGCGGCTTGATGTTGGCCGCTTGCAGACCCTTCGGGCCCTGCTTCGTTTCGAAGCTCACTTTCTGGTTTTCAGCCAGCGTCTTGAAGCCGTCGGCACGAATTTCGGAGAAATGGGCGAACAGGTCGTCGCCGCCGTTATCCGGCGTGATGAAGCCAAAACCCTTGCTGTCGTTGAACCACTTGACGATACCGGTATCCATGAAGATTCCTTGAGAAAAAAATAGAGAGATGTGCGCTGTTGAAGAGCGCGTGAAGCGTCAAGGAGGGAGAGGACAACGAATACCGCTGCGGAGAGCGAGCAATTGATGAACAGCAATCGGACTTCTTGGACTTCGATGCGTACACTAACCGCCGGGCTGGCGCGCGTCAACTGCTAACTTGTAACTGTTTCTGCTGGCGACCCGTTTTTCGGACAAAGCGATGCGACCCTACAGGTCGCCATGACCTGACCATGCGAACCGAATGCTCAAGCCGCGATGGGTTTTTGCATGAACACGCTCAACGGGTCGTTCGTGTAACCGCCGAACGGCCCGCGGCGCCGATACCCCGCGGATGCATATAAAGCCAGCGCCTCGTGTTGACAGGGTCCGGTTTCGAGCGTGAGCAACGTGCAACCGAGATCGATCGCCCGTGACTCGAGCAGCGCCATGAGTTTTCTCGCAACACCCTGCCCGCGACCTTGCGGGCTGACGTACATCCGCTTCAGTTCGCCGAATTCGGGGTTGAGGACAACCGCGCCGCAACCGATCGCCTTGCCGTCGCTATCCCGCGCGACGGCAAACAGCACATTGGATTGATTCAGCGACGCGATATCCAGAGCGTGCCGGCTCTCGGGCGGGTACAGGGTGTCCTGATACGCATCGAGATCGGCGATGAGGGCGATCACGTCAGGCTGATCGGGGGACTCGAAGGCAATGGTCATGGCTGAAGAAGCTGGGCACAGAAAAGGGAAACTGAAGTACCCGGCGACGAAGCGGTATTCGACATCGATGGCTGCCGGATCTTCAGTCGCCGATTGTCGGCGATGCTTCCGGTGCTGTCGAACGTGTCAAAAAGCGGGCGAATCCGATCGCCTCGCGATTCCGAGGCAATCGCATTCCGTCCTATTGAACGACGGCATCGACCATCGCTTGCGCTTCGGAAAGAAACCGCGAATAGCGCCGCTGTTTGGGCAATTGCTGCGCGAAGCAGGCTGGCCGCTGTTCCTCTGGCACGTGCTCCGCACTGCAGGCGACGATCTTCGGCAATGTCGCGTCCCGCCACAGGATATAAATCCGCGCGCCCTGCCTGATCGACACGGCCAGCGTATTCGGCCCGTCCGGCATCCCGTCCTGGCTTTCCCCGAGCAACAACGCCTTTACCACCGCATCGGCCGGCTTCCGCTTCACCGGCAATTCGGCGAACCGGAATGCCGCGGCGTCGTGGCCGAACACGTCGGTGTAAAACGTCGCGTTATCGAAAATCGACGCGACATCATCCGTCGACCTGATCCCCGCATCCGCCGTCCTGGCCCAGGCCGTCAAAAGCGGAACCGTCGTCACGACGAGGTTCACCTTGCCGTCACCCGACTTCAGGAACAGTCCATCCGGCCCGGACGTCATCCCGTCGTCGATGGAGAGACCGTCGACGGTGCTCCCCGCCGTCGCGGAAAAGCCTCTCGCCCTGACCTTCCCGACAAGCCTGGCCAGCCGCGCATTCACCTCCGACGTGTACTTCCTGTCCAGTTCCGCCTTGTCGTCCGGTTTGGCCGCCTCGATCGCGTCGACAGCGTGCTTCCGATACGCCAGGTAGGAATCGGTCGGCGACGCAATCACCTTCGCCCCCACACCGGCGATCACCGCAACGAGCACCACTGCCCCCACCCCGATCTTCCACCTGGAAAAACGCTTCATTTTTATGGACGTCACCAAATCCCGCACCGACATGCATAACGGCTGCCGTGAACCCACGGCAGCCGTCCCTCAGACACGCTCCATTCTAAAACGCGAATCAGCCTTTATTCATCCACCTTGAAAGCCGACACGAGCCTCGTCAGCTCCGCCGCCTGCTGTTTCAAGCTCGCCGCCGCCGCCGCGCTTTCCTCGACCAAAGCCGCATTCTGCTGCGTCATCTGATCCAATGACTGCACCGCATCGCCGATCTGGTCGATCCCGGCGCTCTGCTCCAGGCTGGCTTCGGCGATCTCGCTCATCATCGCGCTCACGCCCTGCACCTGCGACACGACATCGCTCATCACCTTCCCTGCCTCGCTGACCAGCCGCGACCCGGTGTTCACCGTGCCCGCGCTGTGCTCGATCAGCGCCTTGATCTCCTTGGCCGCCTGCGCGCTGCGCTGCGCCAGATTCCGCACTTCCGAAGCCACCACCGCAAACCCGCGCCCCTGCTCCCCGGCCCGCGCCGCCTCGACGGCCGCATTCAGCGCGAGAATGTTCGTCTGGAACGAAATGCTGTCGATCATCACGATGATCTCGGAGATCCGCTGCGACGCGTTGCTGATCTGCTCCATCGTCGTCACGACCTCACCCACCACCTGCCCGCCGCGCGCCGCCGTATCCGACGCGCCATTGATCATCTTCGCGGCCGTCGTGGCCGTCTCGGTGTTGTTGCGCACCACGGCCGTGATCTCTTCCATCGACGAAGCCGTCCGCTCCAGGTTGCTCGACTGCCCTTCGGTACGTTCGCTCAGATCGGCATTCCCCGACGCAATCTGCGCCGAACCCGTGGCAATCGACGCGGACGCCGCGCGAATGCTGTGCACCAGCGTCGACAGCGACGACACGAACCGGTTGAACGCATCCGACAACTGCCCGATTTCGTCCTGGCTCTCGACCGTCATCCGGCGCGTGAGGTCGCCCTGGCCGCTGGCGATCTCCGACAGCAGCGTCGCCGCGCGGCGGATCGGCGCGGCAATCGCGCGGCCCACCAGCCAGATCACGAGCAGCGCGACCGCGAGGCCCACCACCGCCGCGACCAGCGCCGCGCTGCGGATCGCGCGCGTCACCGGCCCGAGCAGTTCGGCCTGCGGCACCTCGACGACGACATACGCGTTCAGCTCCGGAATGAACGACGTCGCGATGAAACGCGCGCCGCCGTCGCCGTCGTAGCTCAGGTACGCATACGGCTTGCCGGCCAGCAGCGTCGACGACGCATCGCCGGGCAACCCCTGCTGGTCCTTCATGAAATGCTTGCCGTCGATCAGCGACGAATCGCGATGCATCATGATCGCGCCGTCGGGACGCACGAGATACGCGAACCCGGTCTCGCCGATCCGGTAGGCGGCGATCCCCTTCGCGAGCGCATCGACGGACAGGCTCATGCAGGCCGCGCCGATCGGCACGCCGTCGAGCTCGACGCGGCTGTTGATGAACATCATGTAGCCGCCGACCGTCACCTCGCGATCCATGTTCACGTCGAACGCCTTGCCGGACGACAGGAAGCCGGTCAGCCACTGATCCTTGTCGGTCACCTTCCGCTGCAGGCCGGATTCGTTGTAGTAGTTGCCGCTCTTCACGGACACCCACTGCACCGACGCAGCCTTCTGCTCGTCCTTCACGTTCTTCGCGAGCTGGATCCAGTTGCGCGTACCGGCGTCGGGTTCGCCGTCGGCTTCCCATTGCAGCAGGAACGCGTCGCGCGCGAGAATCCGCGACGCGGCGATCGGCCCGGCCATCTGCCGCTGCACGTCGGCGCGGATGCCGTTCACGGCCGTCGGCAGCTCCTCGCGGACGACACGGTCGCGCACCGCGTTGCCGATCAGACGGATGCTGAGTCCGCTCGAGATCGCGACGAACACGAGCAGGCAACTCGTCATGCTGAGAATCAGCTTGTTCTGAATGGAAAGCTTGCGCCAGAAATGCATGGGGAACCCTCGATAACCGCTCGGTCTGAGCCAGTTTGGGTTATCGGCATGCACGCGCGGAACCGCATCGCGGATTTCAGATGTTCATCATGCGAGATTCGTTATGTCGTTGTCAGGCGGGCATAACCGGCCGCCTGTCGACTCGCGATCAGCGCAGATCAGTATGCGACGAAGATCGTGACACGCCGGTTTCGCGCCCGCGAAGCCGCATCGTCGCCCGCGACGAGCGGCTGCGTATCGGCCCGCCCGATCGCCGCCAGGCGATGCGGCGCCACGCCGCGCTCGGTCAGGTAGCGCACGACGCTCCCCGCACGCGCCGACGACAGCTCCCAGTTCGATTCGTATTTCGCGTTCGCGATCGGCACGCTGTCGGTATGTCCTTCGACGAGGATGTCGCCGGTCGCGTGCTCGCTCAGTGCCTGCGCAATCTGGTTCAGCACCGGCGACGAATCAGGCAGCAAGCGCGCATCGCCGACGTTGAACAGGATCTTCGCGTCGATGCCGATCTCGACACCATGCGGCGCCTTCACGAGCGAAATCCGGCCGTTCGACTTCAACGAATCGAGCAACGCGAGCCACGGCGGCGCACGGTCGGGCGTAGCCGCATCGGCAGCGCTCGCGGCACCACCCGCCTGCCGCGCAAGCGTCTGGTACCGCGCGTCGAGCGCGTTGTATTTCGCGAGCTGGAGCACGTACAACGCAAGAAACAGCACCATCAGCGTCGTGATGAGATCCGCGTACGAAATCAGCCAGCGGCCGGACTGCGCGCCTTCGAGCTCGTCGTCGCGATCGGCGGCGGAGGCACCGTCAGTTCGAGCAGTCATGTTGTTGGGAATCCGGGTTGATCGTCCGACACACGCGCGTCACGCAAGCGATTCCACCGCGCGCCCGCGCACGTCGCCGGTCAGGCGCGTTTCGATCGTATGCGGCGATTCCTTGCGCGATATCGCCAGGAAACCGTCGAGATACAGCTTGCGAAACCGCAGCTCGCTATCGATCTGCGCACGCAGCTTGCCGTAAAGCGGCAGGAACACGAGGTTCGCGAACGCCAGCCCGTACAGCGTCGCGATGAACGCGACCGCGATGCCCGGCCCGAGCTGCGCCGGTTCGAGGATGTGGCTCGTCACCTGCACGAGCCCGAGCACCGACCCGAGAATGCCGAACGTCGGCGCATATCCGCCCGCCTGCTGCCACACGCGCGCGGCCGCCAGGCGGCTGCGTTCGTAGGCATCGAGTTCGCGCTGCAACGCGTCCTCGAGCACGGCGGTCGACACGCCGTTCGCCAGCAGTTCGAGCCCGCGGCGCGCGAACGGATGGATGCCGCTCACGTCCATCGATTCGAACGCGAGCAGCCCGTCGAGCTTCGCGCGGTCGCCCCATTCGAGCAGGTCGGACAGGTTCTTGCGATCGACCTCGCGCGCCCGCACGAACGCGAGCCGCAACTGTTTCACCGCGTCGAAGAAGCGTGCCCAGGTGTTCTGGATCATCACCGCACCGAGCGTGCCGCCGAGCACGATGACAAGCGCCTCGAACTGGAACAGCATCGGGAAATGCCCGCCTTCGAGCGCGAAGCCGAACACGATCGCCGCGCCGCCAAGCACCACACCGGCCAGGGTCAACAGATCCATGCGCGCCCCCTTGGTCATGCATCCGATGCCGATGCGACGGGCGCGGTGCCCGCCGCCGGCGCCTTCGCCGCGCGAACGGCATCCAGCACGCGCCGCTCGATGTCCTCGATCTCGACCGGATCGAGCTTGAGCTCGCGACGCATCACCCACGACACCTCGTTGCGCCGCGCCTCGGTCATCACGGAGAACAGCTTGTCGGCCACCGCGCGATCGTCGAGATTCGCGATCAGCTTCGCGAGATCGTAGGTGTCGAACGCGCTGATGACGTCGAACAGCGTGCGCGGGTCGATCCACACGAGATCCTCCAGCGCGCGCACGTCGCCGCCGCGACGCGCATTGCGCCGCGAGAAGTACGCGACGCCCTTCTGCTCGACGTAACTGAGCACCTTCGATTTGCGGAACGCGAACACTTCGTCGGCAATCTCGCCGTTCGACAGCTTGTTGAGCAGCATCGTCTTCTCGACGCCGATCAGCGATTCGAGATCGGCGAGCTCGATGAGCTCGAGTTCGCTGTTGATCGACAGGTCGAGATCGTGATCGGCCACCTGCTGCGCGCGATCAATCACGCGCGCGGCGTCGAACGTGACGACCTGGCGCGCATCCGACGACGCCGCATAATCGGCCGCCCCGCCGGCGTGGTCCGCCTGCGCCGCTTCGATCGTGACAAGATTGAGCTTCTCCATGCGTCGCAGCATCGCGAGCACGTGCGGCCGCGAGTGGCCGGCGATCGCGCGGCATTTGCGGATCACTTCGGCGAGCGGCACCGACGTTTCGGCCGCATGCGCCTGCATCGGCCGGCGCGTCCATGAGTCGCCGGCGTCGCGCGCGTCGGCGCCCGCCATCAGCGCCAGCACATGCGCATACGACAGCACGCCCGGCATGAAGTCGGCATGCGTGTAGGTCGCAAGCTGGTCGTCCTTGCGCTTCACGCGGCGGATCATTGTGCGCACGATATGACGCAGCAGTGCCGACACACGCTCGATTTCCTCGTCGAGCATGCCGGCCGGCACGACCGTCAGCTGGCAGAATGAAAGCGCCTTCGCGGTATGGGCACGCGGCTCGGCCGCGAGCAACGCCGATTCACCGAAGAACTCGCCCCGACCGAGCGTCGCGACGACGACGCGCTTGTCGTCGCATCGCGTGGACAGTTCGACCTTGCCGTCGGTGATCAGAAAGATGACGGGCTCGCCCGCAAAACCCTCGGAATAAATGATTTCCCCGGGCGCCGCCGTACGCGTCCACGATTGCTGACGATTCAAGTCGATTCCCCTGCTGCGCTGATTGTTGCGGACTGCGCGTCGCACGTCGGAAGCATGCGATCGCGAGTCGTCCCCGTGACTCGTTTACGTCATCGCGCTCAACATCCTTTAGGGCATTCGTCCTCGCGTCGAACCGAAATCAAGGTAAAACGTTTGCGCGTTACGCGGCCAGATCGAAACGTTCGTTTCGATGCCGGTGCGTGTAGTGCAATTGAAAGCGACGGGCGATCCCGCGCGTCAGAACTCCATGTCGAGTTCGTCGATGTCTTCGTGCTCCGCCTTCGCCGCATCGATCCACTCCGCCACGAACGGATGCGCGAGCACCTGCATGCAGTACTCGGCGATATCGGGCTCCAGCTTCACGTCGTAGGTCAGGAAACGCGTGACGACGGGCGCATACATCGCGTCGGCAATCCCGATCTCCGCGCCGAACAACCAGGGGCCGCCGTACACGGCCAGGCACTCGCGCCAGATCGTCACGATCCGCTCGATGTCGTGCTGCGCGCGCGACCAGATCCGGAAGCCGGGGAAATGCGCGCGCAGGTTCATCGGCAGCGCGGATCGCAACGCGCTGAAACCGGAATGCATCTCGCCGCAGATCGACCGGCAGTGGGCGCGCGCGCGCCGGTTCTCAGGCAGCAGCCGCGCCTGCGGCCGGATCTCGTTCAGGTATTCGGCGATCGCGAGCGTGTCCCACACCGTGTTGCCGTCGTGCGTCAGGCACGGCACGAGAATCGACGGCGACAGCAGCAGCAGCTCCGCGCGCGACGCGGCATCGATCGGCACGCTGACCGTCTCGAACACGAGCCCGCTCAGCTTCGCGAGCAGCCAGCCGCGCATCGACCACGACGAGTAATTGCGGCTGCTGATGGTCAGCGTCGTCTGTCCGGTGGATTCCATGTCGCTCCCCTGCTGGTTGCCGTTCGTGCCCCTGCACCGAATCGGACGCGTCACGCCGTTGCCCGCACCATGCCTGTGCGGCCCATTCGCCGAACTGGCGCAGTGCCGCACGGTGGCGCGCCATGAGTCATGCGCGGAACCGGTTCGGCAGCACGTCTCCTGCACCCGTCCGTCGTCACGTGCCGCCTGCGCCGCCGCGTTCCCGAACTGCGTGCAACGCGCGTGCCAGCCGCACGCTGGCACACGGCTTGCCTCGTTCCCTGCATCGCGGCGCAACGAGCGACGGTCATGAACCTGCTTGCCTATCCGTTTTATCAATGGTCTGCGGAATGCCTGCGCCCGGCGCGTGCATGGGCGGCCGCCACGCGCGCGACGATGTCGCTGTGGCCGCCCGCGACGTCGACGCCGACCGGCCGCATGCTCGACGCGCTGTGCGAACTGCTCGAGTGCTGCGCGTTCTCGCACCGGCGTCCGCCGTTCGGGATCGAATCGATCGTCGTCGACGGCGACACGGTGCCGATCGTCGAGGAAGCGGCGGCCGTCACGCCGTTCGCGACGCTGCTGCATTTCCGCAAGGCGCGGCCGGTCGCGCGCCAGCCGCGCGTGCTGATCGTCGCGCCGATGTCCGGGCATTTCGCGACGCTGCTGCGCGGCACGGTGCGCACGATGCTGGCCGATCACGACGTGTACATCACCGACTGGCACAACCCGCGCGACATTCCGTTGACGGCCGGGCGCTTCGGCTTCGACGAATACGTCGCGCACGTGATCGACTTCATCCGCCAGATCGGCCCGGACGCGCACGTGCTCGCGATCTGCCAGCCGACCGTCGCCGCACTCGCGGCGGTCGCGCTGATGGCGGCCGGCAGCGATCCGGCGCAGCCCGCGAGCCTGACGCTGATGGCCGGCCCGATCGACTGCCGCGTGAATCCGACCAAGGTCAATGCGCTCGCGACGAGCCAGCCGATCGAATGGTTCGCGCGCAACCTGATCAGCGTCGTGCCGCCCGGCTTCGTCGGCGCGCAGCGGTGCGTGTATCCGGGCTTCGTGCAGGTCGGCGCGTTCATGTCGATGAACCCGGACCGGCACGCGGCGTCGTTCGCCGATCTGTATTACGAGCGCGCGAAAGGCGATCCCGTGAAAGCGGACACGCTGCGGCACTTCTACGACGAATATTTCGCGACGGCCGACCTCACCGCGGAGTTCTACCTGGAAACGGTCGAGAAGGTGTTCCAGCAATACGCGCTCGCGCGCGGCGAGCTGACGGTCGGCGACCGGCTCGTCGAACCGGCGGCGATTCATCGCACCGCGCTGTTGACGATCGAAGGCGAGAAGGACGATATCTGCGCGGTGGGCCAGACAGTGGCCGCGCAGGAGCTGTGTTCGGGGTTGCCGCCGTATCTGAAGACGCACCACGTCCAGACGGGTGTGGGGCACTACGGCGTGTTCAACGGCAGCCGGTGGGAAACGCAGATCTATCCGATCGTGCGGGCGACGATCCATGACAACGAGCCGTACGATCGCACCGCGGGCGCGGAAGGCGATGCGAACGGCACCCACTACGTCACGCTGCGTGCACTGCTCGATGCGCGCGCCACCGGGAGCGACGCGGCGGCGGAAACACGCTCGCATCACGCGCACTGAGCGCGGTTGGCGGCACAAATGCATCGCCCCGCCGCAGAGGCGGGGCGACGTTGGCGGCTGCGTCCGGCCGACGCGCGCGTGCATGCACTCGCGCGCCAGCCCTGCGCGTTACGAGCAGGCCTTGCCGTGCGACGCGTGGTAGCCCTTCGCCTTCGCGTCGGCTTCCGACATGTAGCTGCCGTGCTTCGTCTTGCCGTAGTACTTGTCGGTCGAGCAGTGGTAGACCTTCGTGCTGTCGTTCGCCCACACCTTGCCCGCGCCGCCGCCCGGCGCTGCGGCCGCGGTCGTCGCTGCGGCGCTCTTCGCGGGAACGGTGCCCGATGCCGGCGTAGCGGAAGCCGCCATGGCCGGCGCCGCGGCCGGTGCGCTCGCCGCCGCGGCGCCGGCCGATGCGCCGTACCAGGTCTTCACGCCCTTGTGGCCCGCGCATGCGCCCTTCTTCGACGCGCCCGAGTAGAACGAGCCGTCCTTGCACAGACCGGTCGTGCCGGCCGGCGCGCTGGCCGGAACCTGCGCGAACGCACCGATCGACACACCCATGCCGGCGACCAGCGCGGCGATCAACATCGTTTTTTTCATGGTCCTCTCCTGATTTGCCTGACTGAAGAATGCATTCCGGGTCGCCCCGGAAAATTCGCGCTTACCGCACCCAGCGGCACACGCGATGGTGGTGATGATCGACGTGGCACACACGATGCGAATGCGCTTCGGCAAGCGCCGGAACAAGAACCGCACATGCCACTGCGGTAGCCGTCAGGATCTTCGCGATGCGCTTCATGAAACTCTCCCGGGTAAGGTCAACCGGCGATCCGGCTGGTACCTCCTTAACGCCGGCCGTCGGCAAGCCGTGCACCGCCACCCCGCGCAATTGACGATCTTTGACATCGCGGCACGGCCAGCGCCTCGAAACTGACGAATGTCTTTCTTTTCTTTCCGGATCTTCAGCTTCCCAACCGTTCGGAATTCGAAAGAATGTTTCCGGGAAAGGGAAAACGTGCAGCAGGCGTGATCGGTACGCACGGAAGCGTCCGGGGAGCGCGCAACAAAAAACCGCCCGAAGGCGGTCCGATGCAGGCGTGCGCGTGACGCGCACCCAGGGCAACCGGGCAGCTACGCGCCCGCTTCCCCCCACGGCGTCGGCGGCGGCACCGCGCACGGCCCGTCGACGTCGATCGACTTGAAATCGGCGGGCCCGACGATCTCCAGGTATTCCATGTCAGGCGAGTAGTCGAACAGGTAGTGGACGATGCCCGGCGCCTGATGCACGCAGTCGCCGGCCGCCACCAGCGTCTCCTGTTCGCCGTACATGAAGCGCGCCCAGCCCTTCAGCATGATCACGATATGGAACTCGGCCTCGTGACGGTGCCAGCCGGTGCCCGCCTCCGGTGCATGATTCGCCCTGACAAGCTGCGCGACGACCTTGCCGTTGGTCGCGGCCGCGATGCCGAGATCGCGATACAGGAAGAAGTCGCGCAGGCCTTCGCCGCGATACGCGGTGTCCTGCGGCTTCACATGGGAAAAAGCGGTGGTGGTCTGCTCGCTCATCGCGGTGCTCCTTCATCGAAAGGATTCCGCGTGACAAGCATTTAGCGTTCCACCCTGCACCACCGCCCGCCTGCTTACTTCAGCCGCCCCGACAGGAACTGCCCGAGCCGTTCGCTCTTCGGATTCACGAGAATCTCCTGCGGATTCCCTTCCTCCTCGATCTTTCCCTGATGCAGGAAGATCACGTGATTCGACACGTTGCGCGCGAAGCCCATCTCGTGCGTGACGACGACCATCGTGCGGCCTTCCTCGGCGAGCTTCTGCATCACCTTCAGCACTTCGCCCACCAGCTCCGGATCGAGCGCCGACGTCGGCTCGTCGAACAGCATCACCTCCGGCTCCATCGCGAGCGCGCGCGCAATGGCCACGCGCTGCTGCTGGCCGCCCGACAGGTGCGACGGGTACATGCCCTCGACGCGCGGCGCGAGCCCGACCTTCTCCAGGTACTTGCGTGCGCGGGCGATCGCTTCGTCCTTGCCGATCCCGAGCACGGCCATCGGCGCTTCGATCACGTTCTCGAGCACCGTCATGTGCGCCCACAGGTTGAAGTGCTGGAACACCATCGACAGCTTGGTGCGCATCCGCTGCAGTTGCTTCTGGTCGGCCACGCGCAGCGAGCCGTTGCGGTCGCGCGTGGTCTGGATCGGCTCGCTGCCGATCGTGATCTGCCCCGAGCACGGCTGCTCGAGGAAGTTGATGCAGCGCAGGAACGTGCTCTTGCCGGAGCCGCTCGAGCCGATGATGCTGATCACATCGCCGGCCTTCGCCTTCATCGACACGCCCTTCAACACCTCGTTGTCGCCGAACTTCTTGTGCAGGTTGTCAACGGTAAGCTTGTACATGCTGGGTCCTTCCTTGCGAATCTTGCGAATGCGTTAATGGCCGTTAATGACCGCGCGGCGAGAGGTACGCGAGCCAGCGCGTCTCGAGCTTGCGGAACGCCCAGATGAGCGTGAACACGACAACGGCGTACAGCACGGCCGCGATGCCGTAGGCCTGGAACGACATGTACGTCGCCGAATTGACGTCGCGCGTGACCTTCAGGATGTCGGGCACGGTCGCGGTGAACGCGAGCGTCGTCGCGTGCAGCATCAGGATCACTTCGTTGCTGTAGCTCGGCAGCGAGCGGCGCAGCGCGGACGGCAGGATGATGCGCGTATAGAGCTTGCAGCGCGACATCCCGTAGGCCATGCCGGCCTCGATCTCGCCGGCCGACGTCGCCTTGATCGCGCCCGCGAAGATCTCCGTCGCATACGCGCATTCGTTCAGCACGAACGCGAGCAGCGTGCAGTTCATCGCGTTGCGGAAGAACGTGTCGAGCAGCACGTGGTTGTGCACGACCTGCAGGCTGTAGATGCCCGTGTAGCACATCAGCAGCTGCACGTAGAGCGGCGTGCCGCGGAACACGTACGTATAGAGCCACACCGGGCCCGAGATCCAGCGGTTCGACGACGCACGCGCGATCGCGAGCGGCACGGCGAGCGCGAAGCCCAGCGCGATCGACACGACCAGCAGCCACAGCGTGATCGCGAGGCCGCTGAAGCGGTAGCCGTCGGTGTAGAGATAGCTTTGCCAGTACTGGCTGACGAGTTCGATCACAGTGCGAGCCTCCGGACGCCGACGGAATAACGCTTCTCGAGGTGATGCAGCACGACGTTCGACACCGTCGTGATCGCGAGGTAGATCGCGCCTGCCGCCAGCGTGAAGAAGAAGAAATCGAGCGTGCTCTTGCCCGCGTCCTGCGACGCCTTGACGACGTCGGCGAGGCCGATGATCGACACGAGCGCGGTGGCCTTCACGAGCACCTGCCAGTTGTTGCCGATGCCGGGCAGTGCGAAGCGCATCATCTGCGGGAACAGGATGCGGCGGAACACGCGCCAGCCGCTCATCCCGTACGCGAAGCCCGCTTCGAGCTGGCCGCGCGGCACCGACAGGAACGCACCGCGGAACGTCTCGGTGAAGTACGCGCCGTAGATGAAGCCGAGCGTGATGACGCCCGCCACGAACGGGTCGATGTCGATCTGGTCCCAGCCGAGCGCGTCGGTGACGTTGTTCAGCAGGATCTGGATCCCGTAGAACAGCAGCAGCATCAGCACGAGGTCCGGCACCGCGCGGATCAGCGTCGTGTAGAAGGTGCCGATCGACTTGAGCACGCGGTTCGTCGACAGCTTCGCGCTCGCACCGATGAGGCCCAGAACGAGCGACGCGGCCAGCGACAGCACCGCGAGCTTCACGGTCTCGACCGTGCCGGCCCACAGAAGCGGGCCAAATCCTTGGAAGATCATAGAAGGGATCCAGAACGAAGTGGCTGGATTGTCAATAGCCATTAACCGCGCATCAAACGATATCTGCGCACTACCTGATGCGACTTGCTCATCAAGCCGGGGGCATCCCGCGAAGCGGATTGCACCCGGCAACGGATGCGGCGCGCGCCGCAGGCGATGCGCGCCGCACGGACGGTCAGCCGCCGTAGACGTCGAATGCGAAGTACTTCTTCTCGAGCTTCTTGTACGTGCCGTCCTTGATGATGTCGGCGATCGCGTGGTCGATCTTCGCCTTCAGGTCGGCGTCGTCCTTGCGCAGCCCGATGCCGGCGCCGTTGCCGAGCGTCTTCGGATCGTCGATGTCCTTGCCGGCGAAATCGAAGCTCGCGCCGCGCGGCGTCTTCAGGAAGCCGATGTCGGCCTGCACCGCGTCCTGCAGCGCCGCGTCGAGGCGGCCCGACATCAGGTCCTGGTACACGCCGTCCTGGTTCTGGTAAGGCACGACCTGCACGCCCTTCGGCGCCCAGTACGTCTTCGCGTAGGTTTCCTGGATCGTGCCCTGCTCGACGCCGACCGACTTGCCCTTCAGCGATTCGGCCGTCGGCTGCAGGTTCGCGCCCTTCTTCGCGACGAGGCGCGTCGGCGTGTTGAACAGCTTGTCGGAGAACGCGATCTGCTCGGCACGCGCCGGCGTCATCGACATCGACGACAGCACGCCGTCGAACTTCTTCGCCTTCAGCGCGGGAATCATCCCGTCGAAGTCGTTCTCGATCCACACGCACTTCGCCTTCAGGCGGGCGCAGATCTCGTTGCCGAGATCGACGTCGAAGCCGACGACCTTGCCGCTTGCGTCCTTCGATTCGAACGGCGGATAGCTGGCGTCGACGCCGAACCGGATCGTCGACCAATCCTTGGCGTGGGCACCGACCGCGATGCAGGCAAGGGCAATACTGAGCGCGAGTTTCTTCATGGCGTTCCTGTCGTAGGCGAACTGGGCAAGGGTCCCGTCGGACGGCCCGCACCGGCGCGGCCGGCACGGCGCTCCGCCGTGAACCCTTCCAACCCGGGTATCGCCTCGTCCGGCGACCGCCCAAGTTGTACATACAACTTTGCCCGCGCAGGTGCGTCACCAGCAATCCGTGTTTATCTCTAATTGTCGGCGGATTGTGGATGTGTGTCGCAAATTTCCTTCAATTTCAATTAATTACGAATTACATCGAGCTAAACAACGGCTTTCTCCGCGTGCAGGTTGGTGGCCGGGAGCGGGTTTTCACCTGTCTAGACCTGTCGACGCCGCATCACGCTGCCCGTCCGTCATGCCGACCGTTTCCAGACCGACCAGCCGGTAGCCGAACTGCAGTTCCGTCAACAGGTGCCGCGGGCGCGCCGGCACCGGTTCGAGCTTCTGCCGCAGGTTCGTCATGTACACGCGCACGTAGTGCGCGCGCTCCGCGTCGTGGATCCCCCACACCTCGGCCAGCAATTGCCGCGCGGCGACCACGCCGCCGCGCGCGCGAATCAGCGCGGCGAGCAGCCGGAATTCGAGGCGCGTCAGATGAACCGGCTCGCCGCCGCGGGCGACTTCGTGCTTGCCGAGATCGACGGTCACGTCGCCGAAGCGCACGATCGACGACGATTGCCCGTCGGCCGACACGAACGCCGCGCGCCGCAACTGCGCGCGCGCCCGCGCGAGCAGTTCGGGCACGCCGAACGGCTTCGGCAGGTAATCGTCCGCGCCCGCGTCGAGCGCCGCGACCTTCTCCACCTCCTGCTGCCGCGCCGACAGCACGATCACCGGCACCGTCGACCATTCGCGCAGTTCGCGGATGAACGTCTTGCCGTCGTCGTCCGGCAGCCCGAGATCGACGATCACGAGATCGGGCTTGCTGCTCGACGCGTACATCCGCGCCTCGCGGGCCGTCGACGCCTCGCAGGTGTCGAGCCCCTCCTGTTCCAGTGCCATCCGCACGAAACGGCGGATGTCCGATTCGTCCTCGACGACAAGTACGCGCGATCTGATCATGTCCGGCTCTCGTGTTCGATGTCGGGTGGCGCACCCAGTGGCAGGCGAATCTCGAACCGCGCGCCGTGCGGATCGAGCGGCACCGCGCGGATGGAGCCGCCGTGCGCGTTGACGATGCTGCGGCACAGCGCGAGCCCGAGCCCCACGCCGCTGATCGACGATTCCTTGCGCTCGCGCTCGAACGGCTCGAACAGCGGCTCGGTGTTGCGCGCGACGAAGCCGGGCCCGTCGTCCTCGACGAACACGTACAGCGTTTCGCCGAACACGCGTGCGCGCACCGCCACGGCCGCCTCCGCGCCCGCGTACTTCGCCGCGTTGTCGAGCAGGTTCATCAGCACGCGCTCGATCAGCAGCGCGTCGACGTCGATCAGCGGCAGGTCGGCCGGCAGGTCGGCGCTCACGTCGCGGCCGGCCAGCACGCCGGCCGAATGCGCGAGCGCGCTGCCGACGATCTCGTCGAGCATGTGCCACTCGCGATTCAGCCGCACGCCCTCGCTCTGCATGCGCGCGAGATCGAGCAGGTTCACGACGAGCCCATGCAGCGCCTCGGCCTGGTTGCGGATGCCGTGCGCGAGCGCGGCCGGCTGCCCGTCGGCCAGCCGCTCGGGCCGCTCGAGTGTCTCGGCGAGCCCGCGGATCGCGGTCAGCGGCGTCTTCAGGTCGTGCGACACGGCAGCGAGCAGCGCGTTGCGCAGCCGCTCGCCTTCGATCCGGACGAGCGTGTGCTGCGCGACGCCGACGTAGTGCACACGCTCGAGCGCCATCGCGATCGACGAGCACAGCGCGTCGATCAGGCGGCGATCGTCGGGGTCCGTGGGTACCGGCTGCGCGTCGCCGAACAGCACGAGCACGCCGCGCACGCGCATCGGCGCCTTCAGCGGCAGGTACTGCGCGGCCGCGCGCTCGAACGGCGGCAGCCCGCACCCGGCTCCGCGCGCATGCTCGTAGGCCCAGCGGGCAATCGGCGCTTCGACGAACGCGGCGTGCGGCGCCGGCATCAGACGGTCGTCCGCGTCGGGCAGCACGAGCGCGACGCGCACGCCGAGCAGCGGCGCGATCGTGCCGGTGCAGATCGACGCGATCTGTTCGGTTTCGATCGCCGCCGACAGGTCGTGCGCGACACGCGCGAGCGCGGCCGAGCGCTTCTCGTTCGCGCGCGCGGCCCGCGCCTCCGCGCGCAGGCGTGCCGCGAGCTGGCCGATCGCGAGCGCGACGGCGAGCATCAGTGCGAACGTGAACACGTACTGCGTATCGGATACCGCGAACGACAGCCTCGGCTCGACGAAGAAGAAGTCGAAGCAGCCGACGCAGACGAACGCGGCCCACGCACCGGCCAGCCGGCCGAGCCGCAGCGCGATCAGCACGACGGTCATCAGGAACAGCATCACGACGTTCGACAGGTCGAACACGCGCAGCAGCGCGCTCGCCGCCAGCGTCGCCAGCGCGCACACGAGCGTGGCGAGCAGCAGCGGCACCGCGTACTGCGACACCCACACGTGCGTGCGCGGGCGCGCCTCGCGCACGGCCAGCGCCGGCCGCCTATCGGGCCCCGCGCCCGCGATGCGGTCGGCCAGCGCCGCGCACGCGCGCAGCACGGCTCGCCAGCGGTCGCGGCGCACGCCGGCCCCGCTGCGGCGGGCAGCGGTGTCCCGCCGCCTCGTTGCCCGTCGATTCGCATCCTTCACGTTCACATTCACATCCATGATCGCTTCCGGCAATTGAAACGCCGAACGGCCCCGCGCACGCCGCGAAGGCGTGAGCGGGGCCGCGACGGCGCGTTCGGTCAGATAAACGGCGTCAACAGCATGTCGATCAGCTTGATGCCGATGAACGGCGCGACGATTCCGCCCACGCCGTAGATCAGCAGGTTGCGCCCCAGCAGCTTCCCGGCCGGCTCCGCGCGATACTTCACGCCCTTCAGCGCGAGCGGGATCAGCGCGACGATGATCAGCGCATTGAAGATCACCGCCGACAGGATCGCCGACGTCGGGCTGTGCAGGCCCATCACGTTCAGCGCGCCGAGCGCCGGATAGGTCGCGACGAACGCGGCCGGGATGATCGCGAAATACTTCGCGAGATCGTTGGCGACGCTGAACGTGGTCAGCGCGCCGCGCGTCATGATCATCTGCTTGCCGACCTCGACCACTTGCATCAGCTTCGTCGGGTTGCTGTCGAGGTCGACCATGTTGGCCGCCTCCTTCGCCGCCTGCGTGCCGCTGTGCATCGCGACGGCCACGTCGGCCTGTGCGAGTGCGGGCGCGTCGTTGGTGCCGTCGCCCGTCATCGCGACGAGATGGCCCTTCGCCTGGTGCTCGCGGATCAGCCGCAGCTTGTCCTCGGGCGTCGCTTCGGCCAGGTAGTCGTCGACGCCGGCTTCCGCCGCGATCGCGGCCGCGGTGAGGCGGTTGTCGCCCGTGATCATCACGGTCTTCACGCCGACCTTGCGCAGTTCGGCGAAGCGCGCGGCGATCCCGTGCTTGACGATGTCCTTCAGCTCGATCGCGCCGAGCACGCGGGCGCCGTCGGCGACGACGAGCGGCGTGCCGCCGCGCCGCGCGATTTCGTTGACGGCCGTCTCGACCGCCTGCGGAAACGCGCCGCCGAGCGCATCGACGTGCGCGCGGATCGCCGACGCCGCGCCCTTGCGCACCTGCCGCCCGCCGATATCGAGGCCGCTCATCCGCGTGCGCGCGCTGAACGGCACGGCAAAACTGCCGTCGATCGTCTTGCCCTCCAGCGCGAACCGCTGTTTCGCGAGCGCGACGATCGAACGCCCCTCGGGCGTCTCGTCGGCAAGCGACGACAGCTGCGCGGCCTCGGCCAGCGCACGCTCGTCCACGCCCGGCGCCGGCCGGAACTGCACGGCCTCGCGGTTGCCGAGCGTGATCGTGCCGGTCTTGTCGAGCAGCAGCACGTCGACGTCGCCGGCCGCCTCGATCGCGCGGCCCGACGTCGCGAGCACGTTCGCGCGCATCATGCGGCTCATCCCGGCGATGCCGATCGCCGACAGCAGCGCGCCGATCGTCGTCGGGATCAGGCAGACGAGCAGCGCGATCAGCACGGTCAGGCTCACCGCCGAACCCGACGCGTTCAGCAGCACGCTGAACTGCGAGAACGGCAGCAGCGTCGCGCACACGAGCAGGAAGATGATCGTCAGCGCGACGAGCAGGATCGTCAGCGCGACTTCGTTCGGCGTCTTGCCGCGCTTCGCGCCCTCGACCATCGCGATCATCCGGTCGAGAAAGGCCTCGCCCGGCTGCGCGGTGATCTTCACGACGATCCAGTCGGACAGCACGCGCGTGCCGCCCGTCACCGACGAGAAGTCGCCGCCCGACTCGCGGATCACGGGCGCGGATTCGCCGGTGATCGCCGATTCGTCGACCGACGCGACGCCGTCGATCACTTCGCCGTCGGCGGGAATCGTGTCGCCGGCCTCGACGAGCACGATGCTGCCGGCGGCGAGTTCGTCGCTCGGCACGCGATGGCTGGTGCTGCCGTACCGCTTCGGCTCGTCGAGCACCTTCGCGTACACGCGCTTGCGCGCCGCGCGCAGCGCGTCGGCCTGCGCCTTGCCGCGCCCTTCGGCCAGCGCCTCGGCCGCGTTCGCGAACAGCACGGTGAACCACAGCCAGCACGCGACCGCGAAGATGAAGCCGGCCGGCGCATCGCCCGTGCCGGTCAGCGCCTGCAGCCACAGCACGGTCGTGACGATGCTGCCGAGATAGACGACGAACATCACGGGATTCTTCAACTGCACGCGCGGCGCGAGCTTGCAGAATGCCTCGCGCAGCACGGCCGTCCAGCGCATCGGCGGCACGGCGCCGACCGGGATCGCCGCCGGATTGATCGGGGTTTCGATATGGGACATGAGTGACTCCGTGGTTCCTGCCATTACTTCGCGCCGGCCGCCTGGCCGAATGCGCGATCCAGCGCGAGGTTCAGGTCGAGCACGCGCACGCGCGGTTCGCCGAGCACGCCGAGCTGGCGCGGCGATGCGATGCGTTCGACCAGCGCCGCGACCTGTGCGGCATCGACGCCGCGTGCCTGCGCGACGCGTGCCGCCTGCAGCCGCGCGTTCGCCACCGAGATCTCGGGATCGAGCCCCGATGCCGACGCGGTCACGGCATCCGCCGGTACCGGCGTGCCGGCGGCGAGCGCGTTCTCCTGCCGGTACGCGCGTACCCGCTGCGCGATATCCGCGAGCAGCTTCTTGCTGGTTGCTCCCTGGTTGCTGGCGCCGCTGCCGGCCGCGTTGTACGGCTGGTCGACCGTCTTCGACGGATCGGCCGGATCGGTGCCGGTCGTCGCGCTCGGCCGCCCGTGGAAGTAGCCGGCGTGCGTGAAGTACTGCCCGATCACCGTCGAGCCGATCGTCGTGCCGTTGCGCTCCACGAGACTGCCGCGCGCCTGCGACGGGAACAGCACGTTCGCGACGCCCGTGGTGAGCAGCGGATACGCGATGCCCGTGACGAGCATGAACAGCACCGACGATGCGATCACGGGCCGCACGAGGCCGCGCGTCGCCGCGCCGAACGAAGAACCGGGTGCCGGCGCGGCGGCGGCCGCTGCCTGGCGATTGCCTTGCATCATGATGTTTTCCTCAGAACAGTTGGCCGCCCGACATCAGCAGGTGCTCGACGACCGGGCCGAGCGCGAGCGCGGGCAGGAACGTGAGGCCGCCGACGACCAGGATCACGAAGACCAGCAGGCCGGCGAACAGGCCCGTCGACGTCGACAGCGTGCCCGCGCTTTCCGGCACGCTCTTCTTCGCGGCGAGGCTGCCCGCGACCGCGAGCATCGGCAGCAGCGTCAGGTAGCGGCCGATCAGCATCGCGAAGCCGATCGTCGTGTTGAAGAACGGCGTGTTCGCGTTCAGGCCCGCGAACGCGGAGCCATTGTTGGCGGTGCCCGACGTGTACGCGTACAGCACCTCGCTGAAGCCGTGCGGGCCGAGGTTCGCGAGGCTGTCCATCGTCGAGTGCAGCATCGCGGCCAGCGCGGTGAAGCCGAGGATGCTGAACGGATGCGCGAGCACCGCGAGCATCACGAGCTTCATCTCGCGCGCCTCGATCTTCTTGCCGAGGAATTCCGGCGTGCGCCCGATCATCATCCCGACCAGGAACACCGTGAGGATTGCGAACGTGAACAGGTTGATCAGGCCGACGCCGTCGCCGCCGAACACGTTGTTCAGCATCATCTGCGCGATCGGCACGAGGCCGCCGAGCGGCGTCAGCGAGTCGTGCATCGCGTCGACCGAGCCAGTGGTCGCGGCGGTCGTGACGGTGGCGAACAGGCTCGTCTGCGCGATGCCGAAGCGCATCTCCTTGCCTTCCATGTTGCCGCCCGGCTGCGCGGCGCTCATCTGCTGGTCGACGCCGAGCCCCGCCACGAGCGGATTGCCGTGCTGCTCGGCCGAATAGATCACGGCCAGGAAGCCGACGAACATCACGACGAACGCACCGAGGATCACCCAGCCCTGGCGGCGCCGGCCGATCATCGTGCCGAGCGTGTAGGTCAGCGCGGACGGAATCAGCAGCATCGACAGCATGTGCAGCGTGTTGGTGAGCGGCGTCGGGTTCTCGAACGGATGCGCGGCGTTCATGCTGAAGAAGCCGCCGCCGTTCGTGCCGATGTGCTTGATCGATTCGAGGCTGGCAACGGGCCCCGTCACGATCTGCTGGCGCGCGCCTTCGAGCGTGGTCGCCCACGCATCGGACGCGAGCGTCTGCGGCATGCCCTGCCACACGTACACGAGCGCCATCGCGAAGCTGAGCGGCAGCAGCACGCGATAGGTCACGCGCGTGAAGTCGACCCAGTAGTTGCCGATGTCCGCCGCGCTCTTGCGGCTCAGCCCGCGGATGAAGCCGCCCGCGGCCGCGACGCCGGTCGCCGCGCTGGCCACCATCAGGAACGTGATGACGGCCATCTGCGAGAAGTTCGACAGGCTGCTCTCGCCCGCATACGCCTGCCAGTTCGTGTTCGTGATGAACGACGCGGCGGTGTTGAACGCGAGGTCGGGGCTTTGCGCGGCGCGCTGCAGTGCATCGAACGGCAGCGTGTCCTGGATGCGCAGCAGCAGGTAGCCGAGCAGCATCATCCCGGCATTGCTGAGCAGCAGCACCATGCCGTAGCGCTGCCACGACATCGCTTCGTCGGGATTCACGCCGAGCAGCGTATAGGTACGGCGTTCGACCCACGCGTGGCGCGGGCTCGTAAAGGCGTGCGCGAGCCATTTCCCGACGACGGGCACCAGCGCCAGCATGATCGCGAGAACGATCGCGAATTGAATGAGATTGTTGAACATGTCGACGCTCGCTCAGATCCGGTCAAGGCCGGTGATGAAACCGGCCGTCAAGGCAAAGAACGCGAGCGTGAACAGAATGAAAAGCAGATCGCTCATGACATCCACCGATATTTTTCGAATTCCCGTTGAATCGCGCCGATCAATACCGCTCGGGTTTGATCAAGGCATGAAACAGATAGATAAAGAGCGCGAGCGACAGCGCGCCGGTGATCCACAACATGGCTTTCCCCTTTTTTCGTATGCGCGGCGACACCGCGCGATCGTCGGCGTGGCGGGCCTTGCCTTGCCGGCGCAGGCCCGTGTGACGCCCCCATGCTCGTCTGGCGAATGGGATGCGACAGTGTAGAAATCCGCGTATCAAAGCGGTGTTCAATTTCTTTACAGGGAATAAAAAAGCCGTAAAGACGAAAGCCGGCCGACGGGGCACTTTTTATGCGTTCTTTTCAGGGCCCGCGCGAGTCTATACACCGTATCGTCACCGCGATTCCTAGAATGGGCGGCATGTCCAGGACGAGATCTCCGCGGTGCGGAGCACGATGTGACCGGGGTGCCAGCATGAAACCGACCAGAACCGAAACCGCCGCTTCACGCGATCTGCCGCCCGTTCGTTCGCGGCGCCGGTACCCCGCCGACGAACGCGTGCTGCTGTCGATCCGCGTCGAATCCGACAACCTCGCCGTCGTGCGGCGCCTGCTGCACCAGGCAGTCGGCGCCGCGCTCAATTTCTACACGGCCGCGATCGACAAGCGCACCGGGCGCGCCTGCATCGAGCTCGAGGTCGCACGGTCGCAGGCATCGCCGGCCATCCTGTCGATCCTCCGCCTGCTGCCGGCCGCCGAGTTCGGCACGATCCGCCTGTTGCAGCACTAGCGGCGTTCGCCGCGGCCGCGCGTGACACGCATCACGCGCCGCCTCCCCTTTTCAACGATTCATCGATTCATCGATTCGAACGCGTGTTCCGGTGCGAACGCGCGACGAATCGTCGTTCCCGTCGCGACGGGCCTTTCCAGGAAGCACTCACAATGAAAAAAGCAGTCGTCGGTACCCTTTCCCTCGCATTCTTCGGCGCCGCCGCGCATGCGCAAAGCAGCGTCACGCTCTACGGGATGCTGGATGCGGGCATCGTCTATACGAACAACCAGTCGGGTAAAAGCGCGTGGCAGCAAGGCAGCGGCCTGCTGTCGAATACGGTCTTCGGCCTGAGCGGCAACGAGGATCTCGGCGGCGGCCTGCATGCGCTGTTCCGCCTCGAGAACGGCTTCAACCTGAACAACGGCACGCAGTCCTACCGGAACACGATGTTCGGCCGCCGCGCGTACGTCGGCCTGCAGAGCGACCGGTACGGCGCGCTGACGCTCGGCCGCCAATACGATGCCGTGGTCGACTACCTCGGCCCGCTCGCGATGGCGAACAACGGCGACGGCAACAATCTCGCGTCGCATCCGTTCGACAACGACAACATCGACGATTCGTTCTACATCGACAACGCGGTGAAATACACGAGCCCGACGCTCGCCGGCTGGCAGTTCGGCGGCCTGTACGGGTTCAGCAACGCGGCCGGCGGCTTCGCGAACAACCGCGCGTACAGCGCGGGCGTGTCGTATGCGAACGGGCCGGTCAGCCTCGGCGCCGCGTACCTGCAGCTCAACCGCGGCGGGCTGACGGCCGGCGGCGCGCTGTCGACGAACGACGGCCCGAACTTCCCGGCCGTGCGCCAGCGCGTGATGGGCGCGGGCGGCAGCTACGCGTTCGACCGGCTGACGGTCGGCGCGCTGTGGACGCATTCGATGTTCGACGAAACGGCCGCGTCGTCGCTGCCCGGCGCGCTGAACGCGCTGCGCTTCGACAACTTCGAGGTCAACGCGCGCTACACGCTGACGCCGGCCGTCTCGCTCGCGGGCGCCTATACGTTCACCGACGGCCGCTACGACGACGCCACCGGCAGCCACCGGCCGAAGTGGCACCAGGTGACGCTGATGGCCGACTACGCGCTGAGCAAGCGCACCGACGTGTATGCGGAGACGGTCTACCAGCACCAGTTCGGCGTGCCGTCGGGCGCGACGCTCGGCTTCGCGAACGTGACGGGGCTCGCGGCTTCGTCGACCAACACGCAGGTGGTCGCGACGGTCGGCATCCGGCACCGGTTCTGACCGCGCGCGGACTGCCGCGGGCCGGCCGCTCTGTGCAATCCCGCATGGACGCGCGCCGGCCGAACAGGGATCATTCGGGAAATCCGGGCCCGCACGCCCGCGAAACCGGTACACTCGGCGCCGGGCGCGCGCCGGATCGGCATTCGGCGGCGGGCCGCCGCCGACTCTCGAACCGTGATCCCATGACCACACCGATCTATCAGGAAATCAAGGACTTCATCCTCGCGCGCATTCATGCCGGCGAATGGGCGGAAGGCGACCAGGTGCCGTCGGAGAACGAACTCGCGCGCGAATTCAACGTCGCGCGGATGACCGTGAACCGCGCGCTGCGCGAACTGACGGCCGAGCAGGTGCTCACGCGCACGCGCGGCTCCGGCACGTACGTCGCGTCGCCGAAGTACGAATCGACGCTCGTCGCGATCCGCAGCATCTCGGACGAAGTCGCCGCGCGCGGCCACGGCTATCGCGCGCAGGTGCTGCTGGTCGGCGCGGCCGTCGCCGATGCGAAACTCGCCGACGAACTGCAGCTCGACGCGGGCAGCCCGATCTTCCATTCGCGCGTGCTGCACTTCGAGAACGACACGCCCGTGCAGCTCGAGGAACGCTGGGTCAATCCGGCCTGCGCGCCCGAATACGCGTTGCAGGACTTCACGACGACGACGCCGAACCAGTACCTGACGCGCGTCGCGCCGCTGCAGCGCGTCGAATACCGGATCGAGGCCGCGATGCCCGACGCCGAAACACGCCGCCACCTGACGATGGACGACCGCGAGCCTTGCCTGCTGCTGCATCGGCGCACGTGGTCGCAAGGGATGGTCGCGTCGGTCGCCAACCTGTGGCACCCGGGCAGCCGCTATCGCTTCACCGGGCATTTCTGACGTCGACGCGCGGGTTCAGCGCGCGCCCGGCCGTCCCCAGCGCTCGATCGCACTGACGGCCAGCGTCAGGCCGTCGTCCCGCGCGATGCGCGCGCCGAGTTCCGTTGCGCGCGCCTTCGTGTCGCCGCGCTCCGCGAACGCAATGGCCCGCGCCAGCGCGGCGGCGTCCACGCGCCGCCCCGCGACCGGCGCATCCGCGACGCCGAGCCGCTGCAGCCGGTTCGCCCAGAAGAACTGATCGCCCGCGAACGGCACGACGACGGACGAAATGCCGGCCCGCGCAGCCGAATGCGTGGTGCCCGACCCGCCATGATGGATCGCCATCGACACACGCGGGAACAGCCGGTCATGCGGCGTATCGCCGATCACATGAACGTGCGCGGGCAGCATCGACGCGTCGATGCCGCTCCAGCCCGGATGGAACAGCGCACGCCGGCCGCCGAGCGCGCGCACGAGCGCATCGACCATCCCGGCGCGATCGAAGCCGGCCATGCTGCCGAAACCGATGTACACGGGGGGATCGCCCGCGTCGAGAAACGCCGCGAGATCGGGCGGCGGTTCCCAGTCACGTGCATCGATTCGCCACTGGCCGCAGGCCAGCGCCTGCGACGGCCAGTCGGCCGGGCCCGACAGCAGTGCCGGCGACACGCCGTACAGCATCGGATGATCGGTCCACACCCGCCTGCGCGGCGGCAACGCGCACACGCTCGCGCGCGCCGCGTTCGTCGACTTCCTGAACGCCCGCCACAACAGCGCGTTCACGAACCGGTGGCTCGCGCGGTTCAGCCAGCGCGGCACCTTCCCCGGCGGCAGGAACGGCGACGCGAATTCCGCGGTGGGCGTAATCGGGATCATGCCGGCGCCGATCGCCGGCACGCCGCGATACTCGGCAACCGACAAGCCGACGAACGATACGAGCCCCGACACGAGGATCGCGTCGCACCCGGCTGATGCCTCCGCAACCTGCCGCATCCACGCGGCCGTGTTCGCATTGGCGATCGCCGCGAGCGCCTTCGACGTGTCGTTGAAGCCGCCGCGCCCGCGCACCGCATCGGCCAATGCGCCCTCCGGCGCAATCGCGCGGCGGATATCGCCGGACAACGCCGCCGACGGCACGCCGAGCACGGCGGCCGAGCCGAGCGTTGCCGCGTCGGCCAGCAGCCGGACGTCATGGCCGGCATCGATCAGCGCACGGCCGAGCGCCGCGAGCGGGCGCGTGTCGCCTTCGGTGCCGTAGGTGGCGATGACGAGTTTCATGCGTGACTCCTTGCGCCCGACGGAGGCAGGTGGATTCATAAAAATGCACGTCGTATACTAATGCAATTCGTGCACTTTTATCCGATCCCTCGCCATGCCGACTCCGACCGACGATCCGGGCCGCCGCGCGCGCAAGCGCATCCAGATGCTCGCGCATCTCGCCGCCACCGGCGCACGCCTCTTCGACGCGCACGGCTACGAAGCCGTCACGATGGAGCAGATCGCCGCGCAGGCCGATGTCGCGAAGCGCACGCTGTACAACCATTTTGCGACGAAGGAAGCCGTGCTCGCGCACTGGCTCGAAAGCGAACTCGCGCGCGATCTCGCGCATCTGCAGCGCGACGTCGCGCGGCGCAAGACGTTCGTGTCGCGCATCGGCTGCGTGCTCGATGCATCGGCCGCGTGGTGCGAGCAGCATCCCGCGTACCTGCTCGCGTATCTGCGCCATCGCTTCCTGAGCATCGGCGTGGCCGAACCGGAAAGCGGCAACGAGAACGGCGGCGATATCGCGTTCGTGTGGCAGCAACTGATCGCGGCCGGGCAGCAATCCGGAGAACTGAACGGCACGCTGCGAGCCGACCAGCTCGCGACGTGGTTCCATCACCTGTATCTCGCGGCGATGCTGCGCTGGCTGACCGTGCCGGGGCTGTCGCTGAAACGGGAGTTCCAGGCGGTCGCGAAGCTGTTTGTCGAGGGCGCGGAAGCGAAACGCTGAACGGCGCCGGTGATGCATCGAGCACGACAGAACCGGCCAGCGCAGCGTCGCCGGTGAATACGGTGCGATAACCGCGTCGCGCGGCGCATACGCATTTTTACGACGAACACATGCATCGCATGCCAAATTTCCCGCGCGGCAGTATGCTGGCGACGTACGGCTGCGCACGACGCTTCGGGTAATCCCTGTATCGGCACATCGTCGCGCGGCCGTCGCGACCGCAATCATGCGTTGCAAGGAGGGATTCGTGATGGCAACCACGCATCAGCACTTCCACCTGGAACTACGGCACGCCACCGCGCCGACCTATTTCATCAGCTACCTGTTTCCCGCCTTGCTGTTCGTCTACGAGCTGCTGCGCGTGGGCCAATGGATCCGCGATCACGGGATGCAGTTCGGCGCGTTCAAGCAGATGGGTTACGAGTATCTGCTGATGCTGCTGTTCGTCGGGCTGCAGATCTTCGTCGAGGCGATCTTCCTGCTCGGCGCCGCGATGCGCCGCGACAATCGCGACTTCGAGCACCGGCTGCCGAACGTGATTCTCGGCATCGGTCTCTCGATCGCGCTGCTGGCGATCGATCTCGCTATCCAGCTCGCGTTCTGACGGCCGGCGGGCGCGCGCCCGCCGCCGGCAGCCGCGCTCAGGCGAGCGCGTCGCGCAGGAACGTCGCGATGGCGGCCAGCACGTCGTCGGTCCGCTCGCGGTGCGGCATGTGCCCGCACCGGCCGAGCAACAGATACGACGACGGCCCCGCGACGCGCGCGGCGATCCGCTTCGGATGCACGTCGGACCCGTATTCGTCGTCTTCGCCGTGAATCGCGAGCGTCGCGCATTGCACGCGCGGCAAATCCGCGTCGAGACTCCAGTGGCGAAACGCGGGCGACAGCCACGTGTCGACCCACGCGCGCAGTACCCATTCGGCCTTGTCGCCGTGATAACGCGCGAGCCGGTCGAGCTGGCCCGGCTCGTCGAACTGCTGCCCCGCGTCGCGAATGCCGGCCAGCGTGCGATCCTCGACGAATGCCTGCGCGGCGATCGTCACGAGCGCACGGCAACGCGCCGGATAGGCAGCGGCACACCCGACCGCCATCCCGCCGCCGACGCTGTGCCCCAACGCGACGAACGCGTCGACATCGAGTTGGTCGAGCAATGCGGCGAACGCATGATCGGCCTCGTCGCGCACGAACGTCGTGCCGAGTTTCCCCGGGTGCCGGTCCGAGCGGCCGAAGCCGAGGCGGTCGTAGGCGATCACGTCGCGCTGCGTGACGCTCGCGAGCTGCGCGGGGAAGTCGCGCCACAGGTCGACGCAGCCGAGCGAATCGTGCAGCAGCACGATCGGTGCGGCCGGCTCAGGGGCGGCCAGCTCAGGTGCGGCCGTCTCGGAGGTGGCCGGCTCGCCCGCACCCGCTGCCCGTTGCGCCGGGCCACCGCGCCAGCGTTTCACGAAGAGGCGCCCTTGCGGCGTCTCGACGGTTGTCTCCTCGATCGGAATGTCGGTCATGTGCCTGTCGTCTGCATGAAAGCGGCCGCGCCTCGGCGGCCTTGCCGGATCCGGCGATGTTGGCCCGCGCCCGCGCCCAGCGTCAAGCAAGCCCCCACCGCCCGCGCGTTCATTCGGGCTGCGGCGGCAGATACTCCATCTGCGCCTCGTCGTACAGCCGGTAGATCAGCGCCTGCATCGCGCGGATGTCCTCCGATTCGTCGAGCATCCGCATGCTCATGATGATCGGCGACACGAGGTTCGGATCGTCGAGCGGCTTGTAGCTGATGTCGTCGCGCTTCAGCCCGTACACGCTGTGCGGCACCACCGACACGCCCTCGCCCATCGCGACGAGACCGAGCGCGATCTGCAGTTCGCGCGTCTCGTAGATCTTGCGCGGCTGCAGCGCGCGATCGTGAAAGGCCGCGAGCACCTGGTCCGCATAACTCGGGCGCGGCGCCTTCGGAAAGATGATCAGCGTGTCGTTCACGAGATCGTGCAGCGACAGCACGGGCTTCGCGCTGTCGAGCACATGGCCGACCGGCAACGCGACGATCATCCGCTCCTCGCGCAGCACGACGCGCCGCACGCTCGGGTCCTCGTGGCGGATGCGCCCGAACCCGACGTCGATGCGCCCTTCCTTCAGCGCCTTGATCTGGTCCATCGTCGACATCTCGTGCAGGCTCAGCTCGACGGCCGGATACTCGCTGCGAAAGCGCCGGATGATCTTCGGCAGCATCCCGTACAGCGTCGAGCCGACGAAGCCGACCGACATGCTGCGCTCGATCTTGCCGACCCGCTTCGTCATCGATTCGAGCTCGGTCGTCTGTGCGAGCAACTGCACCGCGTGCGAATAGAAGAAGCGCCCCGCGTCGGTCAGCTTCAGCGGCCGCGCGTTGCGCTCGAACAGCGGCACGCCGAGCGCTTCCTCGAGCTGCTGGATCTGCCGGCTCAGCGGCGGCTGCGCGATATGCAGCCGTTCGGCCGCCCGCGTGAAATTCCGCTCTTCGGCAACCGCGACGAAGTAGCGGAGGTGTCTCAACTCCATGTTCGATGTCTCCCGGACAGCGATCCGGCGGTCAACCCCGGCCGGACGATGTCGTCACGATACCGCAGGCGGCGCAATCCGCCACGCACGGCCCCCGCCCGGCGCCGCCCAAAGCAAAACGGGAAGCCCGCGAGCTTCCCGTTGCCTGATCGACGCCGCCGCACGGCGGCGTCACGCGCCGTCCGTCACACCTCGGTCGCGTAGAGCGCGTCGCGCTGTGCGTCGCTCAGCGAGTCGAGCGGCACGTCCGGCAGCTGGTAGCAGATCATCGTGCCGTACAGTTCCGCGAGGCAATTGCTGCCGGCATCGAGCGCGTAGCCGTCCTCGCCGTCGGGCGCCGGCGGGTACACTTCGCGCCACGCGTTGATCGCGGCTTCGATTCGCACGATGGAAACGGGTCCGGCCTTCCGCTCGGCGGGTGATGCGCTCATGGATTCCTCTGGGTTGCGCGCTCCGCGGGCCGTATCGGCCCGGATGGAACGATGAAAACGCCGGGCATCTCGCCGGCCGCCGCACCGCGCGCGCGCCGGATGCCGATCCGCGCTACGCGCCCCGCGCCGGCCGGGCCATGGCCCGGTAGGGTCGGGCAATATAACCGGCTTTGACCCCGTGCAGGCAAAAGCCGGGCAAAAAAAACGGGAAGCGCGCGGCTTCCCGTTTCGTCGCATGCCGCGCGGCCGTGTGCCGCGCCCGCGTCAGCCCGCGGTTTCGCGGTTCGCCACCGGCTGCCGCTGCGCGCCGCGGCTCGCGGCGATCCACGGCGCGATTTCCATGTCCTCGTAGCGCACGAAACGGCTTTTCTTCAGGAACCGGAAGCCGAGCCATACGACGAGGAACAGCGGAATGCCGACATAGGTCGCGGCCACGCCGGCCCAGTCGATCCGGTTCGCGAGGAACGCCTGATAGTCCTGCCCGAGCGCGATCACGAGGCACAGCACGAACGCGAACAGCGGGCCGAACGGGAACCACTTCGACTGGTACGGCAGCTGGTCGAGCGCGTAGCCCTGCGTCACGTAGCCCTTGCGGAACCGGTAGTGGCTGACCGCGATGCCGAGCCATGCGATGAAGCCCGTCATCCCCGACGTGTTCAGCAGCCACAGGTACACGGTCTTGTCGCCGTACAGCGACGTGAAGAAGCACAGCGCGCCGACGGCCGTCGTCGCGTACAGCGCGTTGCGCGGCACGCCGCCGCGCGACAGCTTCGCGAAAATCCTCGGCGCACGGCCTTCGGTCGCGAGGTTGTAGAGCATCCGCGTGGATGCGTACATGCCCGAGTTGCCGGCCGACAGCACGGCCGTGAGGATCACCGCGTTCATCACGCCGGCCGCGAATGCGAGGCCCGCGTGGCGGAACACGAGCGTGAACGGGCTCACGCCGATGTCGGTCACGTCCGTCTTCAGCAGGTTCGGGTCGGTGTAGGGAATCAGCACGCCGATCACGAAGATCGCGAACACGTAGAACAGCAGGATCCGCCAGAACACCTGGCGCACCGCGCGCGGGATCGTCGTGCGCGGGTTTTCCGATTCGCCGGCCGCGACCCCGATCAGCTCGGTGCCCTGGAACGAGAAGCCGGCGATCATCGCGACGCCCATCAACGCCGGCAGGCCGCCCGCGAACGGGGCGTCGCCGATCGTCAGGTTGCCCCAGCCGTTGCTCGGCGCGCCCTTCAGAATGCCGAAGATCATCAGCAGGCCGACGCCGATGAACGCGACCACCGTGACGACCTTGATCAGCGCGAACCAGTATTCGGCTTCGCCGAAGCCGCGCACGGTCAGCGCGTTGAGCAGGAACATCACGCCGAGGAACGCCGCGCTCCACCACACGCCGGGCACGTCCGGAAACCAGTAGTGCATCACGAGCTGCGCGGCGACGAGCTCCACCGCGATCGTCACCGCCCAGTTGTACCAGTAGTTCCAGCCGAGCGCGAAACCGAAGCCCTCGTCCACGTATTTCGCGCCGTAGGTCGCGAACGAGCCCGACACCGGCATGAACGCGGCCATTTCGCCGAGGCTCGTCATCAGGAAGTAGACCATCAGGCCGATCAGCATGTACGCGACCATCGCGCCGCCGGGGCCGGCCTGCGAGATCGACGCGCCGGACGCGACGAACAGGCCCGTGCCGATCGAGCCGCCGATGGCGATCATCGTCAGGTGGCGCGCCTTCAGCGCGCGATGAAGCTTGGGTGGGTTCGCGGACGAACCGGGTTGGTCGGATTTCGGAAGTGCGGACATAAACGAGACGAACGTTGAGCGGGCCGGCATCCGTAGCCGGCGCATGCGGAATCGGAGCGCGGGGCGCGTCCTGCGATGCATTCGATGCGGCCCCGATACGCGTTGCGCGGCGGGCGCCTGCGGCGAAGCGCGGATTCTACCTGATTCGTCACGGGGGCAGCTCAGGTGCCGCCGCCCGCGGCCACTCCGGAGATTTCGCAGAATCAAGGGGTTGGCCGCGTCGCGACCGGGCCGGCCGGGCCGTCGCCGCGCGCCGGTGCAAAAAACCATGCGCATCGGGTGGTCAATCCGGTTTTCCGCTGCCACGGTGTTTCTCCGCCACCTTGTCGCAATCCGCCAGCTACCGCGACGGCACACATAATCGCCGGGTAATCACGGGATTATTCAGACAAAATGACCGATATCGGCAATTGATTCAAATCAAATCACCCGCACCTAAAGCGGTAACGATGCGTAACCGTTTCAAATCGCCGCCCGGGCATGCATCTTTTGCATGCGCACACGAATGCCGCGAATTCGCGAGATAATGCGGCCCGATTCGAAATCAACAGCGAGCGGAATCGCCAACGACGCGATATCCGCCGCCCGCCGCCCTCGAGGATGAAGTCATTCACGCTGCCCGCCACGCTGCGCCGCCATACGGCGTCGATCGTGGCACGCATTCTGTCGCCCCGCGGCGTGCTCGTTGCGGGGATTTTGCTGCTGATGTTCAGCTGGGGGCTTTCCACGGCGCTTTTAATCGAGGCGCGGCGCGATGCATATGACCACGCGGTCGAAAATGCACGCAACCTGATGCTGCTGATCGAACGCGATATCGCGCGCAATATCGAGCTCTACGATTTGTCGCTGCAGAACGTCCTCGACGGCGTGGCCGATCCGGAACTGACGACATTGCCGCCCCGCCAGCGCCATCGGCTGCTGTTCGACCGCGCCGCCACCGGCGAATATCTCGGGTCGCTGTTCGTGATGGATGCGCACGGCAATATCGTGATCGATTCGAGCGCATCGCCCGCGCGGCAAGGCAACTTTGCGGATCGCGACTATTTCGCCGTGCACCGCAACGATGTCGCGCAGGGCCTCTATATCAGCCGGCCGTACGCATCCCGGCTGCGCGGCGGCGCGCTGACGATCGCGCTCAGCCGCCGGATCACGCTGCCCGACGGCTCGTTCGGCGGCATCGTCGTCGGCACGCTCAGCATCGACTACTTCCGCGCGCTGCTCGACGGCCTCGCGGTCGGCAAGCACGGCAGCGCGGCGATCGCCGAGCTCAACGGCACGCTCGTGAGCCGCCTGCCCTACGACGCGCGCGTGGTCGGCATCGACCTGCGCGGGTCGCCGCTGTTCATCGAGGCGCTGCGCAGGCGGGAAGGCGTGCTGTCGGGCGTCGGCAGCATCGACGGCGTGCGGCGCGTCTATGTTTACAAGCATCTTGCCGGCCTGCCGCTGATCGTCGACGTCGCGCCCGCCGAGGTCGACATCTACGCGTCGTGGCACCACCGCGCGATCTGGACCGTCGTGCTGATGTGCCTGTTCACCGGGTTCATCGCGTGGGGCTCGCTGGCGCTGTCGCGCGAACTGAAGCGCCGGCAGGTCGCCGAATCGAAGCTGTACCGGCTCGCGCACACCGATGCGCTGACGGGCCTCGACAACCGCGGCACGTTCGACACGGTGCTCACGAAGGAGGCGCAGCGTGCGTCACGCAGCGGCCGCCCGCTGTCGGTGCTGTTCGTCGACGTCGATCACTTCAAGGCGTTCAACGACTACTACGGCCATCCGGCCGGCGACGACGTGCTGCGGCGCGTCGCGCAAACCGCGTCGCGCTGCCTGCGGCGCGACAGCGATCACGTCGCGCGCTACGGCGGCGAGGAATTCGTCGTCACGCTGCCCGACACCGATGCGCAAGGCGCGGTGACCGTCGCCGAAGGTATCCGGCGCGCGATCGCGGAGCTCGGCATCGAGCACGTGAAGAGCCCGTACGGACGTGTCACGGCGAGCATCGGCGCGGCGACCGCGGCCGACGGCCGCCTGAATGCCGCGACGCTGCTGCAGCGTGCCGACGAGGCGCTGTACCGGGCGAAGTCCGGCGGACGCAACCGCGTGCTGGAAGCGCAGCCGGGCACCGCGGACGCATGACAGCGCGCTGACGTGACGCGAAGCCGCGCGGCGGCCGACCCCGCCGGACGACCGCGCCCGTGGACAGCCCTGCCGCGTTCGGCTAGCGTTACGTCTGCTGCGCACGCGGCGCGGCGCCGGCCCGCGCAGGCCGCGATGCGCGTTCCGGCCACTCCAGCTCCGCCATGACCACCCCGTTCCCTGCCCGGCTGCCGCCGCTCCTGCGCAACGCGCTCCGCCCGCTGCTCGACCCGTACCGCCGCTACCGGCACGCGAAGCTGATCCATGCGGCGCGCGTCGCGCTCGCGATTCTCGTGTCGATCGCGCTGTCCACCGGCCTGAACGTGCCGCACGGCGAGTGGTCGACGATTACCGTGCTGATCGTCGTCGGCGGGCTGCAGCATCACGGCAACATCCGCAAGAAGGCGGCCGAGCGCGCGCTCGGCACGTCGATCGGCGCGCTCGCGGGGCTCGGGCTGATCCTGCTGTATTCCGCCGCACACGCGCCGATCGCGATCTACCTGCTGATGGCGCTCGCGTGCGGCATCTGCGCGTATCACGCGATCGGCAAGGCCGGCTACATCGCGCTGCTGTCGGCGATCACGATGGTGATCGTCGCCGGGCACGGCGACAACGAGATCGTCGACGGCCTGTGGCGCGCGGTGAACGTGCTGATTGGCATCGCGATCGCGCTGGCGTTCTCGTTCGCGCTGCCGCTCTATGCGACCTATTCGTGGCGCTACAAGCTCGCCGACGCGCTGCGCGCGTGCGCGGCCGTGCATGCGCGGGTCGCGGGCGACCGCCAGGTGAGCGACGACGCGCACCTGAAGGAAATGGCCGCGCTGAGCGCGCTGCTCGTGCAATTGCGCTCGCTGATGCCGTCGGTGTCGAAGGAATGCGAGACGTCGATGACGCAGCTCGAGGCGATCCAGCGCAGCCTGCGCCTGTGCATCGGCTACCTGGAGATCCTGTCGAGCGCGGTGCCGGCCCGCGACGACCTCGCGGCCCGCGAATACATGCGCGTCGACATGAAGGCCGTGAACCGGCGCATCCGCGATACGCTGGTGGGCGCGAGCCGCGCGCTCAAGTTCGGCACGCCGAGCCGGCTCGCGCCGCGCCGCCGGCCGGCCGAGCCAGCGCACGACGCACCGCCGCCGCAGCTGTCCGGCTACGTGTCGATCACGGCCAAGCTGGCCGGCGAAGTCGACCAGTTGCGCGAGAAGCTGCTCGATACCGCCCAGTCGTGGAATATCTGACGCTCGCGGGCATCCGGGCTTTACGCCGGCGTCTTTCATATTCCTTTCGGCGCGACACACCGGCATCCCGACCGCTGCGGCCCGACCATCCGGCCGATCCGGCCCCGGAAACACGGCCGGCGTCCGCGCTCATCGGCGCCTGATTTGCCGTGATTTCGCGCCGTCCCGGGCGGCGTTCTCCACCCGGTTAACCGCCCGTCAGGCCCGCCGCGACAGGCCCGGCGACGGTTCCGGACAAAAATCAACCCTTGCCCCAACCTCCCGGACAGCCGATACTCGCATATTCCGCGAAATACGATCCCACCGGCTTCAATCCACGGTAATTCCTATGAGCACGATTCTCGAAAGCCTCCCGACCGGCCAGAAGGTCGGTATCGCCTTCTCCGGCGGCCTGGACACCAGCGCAGCGCTGCACTGGATGAAACTCAAGGGCGCCGTCCCGTACGCATACACGGCGAACCTCGGCCAGCCCGACGAAGACGATTACGACGCGATCCCGAAACGCGCGATCGAATACGGCGCAGCCGGCGCCCGCCTGATCGACTGCCGCGCGCAGCTCGTCGCAGAAGGCATCGCGGCGCTGCAAAGCGGTGCGTTCCACATCACGACGGCCGGCGTCACGTACTTCAACACCACGCCGATCGGCCGCGCCGTGACGGGCACGATGCTCGTCGCCGCGATGAAGGAAGACGGCGTCAACATCTGGGGCGACGGCAGCACGTACAAGGGTAACGACATCGAGCGCTTCTACCGCTACGGCCTGCTCGTGAACCCGGATCTGAAGATCTACAAGCCGTGGCTCGACCAGACGTTCATCGACGAGCTCGGCGGCCGTGCCGAAATGTCCGAGTTCATGAACCAGGCCGGTTTCGCGTACAAGATGTCGGCCGAGAAGGCCTACTCGACCGATTCGAACCTGCTCGGCGCGACGCACGAAGCGAAGGATCTCGAAAGCCTCGAGAGCGGCATCAAGATCGTGAACCCGATCATGGGCGTCGCGTTCTGGCGCGACGACGTGAAGATCGCCGCGGAAGAAGTGACGGTGCGCTTCGAAGCCGGCCAGCCGGTCGCGCTGAACGGCGTCGAGTTCACCGACCCGGTCGAGCTGCTGCTGGAAGCGAACCGCATCGGCGGCCGTCACGGCCTCGGCATGAGCGACCAGATCGAAAACCGGATCATCGAGGCGAAGAGCCGCGGCATCTACGAAGCCCCGGGCCTCGCGCTGCTGTACATCGCATACGAGCGTCTCGTCACCGGCATCCACAACGAAGACACGATCGAGCAGTACCGCGAGAACGGCCGCCGTCTCGGCCGCCTGCTGTACCAGGGCCGCTGGTTCGACCCGCAGGCGATCATGCTGCGTGAAACGGCCCAGCGCTGGGTCGCGCGCGCGATCACCGGCGAAGTGAAGATCGAACTGCGCCGCGGCAACGACTACTCGATCCTGAGCACGAAGTCGCCGAACCTCACGTACCAGCCGGAACGCCTGTCGATGGAGAAGGTGGCATCGACGTTCTCGCCGCGCGACCGGATCGGCCAGCTGACGATGCGCAACCTCGACATCACCGATACGCGCGACAAGCTGCGCGTGTATTCGCAAGTCGGGCTGCTGACGCCGGGCGAAGCATCGGCGCTGCCGCAGATCAAGGGCGACGACAAGTAAGTCGCGTCGCTCGACGCCGTGCCGCATCGCTGGATGCGGCACGGCCGGGCAGGCTGCGCGGGTCGATCCTCTTCTTCACGCACGCAGCCTGCCGCTCCCTTCCTCCCCCCCGCCTTTCCGCTTCCCCTTCCGCAGTTGCATCACGCCGCGTAGCGCACCAACGGCACTGCGCCGCCGCACCAATCATGGCAAGCTGCGAGTCGTTCGATTTCTTCGTTGACTCATGACCACCCTGACCGTCATCCACCTGAACGGCCCGATCAACAGCGGCAAGACGACGATCGGTCTCGCGCTCGCCCGCATGCTGCCCGATGCGCGCTTCATCGACGGCGACGATCACGATGCGCCCGAAGACGCACCGTTCGACGTGCAGTGGGCGATCGCGCTCGAGCGTCTCGTCACGCAGATCGCGAATGCGCGCGAGCGTCATCTGGTCATCGCCTATCCGATCGGCGACACGGAATTCGGGCGGCTGCGCGCCGCCTGCGAGGCGCGCGATGCGCGGTTGTTCGTCGTGACGCTCGCGCCGCCCGAAGCGATCGCGTCGTCGAATCGCGGCTCGCGCGCGCTGACGGACTGGGAGCGGAGCCGGATCGCCGAGATGTATCGCGAAGGTTATGCGTCGCGGCCATTCAGCCAGATGGTGCTCGATACGTCGGACGCGACGCCCGACGCCTGTGCGGCGCGTATCGCGCGGCACGTCGCTGCGACGGCGCCGTAGAGCGGCACGACGATCACCGTCACGGCGAACGGCACGACCGGGACCTTCACGATGGATTCGAGCTTCGTCGGCGAGCGTTTCCGTTTCAAGGCCGGCGACGTCGACCGGACGGTTGTGTCCGGCACGCCGCCGACGACGCCCGGCACGGTCGTGAAGTTCCATGCGCTGACGTTCACGCACAGCTGATCGCGCCTCTCGGTGCAGGAAGCCGGGCGGGCTCGCGATACGCGCCGTCCCGGCGCACCGGCCGCGCCTACGAGTGATGCCGCACGCCCGGCACGGCCGCTTCCTTCTCGCCCTTGCGGCTCAGCATCAGCGTGACGACCGCCGACACCGCGAGCGTGCCCGCCACCACGTAGAGCCCCGCGGCATAACCACCCGTCACGTGCTTCAGCCAGCCGATCGCGAACGGCCCGACGAACCCGCCGAGGTTGCCGATCGAGTTGATCATCGCGATGCCGGCCGCCGCGCCGGCACCCGACAGGAACGCGCTCGGCATCGCCCACAGCGGCGCCTTCGCGGCACTGATCCCGATGTTGACGACGACCAGCGCGAGCACGGTGAGCAGCGCGGTGCCCGCCTGCCCCGCAAACACGAAGCCGATGCACGCGAGCACGCACGGAATCACGACGTGCCAGGTGCGCTCGCCGCTGCGATCCGAATGCCGCGCCCAGGCGATCATCGCGACGACCGCGGCAATGCTCGGGATGCCGGTGAGCAGGCCCGTCTGCAGCGCGGTGAAGCCGAACTGCCTGACCATCAACGGCGCCCACAGGCCAAGCGTGTACAGCCCCGCCGACGTGCCGAAATAGATCAGCGCAAGCGCCAGCACGCGCGGATCGAGCAGCGCCTGCCACGCGCCGGCGGTATGCCCGGCATGCGTGTGGCGCGCATCGGCTTCGGCTTTCAGCTTCGCGACCAGCCAGTCGCGCTCGTCCGCCCGCAGCCATGCGGCCTGCGACGGCGAATCGGTCAGGCACCTGAGCACGACGAAGCCGAGCGCCACCGCCGGCAGCGCTTCGACGATGTACAGCATCTGCCAGTCGGCGAGCCCGAACATCGGCGGCATCTGCATGATCGCGCCCGACAGCGGCGAACCGATCGCGGTCGAGATCGGCGCGGCCGCCATGAACCACGCGGCGGCCACCGCGCGCTGCTTCGCGGGAAACCACAGGCTCAGGTACAGGATGATGCCGGGGAAGAATCCGGCCTCGGCCATGCCGAGCAGGAAGCGCAGCACGTAGAAGCTCGTCGGCCCGGCCGCGAATGCGGACACGGCCGACACGATCCCCCACGTGACCATCACGCGTGCGATCCAGATGCGCGCGCCGACGCGATGCAGAATCAGGTTGGACGGCACTTCGAACAGGAAGTAGCCGATGAAGAACAGACCGCCGCCGAACCCGAACGCGGTCGGCGACAGGCCGATCGCCTTGTTCATCGTCATCGCGGCAAAGCCGACGTTGACGCGATCGACAAAGCTGACGAAATAAAGCAGCATCACGAACGGAATGATGCGCCACATCAGTTTCCGCGCGACGCGGGTTTCCAGATCCGCTTGCATGTGTCTCCTCCTTCGAGGTCGAGCCGTGCTCTGTCCGTGAATGCTTGCCGGCGCCGCCACGAAGCGGGCGGGCAGGCACCCGGCTCGCGTCGGATGCGCGAGTCGCGGGCAGGAAAACGAGAACGATGAACGGGCGACGGCCGCTTACCGATTGCGCACGCGCGCCGCCGCTACGTCGCGGCCCGCCCGCCCATCGCCGCCCGTGTGATCAGGCGGCGATCGCCGCGTTCGCGACACGCTCGCAGACAGCCGCCGTTACCTGCGCGGTCGTCGCGCTGCCGCCGAGATCGCGCGTGTGCAGCGACGGGTCGGACGTCACCGCCTCGATCGCCTGCATCACGCGCGTGGCGGCTTCCGCTTCGCCGAGGTGGTCGAGCAGCATCACGACCGACCAGAACGTGCCGACCGGATTCGCGAGCCCCTTGCCCATGATGTCGAACGCGGAGCCGTGGATCGGCTCGAACATCGACGGATAACGACGCTCGGGATCGATGTTGCCGGTCGGTGCGATGCCGAGGCTGCCGGCGAGCGCGGCGGCGAGATCGCTGAGGATGTCCGCGTGCAGGTTGGTCGCGACGATCGTGTCGAGCGACGCCGGCCGGTTGACCATGCGCGCGGTCGCCGCGTCGACAAGCTCCTTGTCCCACGTCACGTCGGGAAACTCCTGCGCGACCTGCTTCGCGATCTCGTCCCACATCACCATCGCGTGCCGCTGCGCGTTGCTCTTGGTGATCACGGTCAGCAGCTTGCGCGGGCGCGACTGCGCGAGCCGGAACGCGAAGCGCATGATGCGTTCGACGCCGGCGCGCGTGAGGATCGACACGTCGGTCGCGGCCTCGATCGGATGGCCCTGGTGCACGCGGCCGCCGACGCCCGCATATTCGCCCTCGGAGTTCTCGCGGACGATCACCCAGTTCAGGTCGCCGGGCCCGCAGCGCTTCAGCGGCGCATCGATGCCGGGCAGGATGCGCGTCGGGCGCACGTTCGCATACTGGTCGAAGCCCTGGCAGATCTTAAGGCGCAGCCCCCACAGCGTCACGTGGTCGGGCACGTCGGGGTCACCCGCCGAGCCGAACAGGATCGCGTCCTTGCCGCGCAGCGCGTCGAGGCCGTCGGCCGGCATCATCGCGCCGTGCTCGCGATAATGATCGGCGCCCCAGTCGAAATCCTCGAACTCGAACGCGAAGCGCTCGCTGCCGCGGGCCAGCGCTTCCAGCACCTGCTTGCCGGCCGGCACCACTTCCTTGCCGATCCCGTCGCCGGGAATCGTTGCGATACGGTAGGTCTTCATGCGCACATCCTCGATTGATCGTCTGCGTGGAGGCACTTTACCGAACCAGAAGTGCGGGAACCGATGCTAGACTCAAAGCATCTTTAACTTGAATTCATGAATCCCGTCATGGCGGATACCGTTCAACCGGCCGATCTCGGCTTCTTCTCGACGCTCGCCGCGTCCGGCAGCCTCAGCGCGGCCGCGCGCGAACTCGGTCTGACCGCGGCGGCCGTCAGCAAGCGGCTTACGCAGATGGAGCGGCGCGCGGGCGTCACGCTGGTGAACCGCACGACGCGGCGGATGATGCTGACGCCGGAAGGCGACGTGTATCTCGACTACGCGCGCCGGATCCTCGACCAGATGGACGAACTCGGCGAGTTGCTCGGCAGCGCGAAGCAGCGCCCGAAGGGGTTGCTGCGCGTGAATGCGACGCTCGGTTTCGGGCGCAGCCACGTCGGCCCGGCGATTTCGCGCTTCGTCGCGCGGTATCCGGAAGTGTCGGTGCAACTGCAGTTGTCGGTGATGCCGCCGCCGCTCACCGACGACACGTTCGACGTGTGCATCCGCTTCGGCGAGCCGCCCGATTCGCGCGTCGTCGCGCGGCGGCTCGCGCCGAACCGCCGGCTGCTGTGCGCGTCGCCCGCCTATCTCGCGCGGCACGGCACCCCGGGCGCGCCGCACGACCTGACGCGGCACAACTGCATCGGCATCCGCCAGGGCGACGAGGGTTACGGCGTCTGGCGCCTGACGAGCGGGCGCGGCACGGCGCGTAATACGGAAGCCGTGCGGATCAACGGCAACCTGACGACGAACGACGGCGAGATCGCCGTGAAGTGGGCACTCGACGGGCACGGAATCCTGATGCGCGCGGAATGGGATCTGCGCGACTACCTCGCCGACGGCCGCCTGGTCGTCGTGCTGCCCGATCACGAAACGCCGGGCGCCGACATTTATGCGGTGTATGCGCAGCGTCACCAGATGTCCGCGCGGATTCGGGCGTTCGTGGATTTTCTGGCGGAGGAGCTGGGGCGGTTGAGGGCGGTGTAGCGAAAACCCGTAAGGCCGGAGCAAACCGCCACCCTATGCGTGCGGCACCGACGACGCTCGACGGCCGAATCGCTCTGCACGTGGCCACGGTTCGCTCCGCATGCGCACGGGCTTGTCTCGCCAGGGTGGGCATCAAAAAGGCAAATATTCTGGCGAAACACGGCGCACAATCGCCAGAATATTTACATCTCGATGCACCAGCCCCCACCCTGCGACGCGGCTCGCGCTGCCCGCCCCCGAGCAGGCGAACATGGCCGCCGCATTTCATCTCGCGGACGATTGACCGCCATTCGTTCAGCGCTCCTCGTTCACGCCACTGCCACCTGACTCCTCTCGCGATCGTTCATCTCGACGACATCCGGCACAAGCTGTCTCGCCACTGCCCCCGCGACGGCCACGTCCTCCCGATCCCGTTCAAACCGCTCGACCATCCAGTCGACGAACGCGCGCACGCCGGGCGACACATGCGGGCGCTTCACGTACACGGCCGACACCGCGATCGCACCCGGCCGCCAGCACGGCAGCACTTCCCGCAACCGCCCCGCGTCGATCAGCGGCTGCGCGGCGACGCGCGGCGGCTGGATCAGCCCGAGGCCATGCACGCCGCACGCCAGGTACGCCCGCTCGTCCTCCACACTGACGATCCCGTCGAGCCGCACCTTGCGCACCGCGCCATCGACGAGGAACTCGAGTTCGGCCGTACGCTGCCCCGGAACCGGCGACGTGCCGACCGCACGATGCACGGCCAGATCGTCGAGCGTGCGCGGCGCGCCGTGGCGGTCGAGATACGCGGGGCTCGCGCATGTCACGCGCTCGAGCGTGCCGAGCCGGCGCGCAACGAGCGACGAATCGGGCAGTTCACCAAGCTGGACGCTGCAGTCGATCGCGTCGCCGATGCGATCGGCCGGGCGCCCTGATACGCCCAGCGTCAGCGCCAGGTCGGGATGCCGCGCATGGAACTCGCCGAGCGCCGGCAGCACGATCGCGTCCGCGACCGCCGCCGGCAGCTCGACGCGCAGCGGCCCGCTCGGGTGCAGCGCGGCGCCGCGAATGCTGGCCTCGAGCTCGTCGACGTCGGCCGTGATGCGCACGCAGCGCCGGTAATACGCGTCGCCTTCGGGCGTCGCGCGAAGCGCGCGCGTCGTACGCACCAGCAACGGCATGCCGAGTGCCGTTTCGAGCTCCTGCACGGTCCGCGTCGCGGTGGCGCGCGAAATGCCGAGCGCCTGCGCCGCACGCGTAAAGCTGTTCATTTCGACGATGCGCGTGAAGATGCGCATCGCGCGGATCGGATTGTCCACCGGACACCCCTGCATGTTTGCCGCATGCCGCGGCGCACGCTTGCGCGCCCGCCGTGCCTGCGTATCGAGGAACGCCGCGCCGCCGGCGCGGCAGACGGTTCAGCCGTTCGCCGCCGAGGCGCCGCGCGCCGGGTCGTCGAGCAGCCGTTGCGCCAGCGCGAGTGCGTCGTCGCGGGTGGCGGCCGCGTTCAGCGGATAACCCCAGACCTTCTCGAACGCGCCCGAGAACGCGTCGAGCGCCACGCGCCGGGCGGCGTCAGGCTCGATCGCGATCATCGCGGGAATCCATTCGCGCGACTGCGCGCGGTTGGCCTTGCTCCACTTCGCGAGCTGCTTGCGCAACTCGTGATCGTCGGCGCCGCGGTCATCGCCGGACGGCGCATCGTCGGTCAGAAGAACGAACGGTTCGCGACGCGCGAGCAACGCGTCGAGCTCGGCGATCAGGCTGGCGGGGTCGGTGTGCGTCGAACCGGTGTAACGCAACCAGACAAATGGGAATTCGGTCGTGGTGATGTGCATGTCGGCCTCCAGATGAGAACGATTCTCATTTTATGGATCGAGGCCCACGGCGTCATTTATCGTCCCGGCCAACCGCTTGCTCGATCCGGCCAATCGCGCCCGGATGACGCGAGTCGCACCGTTCACCGTTGCCGGTCGGTCAGGAATTGCGTCGGCGACTTGCCGGTCGCCTTGCGGAACATCGTCACGAAGCTGCTCGCGCTCTCGTAGCCGAGATCGATCGCGATCTGGTGGACGCGGCGGCCGGTCGTCAGCATCCGCAGCGACAGCGCGACGTGCAGCCGCCGGCGCCAGTCGCCGAGGCTCATCCCGAGTTCCTTCGCCGCGAGCCGCGTCAGGCTGCGCTCGCTGATGCCCGCGCGCCGCGCGAGTTCGGCCAGCGGCGACTTGTCGGCCGGATCGGCGAGCAGATGGTCGATCAGCTTGCGCAGCCGGCGATCGGCGGGCATCGGCAGGTACAGGTCCTCGACCGGTGCGGCGACGAGTTCGTCGAGCAGCGTCGCCATCAGCCGCCCCTGCGGCCCGTCGACGTCGTACAGGTTCGGAAAGCTCGCCGCCTTCAGCAGCAGTTCGCGCAGCAGCGGCGACACCGACAGCGTGCAGCAGCGCGCGGGGAGATCGAGGGCGGCATCCGGTTCGACCAGCACCGCGTAGAACGTCGCGCCGGCCGAGCCGCGCGCCGCGTGCGGGACGTCGCCCGGAATCCATACCGTGCATTGCGGCGGCGCGCTCCACACGCCGCCGTCAATCTCGCAATAGATGACGCCGCTCAGCGTGTAGAGCAACTGCGCCTGCGGATGGCTGTGCCGCTCGAGCCGCCATTCGGGCTCGACGACCGAGCCGCCGAACACGACGAGCGGACGCGGCACGTGGAAGACTTCGTCATCCGCTGCGGGATCGGTGGTCGGAGGAAGCTGGCGCATGAAACGGTGGACGATGGAGGAAACCGGACGCCCTGCCCGCGCGTCCTTTCGTGCTTATACCAGAAAGGCGCCGGCGCGGCCCTGCCGCCCGGGCGGGTGTCCGGGCGGCGTCTGCAGCCGCCTGCCGAAGCGAATACAATGCCCCGATCCCCCGCCGCCGCATCCACCTGCCGGAGCCGTCATGTTCGACCTGACCACGCTGACCACCTTCACGGCCGTCGTCCTGGGCCTGTTCCTGATTCCCGGCCCCGCCGTGCTGCTCGTGCTGAGCCGCACCGTGCAGGGCGGCCGCAAGACCGGCATCCTGACCGGCCTCGGCGTCGCCAGCGGCGACTTCGTGCATACGCTGTTCGCGGCCGTCGGCCTGTCGGCGCTGCTGATGACGTCGGCGCTCGCGTTCAATGTCGTGAAGGTGATCGGCGCCGCGTACCTGATCTATCTCGGCGTGCGCGCGCTGCTGGAGAAGCAGTCCGATCCGTCGCTGCCGAGCGTATCGCCCGTCACGCCGCTCAAGGCGTACCTGCAGGCGATTCCCGCCGAGGTGCTGAATCCGAAGACCGCGCTGTTCTTCCTCGCGTTCATGCCGCAATTCGTGCATCCGGAACGCGGCTCGACGTTCGTGCAGTTCGCGGTGCTCGGGCTGATCTTCGTCGTGCTCAGCTCGCTCTACACGACATTGATCGCTTGCTCGATCCGTCCGCTCGGCCGCATCGTGAAGCGGCTCACGTGGCTCACGCGCTGGCAGGGGAAGATCATCGGCTCGATCTTCATCGCGCTCGGGCTGCGCGTGGCCGTGCAGCAGCGCTGACACACGCGCGGCCGCATGACGTCCGCCGCCCCGCCCGCCGGCGAAGCGCTCTACACCGACCCGCGCCTCGTCGCGGTCTACGACCTGTTCAACGCGGGCGATCGGGATTTCGCGTTCTACGCGTCCGTGATCGGCACCGCACGCCGACGCATCCTCGACCTCGGCTGCGGCACCGGCACGTTCGCGCGCCGGCTCGCGGCAGCCGGGCACGACGTCACGGCGATCGATCCCGCGTCGGCGATGATCGAATACGCCCGACGCCAGCCGGGCGCCGACGCGGTCCACTGGCTTGCGTGCGGGCTCGACGGCCTGCCGCCCGACGCGCCGCCGTTCGATGCGGTCGTGATGACCGGCCATGCGTTCCAGTGCCTGCTGACCGACGCGGAAATCGATATGACGCTGCGCGGCGCGCGGCGCGTGCTCGCCGACGGCGGCCGCTTCCTGTTCGAGACCCGCAATCCGCGCATCGCGCCGTGGCGTGCATGGACGCCGGCACATTCGGCACGCAGCGTCGAATCGCGCGAATCGGGCATCGTCGACCTTCATCATGCGGTGCGCTCCGTGGATGGCGCGATCGTCACGTTCGACACGCACTACCGCTTCCGCCGCGACGACACGGTGCTGACTAACACGAGCCGCCTGCGCTTCATCACACAACCCGACCTGCGGGAGCGCGTGATCGCAGCCGGATTCCCGTCGGCCGACTGGTACGGCGACTGGCAGCACGCGCCGTTCGACGCTGCGGCCAGCGCGGAGATCATCGCGATCTGCCGCGCGTGAGTGCGCGTTCCCGACCGCGTCAGCCCGCCACCGGCAGCGTGTCCACCGCATACGCATGCCGCAGCGTGCGGCCCAGCACCGGATCGTCCAGCTCGACTTCGAACCGCTCGGCCGGCCGGATGCCGCCGATCGCCGCGAGCGTGCCGCACAGCATCGCGGTGCCGTCGACGAAGCGGCCGTCGTGGCGCGCGAACTGCGCGAGCAGGTCGTCCGGTGCGCGCATCGCGCTCACGTTGCCTTCCTGGTACAGCACGCGCTCGCCGTCGATCGTCGCGTATGCGCGCAGCACGAGCTGATCCCAGTGCCCGGCCACGTCGTCGAACTTCCACAGCGTGTTCGCGCACGGCTTGCCGCACATCTGCTTCGACACCGTGATCCCGTACGTCTCGACCTCGCGGTCGGTGTGATCGGACGCGATGCCGACGAACGTCTCGCCGCCGTCGCGCACCAGCACGAATTCCGCTTCGCCGCTGCTCTGCCCGCCCGATACCTGGATTGCCGGCGACGGATCGAGGCGGTCGGCCGCGACGCGATAGAACACGGGCGTCGTCGCCGGGCGCTTGACGCCCAGTTCCTCCAGCTCGCGGATGTGCTTCTCCATGGCGGCCGTGTCGCGGCCGGTCCAGCCCGCGATCACGAGCGTTTCGATCGCGATCGCGCGCTCGGTGCGGCCGTCGTGACCGTCGATCGCGAACGTGATGGTTTTCATCGAATGCTCCTCGTAGCGGGCAGCGCACGCGCGATGCGGCGCCGCCCGCGTTGTGTCGTGAATGGCCGGGCTCAGGCCGGGTCGTAGTAGTGGATCTCCAGCAGCACGCAGCCGCCGTTCGACTTGAACGGGCCGTGCCATGCGCCGGGCGGGCGCACCGCATACGTGTAGCCCTTGAACGGCGTGCCGCCGTTGCCGTGTTCGTCGTTGCCGACGGTCAGGTCGCCTTCGACGAGAAACACCTCTTCCCAGTAGTCGTGCACGAACGGCTTCTTCGTATGCAGCCCGGCCGGCAGGCGCAGCAGGCGCGTGCGGCTGCCGCGTTTGCGCTCGGTGTCGAGCGCGCCGGACAGGATCAGTTCCTGCGCGCCGGATGCCGGGTCATAGCCTTCCGGCAGTTGCCAGTCGCGCTGCATGTCCAGCGTATGGAATTCGTCGTGAAGCTTGTTGATGGCCATCTGTCTCTCCTGTGGCGATAGCGGATGAGTCGAACGCGATGCGGCGCGTCAGGCGGCGTGCGGCGTCGACAGTTCCTGGTTCAGCGAATAGCTGCCGAGCATCGAATCGACGAGATGCGACGCGCGCTGCCAGTCGTACGTGCGATACGCATGCCCCTTCGTGACGAACGACGCGCCGGCGTAGAACAGTTCGTACTGGTTGTGGCGCGACGCGAATTCGGAGCCGACCGCATCCCACGCGAGCTTGAAGAACTTCACGCGCTCCTCGGACGAACACACCGGCGACTTCTGCGTCTTCTCGATGATGCGCAGCAGGTCGGGGTTCTCGAAATCGCGCACGCTGGACGGCAGCATGATCATTCCGCCGCCGGCGAGCTCGCGCAGCGTGTTGAGCACCTTCGAATAGAGTTGCTGGGTGACGACCTGCGAGCCGTACAGCATGTTGCGGTCGGGCACGTAGAAGCCGTTGACGACGGTACCCTTCGCTTCCATCCCGTAGACCCACGCCTCGACCATCGACGCTTCGGCCGCGAGCTGGCCCAGCGTTTCGCGCACCTGCGGGAACGCATTCGTGCCGTTGACCTCGGAGATCTTCAGGCCGAGCCCGACGAGGAAGCGCAGCTTCGTCATCAGGCGCACCTGGCATTGGTAGTTCTGGTACACGTGCGCGGGCGTCGCGTGGAACTGCTTCGCGCACATCGCCGTGTTGCCGGCAACGAAGATCCGTTCCCACGGCACCTTCACGTCGTCGAAATACAGCACCGCGTCGTTCTCGTCGAAGCGGCTCGACAGCGGGTTGTCGAACACCGACGTCGCGTTCTCCTCGTACGACTTGCGCGACAGGATCTTCATGCCCTTCGCATTCATCGGCACCGCGAACGACAGCGCATACATCTCGTCGCCTTCGCGCAGCGGCTGGATGCAGCTGCAGAACACCTCGTTCGCCATGATTCCGCTCGTCGCGAGCATCTTCGCGCCGCGCACCGTGATGCCTTCGGCATCCTGATCGACGATGCCGACCGCGAGGTACTTGTCCTCCTGCTCGTGCGCGGCCTTCGACTGGTTCGCCTGCGGATTCACGATCACGTAGGTCAGGAACAGGTCGTTGTCGCGTGCGTAGCGGTAGTAGTCGCGCAGCGCGCCCGCCCGCGCCGGATCGTATTGCTCGAACACGTCGGCGCCCATCACCATGCCGGCAAGACAGGACGCGACGTGATCCGGCGAGCGGCCCATGAAGCCGTAATGCAGCTCCGACCACGCTTCCAGCGCGGCACGGCGTTCGACGAGTTCGTCGTAGGAGGTCGGCAGTTGCCAGATCCGGCTGACGCGGTTGCCCGAGTCGGGCGACACGAACGTCATCTTCTCGACGTTCTCGTCGCGGGCCTGGTAGTCGTACAGGCTCGCGTAGCTGCGGATCGAATTGCGGAATGCCGCATGCGCGGTCACGTCGCCGACCGGCTGGCCGTTCAGGTAGACCTGCCGCCCGTCGCGCAGCGACGCGATGTGCTGGGTCCCGTTCTTGATCATGATGTCCTCCTGGGTGGAATGAAACGTGGATTGCATTCAGGCAGACGGCGCGTGCATGCCGTCGAGCGTGCGATAGCGGCCGCCGAAGAAGATCAGCGGGCGCCCTTCCGAACGAGCGCGGTACCGTGTCACGCGGCCGACGAAGATCACGTGATCGCCGCCGTCGTACTGCGCATAGGGCTCGCATTCGAACGTCGCGAGCGCGTCGGGCAGCAGCACCGCGCCGTCGTCATCGGCCGCGCCGGCACGCCAGCCCCACTTGTCGCCGTTCGCTTTCGCGAAGCAGTTCGACAGATGCTGTTGCGTCTCGTCGAGCACGTTGGCCGCATAGCCGCCCGCGCCGGCCAGGTCGCCGAGGCTCAGGCTGCGACGGTCGACCGAAAACAGGATCAGCGGCGGGTCCAGCGACACCGAATTGAACGACGCGACCGTGATACCGATCGGCGCCCCCTCCTTGCGCGGGGCGGTAATCACCGCGACGCCCGTCGCGAACATCGACAGCGCGGTGCGAAAGCGCCGCTGCGCGTCGGCACCCGCACCGGTTCCGGCATGGTTCTCGCTCATCTCGTCCTCCTTGGGTGGCATCGCCGGATTCCGCAACGGAATCCGGCCCAACAAAGCACCGTTACTTAGCTTTGTTATTTAGCTTTTATTAAATGCAAACACAAAGGCGGGTTCAAGTTGTCGTAAACCCTGACCTTGAAAGCTTTGTTTGAAAGACAACCCTACTGGCGGGATGGGTGTTGAGCGGCGCCCGCGAATGTCCACGTACACTGCGGCTACCCTGTTCCGCGGTGCTTTCGCGCACTGCGGGAGACACCGTTTTCCGGAGCCGCATCGATGCAATCCCGTCCGATCTACATGGACTACAGCGCGACGACGCCCGTCGATCCGCGCGTGGTCGACAAAATGGTGCCGTTCCTGCACGAGCAGTTCGGCAACCCGGCTTCACGCAGCCACAGCTACGGCTGGGATGCCGAGCAGGCGGTCGAGGAAGCGCGCGCGCACGTCGCCGCGCTGCTCGGCGCCGATCCGCGCGAAATCGTGTGGACCTCCGGCGCGACCGAGGGCAACAACCTCGCGATCAAGGGCGCCGCGCACTTCTACCAGGGCAAGGGCAGGCATCTCGTCACGGTGAAGACCGAGCACAAGGCCGTGCTCGATACGTGCCGCGAACTCGAACGCCAGGGCTTCGACGTCACGTACCTCGACGTGCGCGAAGACGGCCTGCTCGACCTCGACACGGTGCGGCAGGCGCTGCGCGCCGACACGATCCTGGTGTCGGTGATGCTCGCGAACAATGAAACGGGCGTGATCCAGCCGGTGACGGAGATCGGCGCGCTGTGCCGCGCGCGCGGCATCGTGTTCCACTGCGACGCCGTGCAGGCGGCCGGCAAGATCCCGGTCGACGTGAATGCGTTGAACGTCGACCTGCTGACGGTGACCGCGCACAAGGTCTACGGCCCGAAGGGGATCGGCGCGCTGTACGTGCGCCGCAAGCCGCGCGTGCGGATCGAAGCGCAGATGCACGGCGGCGGCCATGAGCGCGGGATGCGCTCGGGCACGCTGCCCACGCACCAGATCGTCGGGATGGGCGAGGCGTTCCGGCTCGCGAAGGAAGAGATGGCGGAGGAAAGCCGCCGCGTCGGCGCATTGCGCGACCGGTTGCTGGCCGGCCTGTCGACGCTCGACGAGGTTTACGTGAACGGCGATCTGGCCCGCCGGATTCCGCACAACCTGAACGTCAGCTTCAATTTCGTCGAAGGCGAATCGCTGATCATGGGGATCAAGGGTGTCGCGGTATCGTCAGGCTCGGCGTGCACGTCGGCATCGCTGGAGCCGTCGTACGTGCTGCGCGCGCTGGGCCGCAGCGACGAGCTCGCGCACAGCTCGATCCGCTTCACGCTCGGCCGCTTCACGACCGAGGCCGAAGTGGACAGCGTGATTGCGCAGGTGCGCGACACGGTCGGCAAGCTGCGCGCGCTGAGCCCGCTGTGGGACATGCATCTCGAAGGGGTCGACCTGAATACGATCGAGTGGGCCGCGCACTGAGTGCGGCCGAGCGTCAGGCGGGCTGGCGGCGCGTGCGCGTCAGCCTTTTTCCTGGCGCGCGATCAGGTGCGCGAGATCGAGCGTCGCGCGGTCGCCGTTGGTGACGAGGCGGTCGATCACCGAGCAGAGCGCCTTGAATTCGGTCTTCGTCACGCCCTCGAACAACACGTTGTTGATGCGCTGCTGCGTATCCGTGAGCGCCTTCAGCAGCTTCGAGCCGGCCGGCGTGACCGTGAGACGCATCTTGCGCTTGTCGTCGGGGTCCGGGCGTTTGTCGATCAGGCCGAGTTTCTTCAGCTTGCCCGTCTCGATCGTGACGAATGCGCCGCTCAGGTGCAGGTGATCGGCGAGGCGGTTGACGGTCACGACGTCGTCGTGCGAAAGATGCGAAACCGATACGAGCAGCGAATACTGGATGCCGGTGAGGCCGATCAGCGAGCCGAAGCCGTCGCGTACCGACAGCAGGCGGGCCGCAAACGGCAGCAGCCCGTTGATCAGGTGGCGAAATTCCGTGTCCGTGCCGTCGATCAGGCAGGCCGGGTTGGTGATGGTCAGAACGGACTCCTCTTGCTGCTTGGCCATGACTTCGACGCTCCGTACGGTCATGCGAATTTAGCTTTGAAACGAAATTATACGGCAAAGGCACATGCGCCCCTGGCCAGGTCCGGCCGCTGCGCGTGACCCCATTTCCCGCTACAGGAGGCTCGTCCATGCCCTTCCCGCTTCATCCCGCGTCGGTTCGCGCGCTGCTCGAATGCTATCTGCGCGCAAAGGACCTGAACCGGCCCGCGCTGATCGCCGACTGCTTCGCGGCCGATGCCGAGCTGAGCTTTTCGCTCGCGAACGACGACATCGATTTTCCGCCGCGCGCGACGGGCGCGGCCGCGATCGCACGCACCCTGGTCGAGGAATTCGGCGAGCGGTTCGAGCGGTGCCGGACCTATTACGTTTGCACGGAACCCGAAGTCGACCCGCATGGCATCAGCGGGATGTCGTGGCTCGTCGTGATGCGGCAGAAGGACAACGGCGCGTTGCGGATCGGGCACGGCACGTACCGCTGGCAGTTCACACCCGACAGCGAAAGCGGTGCGCGGATCGCCGCGCTGCACATTCATGTCGCGCGCATGGATACGATCGACGATCCGGAGTCGACGAAACTCGACGCGCTGCATGCGGCGTTCGGGTATCCGTGGCTGCCGGCGCACGCGTTCGCGCGCGGGCTGGCGGATGTCGCGGCCGCGCAGCCGGAATGGGCATTCCTGGCGCCGTTTCACGAGGCGGCGGCAGCGGCGGCCGGTTGAAACACGGCTGAAGCGCGTCGCCGCTTCACGTGCGGGCAAGGAGCTGACGGACCGTCATCACGCGCGGATCGTCGCTCGTCAGAACCTCGCCGTAATGGGCGATCGTTGCCCGGTGGTCGAGCAACAGCGGAATCGAGACGCGCCCGAGCAGCGTCCGCTCGACCGCTTCGCCGAACGTGAATCCGCACAGATGCACGCCGTCGACCACGCAATTGGTCGAGAACACCCGGCCCTGCGCATCGACATAAAACTCGGCGTACCCGAGATCGTCTTCGGCGAAGCCGATCATCGTCGTCCCGAGCGCCTGTTCCCACGCGTCGATCTGGTGATCCTTGCGCGCCAGCGCATGAAAGGCGAGCCCCATTCGCGCGCAGGTCTGCCCGCTGGCGGAAGCGCCCACGATCAGCCCGCCGAATTCGCGCAGGATGGCATCCCCCGGATGCTCGCCATCGCCGGACGACACTCGGCAATCGGAATCGCCACGCCACCCCGAATCGGCAAACAGCGCCTTGACCGACAAAGGAATCGCGATCACCACCACCCTCCCGAGTTTGCGTGCACGATACCGCACGCGCTATCCACCATGCGCGACACAGGAAATGCATCGCGCATGCCCGTCACCTCGACGCATCGAGCGCGCCCCTCACCCCCTCCCAATCCAGCCCGAACCGCGCGAGATACTTGCGCAGCCTGTCCGCGTCGTTCGGCTGCTTCTTGCTCTGCCGCGACACCGCGAACAGCGTGCGCCCCGCTTCCGACAGGCTTGCCGACACGCGGCACACGTCGAGCACGCGTTCGAGCTGCGCACGGTCGAACAGGTCGAGTTCCGCCGCGCGCGCGCCGAACACCGCTTCGACACACGCGTCGGACGATCCCGCGCCGCCGGGCTGCGACCACGTGCGCGTCAGCCGTTCGACTTCCTGTTCGGCCAGCGCTTCGGTAATCCGTCCCGCATCGGCCAGCGTCGCCATCCGCGTGACCGACGCGGACAGCTCGCGGAAGTTGCCGGCCCACGCCGCACGCGGCGACGCGGCGAACGCGAGATAGCGCCGCTTCGCCTCGACGTTGAAACGCACCTGCTCGCCCTGCTCGCGGCCGAACCGGTCGAGTTCGAATTCGAGGTTCGGCTCGATGTCCTCGCGGCGCTCGGCCAGCCCCGGCAGTTCGTACGTCCACAGGTTGATCCGCGCATAGAGATCCTCGCGGAAGGTGCCGGCCGCCACCATCTGCCGCAGGTCGCGGTGCGTGCCCGCGATCAGTTCGAAATCGCTGGCCACCTCGACATCGGCGCCGACCGGCAGGAAACGCTTCTCCTCGATCGCCTTCAGCAGCATCGCCTGTTCGTCGAGCCCGAGTTCGCCGATCTCGTCGAGAAACAGCAGCCCGCCGTCCGCCGCGCGCAGCAGCCCGGCCCGCGCCGACTGCGCACCCGTGAACGCGCCCTTCACGTGGCCGAACAGCGTCGACATCGCCGCGTCGCCGCGCAGCGTTGCGCAGTTGATCTCGATGAACGGCCCCGCGAGCCGATGGCGGCCGCGCTTCAGCTCGTACACGCGCTTCGCGAGAAACGACTTGCCGGCGCCCGTCGGCCCGACCAGCAGCATCGGCGCGCGCGACCGCACGGCCACGCGCTCCAGTTGCTCGATCAGCGCATTGAAACGCGCGTTGCGCGTCGCGATGCCGGCCTTCAGGAACGACACCGTCTCGTCGCGCTCGCGCGTGAAGCGCTGCGCGATCCGGTTGTAGCGCGACAGGTCGAGATCGATCACCGACATCGTGCCGGGCCCGCTCAACCCCTCGTCGGTCTTCTGCGGCGGTGCCGTCTGGGCGAGACGCGCCGGCAGGTAACGTGCCTCCGCCAGCAGGAACCAGCAGATCTGCGCGACGTGCGTGCCGGTGGTGATGTGGATCAGGTAGTCCTCGCGGTCGAGATCGAACGGGTAGGCGCGCGCGAAATCGTGCAGCGTCGCGTAGACCTCCTCGAAATCCCACGGATCGCGAATCTCCATCGGGACGAGCCGCACGTCGGTGTGCGGCGACACGCGCTCGAGGTCCTGCTTCACGCGGTTCGCGAGACGCGCGTAGTTCGGCGCGTGCAGCAGTTCGAGCCGGTCGACCGGCATGTCGCGCTGCTCGCACAGCGAAATCGTCGGCCGCCAGTTGCGCCAGCGGCGCTGCGAGCCGCCGCCCTGGTCGAGCACGGTACCGAGAAAACCGATCGCGACGGTCTTGCGCATGTTTATCCCAAAAGATAAGAGGCGATCCGATTGTATCGAATTTTCCGGATCGAGCCATGGCCGGGTTTCCATGCGCCGCTGGTCATGACAAATAACTTCCCCTTTTATTTCAATGCCTTGCGATTTATTTCGCGCATTGCGCCGCCCGCTGGCACGCTCCTCGCTAAATAGAAAGCGCCGGATGTCCCGCTGGCCCGCGAGCCAGGGTTCACAAAGCCCTGCTGGTGCGCCGCCGCCGAACCTGTTTCGTCGCGGTCGCGCATGCCGCCATGGGCAGACGAAGGCAAACGGGCGCGTACTGGAACTTCGCCCGGGTTCGAATCCCGGGGCGCCCTCCGTTCGGTAGCTCATTCGGGTAGAGCAGCCGGCGCAAGCCGGTGTGTAGCGGGTTCGAATCCCGCTCGAACGCTGTCCGCAAGGACAGCCTTGTAATGAAAGCAGTACCCGCCGGTGCGGGCCGCCAGGCCCGCCGCGCGTCGGACCGGTTGCGGTTCCGCGCGATCGGCCGGACGGCCGCACGGCCCGCGCAAAGGCGCACGACGACGCGAAGCAGGATGCGTCGCCGCGCACTTCGGCGCCGGGCCTGCGCGCCGCCCGCCCGGTTGCGTCGCCCCGCGATCCGCACGATGCGCGTCACCCGGCGGTCATCGAAGAAAAGGACAAGAATATGTGGATGCGACATGTAGTGAAAAAGAACGAACGCGCGCTGCTGATGAACGAGGGCGATTTCGTGAAGGTGCTCGAACCGGGCGTGTTCAAGGCCTTCGATCCGTTCAAGCGCCTGTCGGTGCAGACCGCGCGTCTCGACGCGCCGCTCGCCGACGCGGCACTGGCCGATTACCTGCGTCACGACGCACCGGACGTGCTCGCCCGGCACTTCGTCGCGATGGATCTCGCCGACGACGAAGCCGGCCTGCGCTACGAAGACGACGTGCTCGTCGAGATCCTGGCGCCGGGCACGCGCCGGCTGTACTGGCGCGGCCTGACCGCGCACCGTCTCGAGCGCGTCGATCTCGCGCAGGACAGCGTGCTGCCGGCCGCGCTCGTGAAGCGCATCGCGCAACCGGCACTGCGGGCGCGCGGCGTGGCGGGCCTGGCGGGCGTACTGCTGGCGCAGGTGCCGGCGTACCACGTCGGCGTGCTGAAGATCGACGGCAAGATCGAGCGGCTGCTGGACGCGGGTGTCTCGGCGTTCTGGCGCTTCAACCGCGACATCGCGGTCGAACTGGTCGACCTGCGCGTGCAGGCGCTCGAAGTCGGCGGACAGGAAATCCTGACGCGCGACAAGGTCGCGCTGCGGCTGAACCTGTCGGCGACGTGGTGTTATGCGGACGTGCTGCATGCGTTCGGCCAGCTGCAAAAGCCGGTCGAGCACCTGTACCGCGAGCTGCAGTTCGCCCTGCGTTCGGCCGTCGGCACGCGCTCGCTCGACGAACTGCTGGAAGACAAGCAGTCGATCGACGACGTCGTGATCACGCAGGTGCGTGCACGCCTCGGCAACTCGGGCGTGGACGTGCGCAGCGTCGGCGTGAAGGATATCGTGCTGCCGGGCGACATGAAGACGATCCTCGCGCAGGTGGTCGAGGCGGAAAAGTCCGCGCAGGCGAACGTGATTCGCCGCCGCGAGGAAACGGCGGCCACGCGTTCGCTGCTGAACACCGCGAAGGTGATGGAAGAAAACCCGACCGCGCTGCGGCTCAAGGAGCTGGAAACGCTCGAGCGCGTCGCGGAACGGATCGACCGCATCTCGGTGTTCGGCGGTCTCGACCAGGTGCTGAACGGACTCGTCAGCATCAAGGGCGCCTGACGGGCGCAACGGCGCGGCGCAAGTGTGCCGCGCCGCATGAATGAAGGAATCAGGTGAAGCAAATGAGTGCAATGGATTACCAGGTGATGGAACTGGCGAACGGCAAGCCGGTGAAGATGTGGACGCAAGGCGTCGCCGTCGAGGACGAAGCGCGCGCGCAGCTGCGCAACACCGCGCAGATGCCGTTCATCTTCAGCCACGTCGCGGTGATGCCGGACGTCCACCTCGGCAAGGGCTCGACGATCGGCAGCGTGATCCCGACGAAGGGCGCGATCATTCCGGCCGCGGTCGGTGTCGACATCGGCTGCGGGATGATGGCCGCGCGCACGACGCTGACGGCGTCCGACCTGCCGGATTCGCTCGCGGGCCTGCGCAGTGCGATCGAACGCGCGGTGCCGCACGGCCGCGCGCCGGGCCGCCGCGATCCGGGCGCATGGGGCGACCGCACGCCGGCCGCCGTGACCGAATCGTGGAAGTCGCTGCAACCGGGCTTCCAGCGGATCGTCGACAAGTATCCGAAGCTGGAAAAGACGAACCACTACGCGCATCTCGGCACGCTCGGCACCGGCAACCACTTCATCGAAGTGTGCGTCGACGAAGCGGACCACGTGTGGTTCATGCTGCACAGCGGCTCGCGCGGCGTCGGCAATGCGATCGGCAGCCTGTTCATCGAACTCGCGCAGGCCGACATGCGGCAGCACATCGCGAACCTGCCGGATCGCAACCTCGCGTATTTCACCGAGGGCAGCCGCCACTTCGACGACTACGTCGAGGCGGTCGGCTGGGCGCAGGACTACGCGCGGCGCAACCGGCAGGCGATGATGGATGCGGTGATCGGCGCGGCGCGCGGCGTGATCGCGAAGCCGTTCTCGGTCGACGAACACGCGGTGAACTGCCACCACAACTACGTGCAGCGCGAACGCCATTTCGGCGAAGACGTGCTCGTGACGCGCAAGGGTGCGGTGTCCGCGCAGAAGGGGCAGCTCGGGATCATTCCGGGCTCGATGGGTGCGAAAAGCTTCATCGTGCGCGGGCTCGGCAACCCGGAAAGCTTCTGCTCGTGCAGCCACGGCGCGGGCCGGACGATGAGCCGCACCGAAGCGAAGCGCCGCTTCACGGTCGACGACCAGGTGAAGGCGACCCAGGGCGTCGAATGCCGGAAGGATTCGGGCGTCGTTGACGAAATCCCGATGGCCTACAAGGACATCGACGCGGTGATGGCGGCCCAGCGCAGCCTCGTCGAAGTGGTGCACACGCTGCGCCAGGTGGTGTGCGTGAAAGGATAGCGCGGTGCGCGGCCGATGGCCGGCGGCCGCGCGCAACGAGAGAGAAACGAGACAATCATGAAAACGGAACAACTGACTGCCGTGCGCAGTGCGCACCCGGTCGACCCGGCCGTGCGGGCGCGCGTGATGGCGGAACTCGCGGAAGTCGAGCGCCGCCACGACGTGACCGTACTGTTCGCGTGCGAATCGGGCAGCCGCGGGTGGGGATTCGCCTCGCCGGACAGCGACTACGACGTGCGCTTCGTGTATGCGCACCGGCGCGACTGGTACCTGAGCGTCGAAGCGCAACGCGACGTGATCGAGCGGCCGCTCGACGACGAGCTCGACGTCAGCGGCTGGGAACTGCGCAAGGCGCTGCAACTGCTGCGCCGCTCGAACCCGACGCTGCTCGAATGGCTCGACTCGCCCGTCGTGTATCGCGAAGACGCGCGCTGGGCGCCGCGGCTCAGGTCGCTGGCGTCGGCGTTCTTCTCGCCGGTGCGCGGGCGTCATCACTACCTCGCGATGGCGAAGAAGAACTTTCGCGGCTATCTGCAGGGCGACACGGTGCGCTACAAGAAATACCTGTACGTGCTGCGGCCGCTGCTCGCGGTGCGCTGGATCGACGCGGGGCTCGGGATGCCGCCGATGCGTTTCGCGGCGCTCGTCGACGGCACCGTGCCCGAGCCGTCGGTGCGCGCGGAGCTCGACGCGCTGCTCGCGCTGAAGATGAGCGCGAACGAAAGCGAATACGGGCCGCGCCGGCCGGCGATCCACGCGCTCGTCGAGACGATGCTCGCCGATGCCGAACACGATCGCGAATACAAGCGGCCGTGGGGGGACGTGACGATGCTCGACGCGTTCCTGCGCGACGTGGTCGACGCCCGATGAAAAGCGAACGGCGCGGTGCCTGCGGGCATCGCGCCGTTTGCGCATCCGTTCCGTACACGTGCGACCACACCGCCCAGCAACGTACGTGCCCGCACACAAAGCGTCGCCGCCGCGATCGGCGCGCTTTGCGGCGGTATACTCGACACCGTTCGGCAAAGCGCGCCGCTGCATGCGCCGCCGCCTTCGACCGCCCCGCTTGCTGACGATGCGCTTGCAGTCCGACGTCTTGCGCCCGCCCATCCACAGTCGATACGAACCGTCATGTCGCACCGCCTTTCGCTCGCCATCGCCGCCCTCCTCGCCGTTTCCCCGATCGTTGCCCAGGCCCGTCCGCTCACGCGGCCGCCGGTCGAGCGCGACTTCAAGAACTGGTCGGTCGTCTGCGACAACGTCAATCATTGCATTGCCGAAAGCCATGCCGACGACACCGACGACTCGCGCATCAGCCTCATCCTGCGCGTGACGCGCGATGCCGGCCCGGACGCGCAAGCGTCGCTCGCCCTCTATGCGTCGGCGCCGCTCGACCTGCGCACCGCGCGCGCGGACGGCCGCCCGTTCGACGCGATGGCGGCCCAGTGGCATGCGTTCGGCGGCAAACCGGACGACGACGAAGCACACCCGTTCCGGATCCGCACCGACGATCCGGCAACGGTTGCCGCATGGCTCACCGCGGCGCGCAACGCGCAACTGCTGAGCTTCGGCGATCCGGCGTCGGCGCAAGCCGTTCGAACGCCGTTGACGGGATTGAACGCCGCGCTGCTGCTGATCGACGACACGCAAGGCCGGGTCGGCACGACGACGGCGCTGCTGCGCCCCGGCAACCGGCCCGCGTCGTCGGTGCCGGCCGCGCCGGCACTGCCGCCCGCCGTCGTGCCGGCGCCGGCCGTCGCGGACCTGCCGGCCGGCGGGCAGCGCCCGCTCGTCGACGCGGTGCTCGCGAAGTTCGGCGACGACATCAAGCAATGTGCGGCCGACGTCGAAGACGAAATGTCGGCCGGCGATCGCCGGAAGGCGTCGCGCGCCGTGGCGATTTCCGCCGACGAGGCGCTCGTCGCGATACCGTGCCAGACCAGCAGCATGTATAACCACACCGACCTGTGGTATCGCGTGCGAAGGACGGCACCGTTCACGCCGACGGCGATGAATTTCGGCGAGAACGCGAACGCGGGGCTCGACTCGGCGTCGTTCGCGAACGAACTGACGGAGGCCGCCTACGACCGTACCCGCGCGACGCTGTCGAGCAAGGTCAGGCTGCGCAGTGCCGGCGATTGCGGCTCGACCGCGTCGTGGATCTTCGACGGCCGGCGCTTCCTGCTCAGCGACATCGCCACGCACGGCACGTGCAACGGCCTGTTCGACGATCAATGGCCACGCCTGTATCGACGCGCCGATGCGCCGGGAAACCGCTGACGCGTGCATCGCACCGAAACACGCCGGCAGTCACACCCATAACAAACCGAGGGGCCGACCCATGCATCTCCCGTTCATCGACGCGTCGCGCAACGCGACCGCGACGCGGCGCACGCGCGGCTGGCGCGGCGCAATTGCGTTCGCGCTGCTCGCCGTAACCGCGTTCGCCTTTTCGCCAATGAAGGCAGCACGCGCGGCAAGCGCCGACGATACGGTCGAGATCCCGTTCTGGTCGCGCGACTGGGTCGGCACGATCGGCAACCGGCATGTCGAAGTCTCGCTGTCGCGCGTGGCCGGCACGGTATCGGGCTCGTACTGCTACGCGCCCTGCACGTCCGACAAACGCTACCGGCTCGCGCTGAAGGGGACGCTCGACGCGCACGGCGCCACGCTGTCGGAACGCGACAGCGGCGCGAAAGCCGGCGCCGATCGCGTAACGGGCACGTGGCGCGTGGCGTCGCTCGACAATGCGGTGGCCGGCACGTGGGCGTCGCCGGACGGCAAACGCTCGCTGCCCGTTTCGCTCGCAACGAAACCGGACGGCAGGCCGTTCCCTTACGAGATCCGCCTCGTCGCGGACAAGCTGCCGGACGACGACGGTTCGTGCAACGACCCGCCGCACGTCGCCGCGATCCGCCTGTACGATCGCGGCCGCCTCGTGCAGACGCTGCAGACCGATTCACGCGGCACCTGCGGCCTGTTCACGCCCGATTTCGCCGACGTGAATTTCGACGGCTGGCCCGACCTGATGCTCGCGCAATCGATGGGCGCGAGCCCGAACATGCCATACCAGACGTGGATCTTCGACCCGAAGACGCGGCGCTTCGTCGACGCGCCGCAGGGGCTGCAAGGCATCACGTCGCCGGAGTTCGATGCCGTGCACCGGATCATCTGGACGAGCTGGCGCGCGAGCTGCTGCGAGCACGGCGTGACGACCTATCGCTGGCAGGGCAACGACGTGAAGGAGACCGACTCCGCCAGCAGCTACCTGCTGCCGGTGCTCGACGGAAACACGCGCCGCTATTGCTACGTCACGCCCGGCTACGGCGACGGCTACATCGAGTTTCCGCAGCGCATCGAGCAGACCGGCACGGGGCTGCGCTCGACGCTGGGCACGCTGAAAGACTGCGAGGCGGACGCGTCACCGTGGATGGCGCGCGTGTACATCGGCATCTGGAAGCCGGGCACGCCCGGCCACGCGCCGACGCTCGTCCGCACCGAAAGGGTCGCGTGGAAGCGCACGCCGACCCGCGCCGGCATGAAGTTCTGCCCCGACGTGCCGTTCTACGATAACGGCCGCATCCGCCGCATCGTGCTGCGCGACGATCCCGACCAGTGCAACGACAGGAATCCCGACCAGAACTAGCGCGCGTGCCGACCGCATGCGCGTGCCGCCGTCACGTCACGCGCCGACGATCGAGATCGAGAACCCGTCCCAGCCCTTCTGCCCGACCGTCTGCACGGCCGTCGTGGTGACATGCGGCGCGGCTGCGAGACGCGCGAACCCGTCGCGCACGCCGGCCACGTCGGGCTCGCGATTGCCGGGATCGGCCACGCGCCCGCCGCGCACGACGTTGTCGACGACGATCACCGTGCCGGGCCGCGACAGCTTCAGCGCCGCGTCGAGATAGACCGGGTTGTTGTCCTTGTCGGCATCGATGAAGATGAAATCGAACGGTGCTTCGCCCGCGTCGACGAGCCGCGCGAGGCTGTCCTTCGCGCTGCCGACCACCACCGTCACGACCTCCGCGAACCCGGCACGCGCGATGTTCCGCGTCGCGACCTTCGCATGTTCGGGGTTCAGCTCGAGCGTCACGAGCGTGCCGCCCGGCGGCAATGCGCGCGCGAGCCAGATCGTGCTGTAGCCGCCGAGCGTGCCGACCTCGAGGATCCGCCGCGCGCCGCGGATCGTCGCGAGCAGTTGCAGCAGCTTGCCCTGGTTCGGCGCGACGTTGATCGCGGGCAGCCCGGCCGCGTCGCTCGCCGCCAGCGCGGCGTCGAGCGCGTCGTCGGACGGCACGAGCGTCGCGGAGAAATACGCATCCACCTGGTTCCAGTGTTCCTGATTCATCGCGCACCCCTTGTTTGCGGAAAGGGCATTCTATGCGCCGCACCGCCATAAGCAACAAACCATTCGTTCTAAGGGCCGCCGCGCACGTGCTCCTATAATCGCTCGACCACCACAACAACAGACGGAGCACCCATGACCGACCAGGCCTCTTCGAACTGGCGCCTCGAAACCATCGCCGTGCACGGCGGTTATCGTCCCGACCCGACCACGCGCGCGGTCGCCGTACCGATCTACCAGACCGTTGCGTACGCATTCGACGACACGCAGCACGGCGCCGACCTGTTCGACCTGAAGGTGCAGGGCAACATCTACACGCGGATCATGAACCCGACGACGGACGTACTCGAGCAGCGTATCGCCGCGCTCGAGGGCGGCATCGGCGCACTCGCGCTCGCATCGGGACAATCGGCCGTCACGTACGCGATCCAGACGATCGCCGAGGCCGGCGACAACATCGTGTCCGCGAGTTCGCTGTACGGCGGCACCTACAACCTGTTCGCGCATACGCTGCCGCAATACGGGATCACGACGCGCTTCGCCGATCCGCGCGACCCCGCGTCGTTCGAGCCGCTGATCGACGCGCGCACGAAGGCGATCTTCGCGGAATCGGTCGGCAACCCGCTCGGCAACGTCACCGACATCGCCGCGCTCGCGGAAGTCGCGCATCGCCACGGCATCCCGCTGATCGTCGACAACACGGTGCCGTCACCGTATCTGCTGCGCCCGTTCGAGCACGGCGCGGACATCGTCGTGCATTCGCTGACGAAGTATCTCGGCGGGCACGGCACGAGCCTGGGCGGCGCGATCGTCGATTCGGGCAAGTTCCCGTGGGCCGAGCATGCGGACCGCTTCAAGCGGCTGAACGAGCCCGACGTCAGCTATCACGGCGTCGTCTACACGGAAGCGTTCGGGCCGGCCGCCTATATCGGCCGCGCGCGCGTGGTGCCGCTGCGCAACATGGGCGCGGCCATCTCGCCGTTCAATGCCTTCCAGATCCTGCAGGGCATCGAAACGCTGGCGCTGCGTGTCGAGCGGATCAGCGACAACGCGCTGAAGATCGCGCAGCATCTCGCGCGTCACGAGCAGGTCGAATGGGTGAACTATGCGGGCCTGCCCGATCACCCCGACCATCCGCTCGTCGCGCGCTACCTGTCGGGCCGTGCGCCGGGCATCCTGACGTTCGGCGTGAAGGGCGGCCGCGACGGCGGGGCGAAGTTCCAGGATGCGCTGAAGCTGTTCACGCGGCTCGTCAACATCGGCGACACGAAATCGCTCGCGACGCACCCGGCATCGACGACGCACCGGCAACTGTCGCCGGCCGAACTCGCGAAGGCCGGCGTGAAGGAGGAAACGGTGCGGCTGTCGATCGGCATCGAACATATCGACGACCTGCTCGCCGATCTCGACCAGGCGCTCGCGCAGGTGTGACCGGCACGGGCGCGCCGGCTTGCCGGTGCGCCCTGCATCGAATGTGTTGACCTTGAAGCGGCTTCAGGGTGTTCAATCCCCGGTTGATGCCGGGGCAACGCCCGGCGTGCATGAACCGTACCCTGCGGCAGGGCAGCCGGACGCCGAGCCCGCTGCGGTACGCCAACCGTTCGAGAGGCCTCATGACACCGACCGCGAAGCTTGCGCTACTGACGTTACCGCCCGTGCTGGCGGCCTGTTTCGGCGCACTCGCCGCCGCGTGGCGCGCCCCCGGCCCGACCACGTCGAGCGTCATCCAGCATTTCACCGGCGGCATCGTGTTCGCGGCCGCGGCGCTCGAACTGCTGCCGCAAGATCGCGCGCATGCGCTGTTTCCGGTCGTCGTCGGCTTCGTGCTCGGCATCGCGCTGATGCTCGCGATCCGTGCGCTGTCCGGCGCGATCGAGACGCGCTTCGTGGACGCGCGGCTGCCCGTGAGCCTCGTCATCGTCACCGCGATCGACCTCGTCATCGACGGCCTCGTGCTCGGCATCGCCTTCTCCGCGAGCACCGAAAGCGGCATCATCCTGACCGTCGCGCTGACGCTCGAGGTGCTGTTCCTCGCGCTGTCGGTCAGCGCCGCGCTCGCGGCCGCCGGCATCGGCCGCATGCTGTCGATCGTCGTGCCGGTCGGGATCGCGGCACTGCTGAGCATCGCGGCCGTTGCCGGCAATGCGGCGTTCGCAGGACTTCCCGCCAATATCTACGCGGCGCTGCTCGGGCTCGGCACCGTCGCGCTGCTGTACCTCGTCACCGAGGAACTGCTGGTCGAAGCGCATGAGGTGCCCGAAACGCCGTTTGCGACGGCCGCGTTCTTCATCGGCTTCATCGTGTTCTTCCTGATCGAAGGATCGGTGAAGGCCGGATAAGCCGGGCACGGCCGCGCGCCGGTTACCACGTCGTCGCGCCCGTCGGATACGTATCGACGATGCGCGTGCCGTTGACCGGCGTCACGCCTTCGTCGCGCAGCGCGGCCCACAGGTCGATCGCGTGTTCGCGCGACTTGCGGCTGCCGTCGTCGGTCAGCACGTTCAGTGCGATCACCTCGTCGCGGGTCGTCAGTTGCAGTTGCTCCTTCAGCTTGCGTGACTGATGCGACGCGGTGCGGATGTCGCCGAGCAGGATCCGCTTCTCCGCGACATCCTGCCCGCCGCCTGCATCGGCCGGCACGAACGTCAGCCGTCCGTTTCCGACTTCGCATTGCCCGCGCGTGAACGTCGCGCTCCATTCGCCGGCCGGCACGGTCGCGAGCTCGCAGCGCATCCGCTCGTTCGCGCGGCGGCCGACCTCGTGCGCCGGCGCGTGCGACAGCGCGCGTTCCGGCCAGCCGGCCGCCATCGCAGCCGACGACACCAGGCACGCCGCGAGCACGATTCCTTTCGCGAAATGGCGCATGGCACTCTCCTTTTCGTGTGGGATGCGGCCGGCGGGCACCGTGCCGGCCGGCCGCGCATGAACGATCAACGAACCGCAAGACGGTTGTCGTGCGCATCGACCCGCGGCGCCGCCTCGCCGCGATGTACCGTCGCGCGATGGATTTCCTGGTTGCGCGCGACGGTGGCCGGGCTCGCCGGGTAGTCATGGTTCGGGCTCGGGATCACGCCGTCGTGGCGCGCACGCACCAGTTCCTGACGGACTTCCTGACGGGTCTTCTGCTGCGCGGCCGCTGCCTGCGAGAGGGCCGCAATCGACAGGACGGCGGCGGCGACGACGATCATCGGTCGCGGAATGTTCATGTGGCTCGCTCCTTGCTGGAAAGATGTGACAGGAGCCTTCACTTTGATCCGGCGGCGGTGCGGAATCGTGATCGCAGCATGACGGTTTCGTCACTGCCCCGACCGCTTCTATATCGCACTCCCAATTAAAACGGGTCGCAAGTTTCCAGGTCGATGACGCGGCAATGAGATTTTTCTCATTTGTCCCTCACCTTCACGATCCGAACGCTTTCCAGAATCGGCAGCGCGATTGCGACATTCCGCGCTTGCCGCACCGACGCGCGGCGTCGGAATCGACCGATGCACGGATCGATCCTCTTGAACCTCAGGGACACACCATGAAAACTCCAGTTCGGCTCGCGATGATGTCGGGTGCGATGCTCGCGGCCGCCCAAGCGGCACACGCGTCGGAAGTCACGCTGTACGGCCTGTTCGATACGTCGTTGACCTACGTGTGGAATGCCGACGCGAACGGCAGGAATCTCGTCGGCCTCGGCAACGGCAACCTGCTCGGCAACCGCTTCGGCGTGAAGGGCGCGGAAGATCTCGGCGGCGGGCTGAAAGCGGTCTTCACCCTGGAAAACGGCTTCAACCCGAACACCGGCGCGCTCGGGCAAGGCAACCGGATGTTCGGCCGGCAGGCTTTCGTCGGTCTCGAAAGCGCGCGCTGGGGCACGCTGACGCTCGGCCGCCAGTACGACGCGCTCGCGGATGTCGCGTGGCCGATTACCGGCGATTTCTACTTCGGCAGCGTCTATGCGACACCCGGCGACGTCGACAACTACGACACGTCGTCGCGCACCGACAACGCGGTGAAATACACGTCTCCGGTGATCAACGGATTCCAGTTCGTCGGCATGTACGCGCTCGGCGGCGTGGCCGGCAAGAGCGGCGCCGGGCAAACCTGGTCGGCCGGCCTGTCGTACAGCAACGGCCCGGTCGACGTGGCCGGCGGCTACTACTACGCCGCCAATCGTTCAGCGCTCGCCAACGGCATCCGCACCGGCTGGAACGGCACCTCCGACGGCACGTTCGACGGGTCGCTGGTCAACGGCGGCTATCTCTCCGCGAAATCGATCGGCATCGCGCGCGGCGCGGTGCGCTACAGCTTCGCGCCGTTCGCGGTCGGCATCGACTACAGCAACGCGCAGTACAAGGCCGATGCGATGTCCGCATTCCGGAGCACGCAGAAGTACGACACCGCGCGCGGCTTCTTCAACTACCAGGCGACACCCAGCCTGCTCGTCGGCGTCGGCTACAGCTACACGCGCGCCCGCGGCGATACGGGCGCGACCTATCATCAGGTGTCCGCCGGCGCCGATTACGTGCTGTCGAAGCGCACCGATCTCTACGCGGTCGGTGCATGGCAGCGCGCGAACGGCGAACAGCGCACGCTCGACGGCGGCACGCAAACGGCGCAGGCGTCGATCGGTTCCTATGGTTATGGCGGAACGCGCACGCAGGGCATCGTCAATCTCGGGTTGCGCCACCGGTTCTGATCGTGGCGGCGATACACGCGCCGCGTGACGAAAATTTCATGTCCCGATCAGGTTAGCGAAGCGTCGCCTCGCTACGATCGGAAACGTGACGGGCAGTGCCCGTTCCAGACCACGCAAGCGGGTCGCTGCCGCACGGCACGTCACGCGTTAGGCCCGGACTCGTCGAGTGCCGGGCTTCTTTTTGCTCGTCGCGAATCGACATCCTGTGTGTTCGGCGACGAACCCTCGACCGACCGCGCGCTATCCCGGACGACTCCAGCCGCATCCCCGGCAACCTGAGAGCGCGCAATCGCGTGCGATGCGATCGCGGTCAACGCGTGCCGCTGCGCTGCGGGAACAGGCACACGTGCGTCTTGACGTACAGGTTCGGATTGCCGCAGCGATGCCCCGCATAGTCGATCTGCTCGCCAGGCATGAGGTCGGCCGGCAGCGGCTTGCGCGCGGCGGCGGGCGTGGCCGATGTGGTCGACGCAGCGGGCGTTAGGCCGGAGCGCGTCGATGTGCAACCCGCGAACAACGGGACGATCAGTACTGCGATCAAGGCGAGGCGAATGGCGGGACAATGCAATTTTCGGTCCGGGGTGAAAGTCGGAAAGGGCCGCCCGCATTCCATGCTGCTGTCGCGGACGGCGCGAATGCCGTCGGCCAGGTCGACCATCGGCAGGCTTCATGTTCCGCTTCCCGCTCATCGCGCCCATGACGCGAACATGACGATTGCATCATGTCGGCCGCGGTCGAACGGCACATCCCGGCATCACGCAATCTGACGCATTTTTCATCTCGCGATCACGATCACGCACGGCCGCTTTCGCATACTGGGTCCATGGCTCGCCACCTGGCGGCCCTGATCAAGGAGAGCACTCGATGAAAACCGCACAATTCGCAGCACTGTTCGTCACCGCCACGCTGTCGCTCGGCATGGTCTCGCAGGCCGCGTCCGCGCAGACGCAAACGCAGGGCAAGACCCGCACGCAGGTCGTCAATGAACTGAAGCAGGCGCAGCACGACGGCGTCGTGCCGACGAGCAAGACGCAGTACCCGCCGAGCGGCGAGCTCATCGCGCGCAACAAGGAGCTTCACGGGATTTCGGTGCATGGCGGCGAGAAGAAGCCGCAGACCGACAACCACGACGAACTGACCGCGCGGCAATGACGCCCGGCCGCACGGCCGCTGGCAGCGCGCCACGCGCGGCCGCCTCATGGCGAACGCGCGGGCGTGCCCGCCCGCGGTGTCAGGCGCCGGCGGCCGCCAGCCGCTTCGGTTCGGCCGGCTGGCTCGGAAAGCGCAGCCAGAATGTCGTGTGCCGGCCGGGGTCGCTGTCGACGCCGCATTCGCCGCCGTGATTGTCCATGATCGACCGGACGATCGCGAGGCCGAGCCCGGTACCCGACGCCGAATTGTGCCGCGACGGATCGACGCGATAGAAGCGCTCGAAAATCCGCCCGACATGCTCGGCGGCAATGCCGGGCCCCGTGTCCGACACGGCAATCGTCGTCGCACCGCCCTGCTCCACGCAGTCGATCGTCACGACGCTGCCGCGCGGCGCGTACCTCAGCGCATTGGACAGCAGGTTGCTCAGCGCGCGCTGGTACAGCGTCAGGTCCGCATCGACCCACGCGTGACCGTCGACCTTCACCTGCACGCCCGCATCCTCCGCAAGCGCCTCGTAGTAGCCGGCCACGCGCCCGGCCTCCTCCGCCGCATTCAATCGCCGCACGTCGATCGACGTGCCGGCCTGTTCCGAACGCGCGAGAAACAGCATGTCCTCGATCATCCGCGACAGCCGCTGGTATTCGTCGATGCTCGACTCGATCACGTTCCGGTATTCATCCGCGCTGCGCGGCTGCGACAGCACGACCTGTGCGGCCGCCTGCAGGTTCGTGAGCGGCGTGCGCATGTCGTGCGCGAGATTCGACGAGAACTGGCTCAGCCGCGTGAACGACTCGTTCAGCCGCCCGAGCATCCCGTTGAACGCGTGCTCGAGTTCCTTCAGCTCGCCCGCGGTATCGAGTTCCGGCAGCGGATGGGCGAGCCGGCTCGTCGACATCTGCTCGGCGCGCGCCGCGAACCGCCGCAGCGGGCTCAAGCCCAGTGCCGCGATGCCGTACGCGATCGCGGCCGCGAGCATCACGCCGAACACCTCGATCACGACGATCGTATAAGCGTGCGTGCGCAGCAGCAGCATGTCGGCGCTGCGGTCGTACTGCACCGCGACGCGTACCACCGGCGCGCCTGCGCCGGCGAGCGGCACGGTCGTCACGAGATACTGCTGCCGCGCGCCGGGCGGCGCGACGCCGACCGGCACGCGCCCCGCGTCGAGCGACAGCAGCGGTGCAATCAGCCGGAATCCGGGCGTGCCGACGAGGCGCGTGCCCGTCGCGTCGTAGATCGCGAGATCCATGTTCGGATGGCCGTGCAACTGGTCGATCCAGATATCGACGTTGCGCGTGACGTCTGCCGTCGAGCGCGCTTCGGCCAGGTGCGCGCCCAGCGCGGCGGAAATCCCGGCCATCTGCTCGGCGGCCGTCGTTTCGACGCGATTGCTGAGCGCCTCGTAAAGCGCGACCCCGCTCGACGCGAGGATCACCGACGTCGACAGGATGATCAGCGCGGTCAGGCGTCCACGCAGCGTACGCGGCAGCAGTCGCGCGATCATGCGGCCGCGCCGCCGCGCGCTTCGAGCACGTAGCCCATCCCGCGCACGGTGTGGATCAGCTTCGGGTCGTACGCGTCGTCGATCTTCGAACGCAGGCGCCGGATCGCCGAATCGACGACGTTCGTGTCGCTGTTGAAATTCATGTCCCACACCTGCGACGCGATCGTCGCGCGCGGCAGGATTTCGCCTTCGCGGCGCATCAGCAGCCACAACAGCGCGAATTCCTTCGCGGTCAGCAGGATCGTGTCGCCCTGCCGTGTGGCCTTGCGGCGCGTCAGGTCGAGTTCGAGGTCGGCCACCCGCAGCGTGTTCGAATCGCGCGGCTGGCCGCGCCGCAGGATCGACTTGATGCGCGCGGTCAGCTCGACGAAATCGAACGGCTTCGCGAGATAGTCGTCGGCGCCGAGCTCGAGCCCCTTCACGCGATCGCCGACATCGTCGCGCGCGGTCAGGAACAGCACCGGCGTCGACTTGCTGCGCCGCAGGTTCTGCAGCAGCGTCCAGCCGTCCTGCCCGGGCAGCATCACGTCGAGCACGAGCAGGTCGTATTCCTCGGTCTCGGCCTGGTGCTGGCCCGTGATGCCGTCCTCGACCCAGTCGACGACATAACCTGCTTCCGTCAGGCCCTTGCGCAGATATGCGCCCGTCTTCGGTTCATCTTCGACAATCAGAATTCGCATCACGCATTACCCTTGAAAAAACCCAGCCGGCGCAGCGCGCCCGACACGAAGCCGCCGCCGAAGCCGCCCGCCAGCGCGGCACGCCACGACACCGCATGGCTGACGCGGTACAGCACGGGCAGCACCAGCAGCGTCAGCGCCGTGGACGACAGGATACCGCCGATCACGACCGTCGCGAGCGGGCGCTGCACCTCGGCGCCGGTGCCGGTCGCGAACGCCATCGGCAGGAAACCGAGCGACGCGACAAGCGCCGTCATCAGCACCGGCCGCAGCCGCGTGAGCGCGCCTTCGCGCACGGCGGCCTCGAGCGGTGTCCCTTCGTCGCGCAGGTTGCGGATGAACGAGATCATCACGAGCCCGTTGAGCACGGCCACGCCCGACAGCGCGATGAAGCCGACCGCCGCCGTGATCGACAGCGGAATCCCGCGCAGCCACAGCGACACGACGCCGCCGCTCAACGCGAACGGAATGCCGGTGAACACGAGCAGCCCGTCCTTCACGTTGTTGAACATCACGAACAGCAGCACGAACACCATGAACAGCGCGAGCGGCACGACGAGCTTCAGGCGCTCGCTCGCGCTCTGCAGCTGCTCGAACTGCCCGCCCCACGACACCCAGTAGCCGGCCGGCACGCGCACGTCCTGCTGAAGCTGCTCGCGCGCGTCGGCGACAAACGAGCCGACGTCGCGCCCGCGCACGTTCGCGCTGACGACCACCCGCCGCTTGCCGTCCTCGCGGCTGATCTGGTTCGGGCCCGGTGCGACGTCGATCGTCGCGAGCTCCGCGAGCGGCACGTACGGCGCCGCCGCGAGCGGTGCGCTGGCGCCGGCCGCCGGCGCGGGCAATGCGATCGGCAGCCGCTTGATCGCCTCGATGTCCGAGCGCAGCTCGTCGGGCAGCCGCACGACGATGTCGAAACGGCGGTCGCCCTGGAACAGCGTGCCGGCCTTCTGCCCGCCGACGGCCGCGGCCACCGTATCCTGCAGGTCGGCCACGCTCACGCCGTAGCGCGCGAGCTTGTCGCGGTCGAGATTGACGGTCAGCACGGGCAGCCCCGTGGTCTGTTCGACCTTCACTTCGGACGCGCCCGGCACCTTCTGCAATGCCGCCGCGATCTGCTCGCCGGTCTGGTTCAGCACGGCCATGTCGTCGCCGAAGATCTTCACGGCGACGTCGCTGCGCACGCCCGAGATCAGTTCGTTGAAGCGCAGCTGGATCGGCTGCGAGAACTCGTACGCGTTGCCCGGCAGCTCGGCGAGCGCTTCCTCGATCTCCCGCACGAGCTGGTCGCGCGGCTTCTTCGGGTCGGGCCACCGGTCGACGGGCTTCAGCATGATGTAGCCGTCCGACAGGTTCGGCGGCATCGGGTCGGCCGCGATCTCGGCCGTGCCGGTGCGCGCGAACACGCGCTCGATCTCGGGGAAGCGCGCCTTCAGCGTCTTCTCGATCGACTTCTGCATCTCGACCGACTGCGACAGGCTCGTGCCGGGAATCCGCAGCGCGGCGACCGCCAGGTCGCCTTCGTTCAGGCTCGGGATGAACTCGCTGCCGAGCCGCGTGGCCAGCCCGAGCGTGACGAGTACGATCGCGCCCGCGCCGAGCATCACGCGCACCGGCCGCGTCATGAATGCCGCGAGGACCGGCTCGTATGCGCGCCGCGCCCAGCCCATCAGCCGGTTCTCCTTCTCCTCGACGCGCTCGCCGATGAACAGCGCGACGGCCGCCGGAATGAACGTGACGGTCAGCACCATCGCGGCTGCGAGCGCCATCACGACGGTGATGGCCATCGGATGGAACATCTTGCCTTCGACACCCGTCAGCGCAAAGATCGGCAGGTACACGACCATGATGATCAGTTGCCCGAAGATCAGTGCGCGCCGCGCTTCCTGCGACGCGCCGAACACCTCGGCGAAGCGCTCGTCGCGCGTGAGCGGCCGGCCGGCGGTAGCCTGCGCATGCGCGAGCCGCCGCACGCAGTTCTCGACGATCACCACCGCGCCGTCGACGATGATCCCGAAGTCGAGCGCGCCGAGGCTCATCAGGTTCGCACTCACCTTCGCGTTGACCATTCCGGTGAAGGTCATCAGCATCGACAGCGGGATCACGAGCGCGGTGATCAGCGCCGCGCGCATGTTGCCGAGGAACAGGAACAGCACGGCGATCACGAGGATTGCGCCTTCGAGCAGGTTCTTCTTCACCGTCGCGACGGCCTTCTCGACGAGCACCGTGCGGTCGTACACGGGAATCGCCTTCACGCCGGACGGCAGCGTGCGGTTCACGTCCGCCATCTTCTCGGCGACGGCCTTCGCGACCGTGCGGCTGTTCTCCCCCATCAGCATGAAGACCGTGCCGAGCACGACTTCCTCGCCGTTCGACGTCGCGGCGCCGGTGCGCAGTTCGCGGCCGATGTCGACTACGCCGACGTCCTTCATCCGCACCGGCACGCCGCCGACGTTGGTCAGCACGATGTTCGCGATGTCGTCGACCGTGCGCGCCTGGCCAGGCACGCGCACGAGATACTGCTCGCCGCGCTTCTCGATGTAGCCGGCGCCGACGTTGTCGTTGTTGCGTTCCAGCGCGCGGACGACGTCGGCGAGCGTCAGTCCGTACGACATCAGCTTCGCGGGATTCGGCGCGACACGGTATTCCTTCACGTAGCCGCCGATCGAGTTGACCTCGGTCACGCCGCGCACGTTCCGGAGCTGCGGCCGCACGACCCAGTCCTGCAGTTCGCGCAGGTCGGCCGCCGTATAACGCGTGCCGTCGGGCTTGCGCGCGGCGGCATCGGCTTCGACGGTCCACAGGTAGATTTCGCCGAGCCCCGTCGACGTCGGCCCCATCGCGGGCGCGATGCCAGGCGGCAGCTTGTCCTTCGCTTCCTGGATGCGCTCGTTGACGAGCTGCCGCGCGAAGTAGATGTCGGTGCCGTCCTTGAAGATCACGGTGACCTGCGACAGCCCGTAGCGCGAGATCGAGCGCGTCTGCTCGAGGCCCGGCAGCCCGGCCATCACGGTCTCGACCGGATAGGTGATGCGCTGCTCGGCCTCGAGCGGCGAATAGCCGGGCGCGGCCGTATTGATCTGGACCTGCACGTTGGTGATGTCGGGCACCGCGTCGATCGGCAGCTTCTGGTAGCTGAACACGCCCAGTGCGGCCACGGCCGCGATCGCCAGCATCACGAGCCAGCGGTGCGCAATCGCAAAGCGGATCAGGCGTTCAAACATGGCGGGGTTCCTTGAAGCGGGGCACGGTCACCCTCGACGGACGGGCCGCCCGGCCGGCCACCCGGCGGGCCGGAAATCTGGCCGCGAATCTGGCTGCAAATCGGGCCGTGATTCGCACCACGGCGCACACGTGATGCTCATTCATGTTCCGCGCTCCCCTTGCCGAGTTCGGCCTTCAGCACGAAGCTGTTCGACGCCGCGTATTCCTGGCCCGGCTTCAGCCCCTTCAGCACTTCGGTCGCACGTTCGTCGCGCCGCCCCGTCTCGACGGCCTGCGCGACGAAGCCCTTCGGAGAACGCACGAAAACCGACGGTGCGCCGTCGACGTCCTGCAGCGCGTCGCTCGCGACCGCGAGCGGCACGCCCTGCTTGCCCGCGTCGACCGACACGTTCACGAACATCCCGGGCCGCCACACGCCGTCCGGGTTCGGCAGCACGACGCGCGCGGGCGCGGTGCGCGTCTGTTCGCCGAGCAGCGAACCCACGTACGCGATCGGGCCGCTCGAACGCGATTCGAACGCGGTCGCGACGACCGTCGCGTCGCGGCCCACCCGCACGTCGTTGAGCCGCTGCGCCGGCACGGCCATCTCGGCCCATACCGTCGACAGGTCGGAGATCACGAACATGCTGGCATCGGCGGCGATCGCTTCGCCGGGCGTCGCATGCTTCTCGACGATCGTGCCCGCGAACGGCGCACGCAGTTCGTAGCGGTTCAGCGCGCCCGCGCCGGCGGGCGCATTCAGCGCGGCGAGCTTCTGCCGCGCGTTCTGCACGGCGATCTCGGCTTCGCGCAACTGCACCTGCGCCTGCTGGTAGTCCTGCTCGGCCGAAATGCGCTCCTGCCACAGCGTGCGTTCGCGCTCGTAGGTCGCACGTGCGCCCGACAACCGGCGTTCGGCCGTCAGCAGCTCGCTGCGCCGGTCGGCTAGATCGGTGCTCGCGATCACGGCCAGCACCTGCCCCTTCGCGACGTTCTGCCCGAGCGACACCGACACCTGCTCGACGATGCCGGCCACGCGCGGCACCACGTGCGCGGTGCGATCCTCGTTGAACTTGATCTCGCCCGGCAACTGGAACGGCGTCGCGATCTGCGCGGGGCCGGCCTTCGCGAGTGCGATCTTCGAGGTCGCCAGCTGTGCGTCGGTCAACGCGATCGCACCGTCGGCGCGTGCGAACGGGAATGAGGCGGCGTCATTGCCCGCCTTCACGTCGATCGTCGCATCGAACACGTGCGGCTTGGCGATCGACTGCGCGGACACGAACTTCTGGCCGGCCGCGTCGAAACGCAACGGCTCGTGCGTGCGGTCGTAGCGGACCAGCGTGCCGGACACGGTGACGCCCTTGCCGGCCGGCTTGCCGTCGACGAACGGATAGACGACGAGGCGCGCGTCGCCGGGCTTCTCCGTCATCACGATTTCGACGGACAGCTTGCCGCGCCTGAGCACGACACCGCCGCGCTCGCCGGCGGCTTCGGCGGATGAAGCGGATTCGGGCGCCGCCGACGCGGACGTGTCGTTGCCGCCGCCGTTGCGCGTGACGCCGAGTGCGCCGAGGACGATCCCGGCGGTGCCGAGCACGACCGCCGCGATGATCAGGATTCTGCTGCGTGACATGATGATCCTTCAGGTAATGGAGGCGTCTGTTGCGCTATTGCGTGACAGGCACAAGCGGCACAAGCGGTGCAAGCGGCGTACCGACGAGCCGGCCAATGTCGGCACGCGCGGTATGGGCGTCGGCGAGCGCGCGCACGTATTGCGACTGGCCCTGGAACAGCGTGCGCTGCGCGTCGAGCACGTCGAGGAAGCTGAACTTCCCGAGTTCGTAGCCGCGCGACATCGCGTCGAGCGCGACGCGCGCGGCCGGCAGGATGTCGTCCTTCAGCCGCTGCGCTTCCTGCGCGGCGGCTTCGAAATTCGCGTAGGCCTGTGTGAGTTCCAGCCGCAGGCGCGTGCGTTCGCGATCGAGATCGGCGTTCGCCCGCGCGGCCTTGTGCGTCGCCTCGAGCAGCGCGCCCGTGTTCGTGTTGAACAGCGGAATCGGGATCGACACGCCAACCACCGCCTGGTTGTCCGGCACGCCGCCCGTGGTCACGCGCTTCACGCCCGCGCTAATCGTCACGTCCGGAATGCGCCGCGCGCGTTCGAGCGATACGGCCGCGTTCGAGCGCAGCATCTCGGCGCGCGCGATCCGCGCGAGCGGCGCGTCGTCGAGTTGCGCGGTGAGCGCGGGCAGCGACTCGACCGGCGGTACGGCTTCGAGGTCGCCGAGCACCGCCAGCCGGCCGTCGCGCGCCTCGCCCATCACCGCGTTCAGCTTCTCGCGTGCGACCTCGACACGGCCGCGCGCCGTCACGACTTCGATCTGCACGCCGGCCGCCGCCACGTGCGCCTTGGTCGCCTCGACCGGCGACACCTTGCCGGCCTGTGCACGGCGGCTCGCGAGATCTGCGGAGCGCGCGGCGATCGCGGCCGATTCCTCGGTGACCTGAAGCTGGCGCTGCGCGGCGAGCAGCCCGTAGAACGCGGCGATCACGTCGGCGCGCACGACGGCGCCCTGTTCGTCGAGAGACGCATTGGCCGCTTCCCTGCCGTACGACGCGACGTCGAGCCGCGCGCCGCGCTTGCCGCCGAGTTCGATCGTCTGGTTCAGCAGCACGGTCGACGTGCGTTCGGCGCGACGGAAGCTTTCCTGCAGGAACGACACTTCCGGATTGGGGCGCGCACCGGCCTGCATCAGCGCGCCCGCGGATGCATCGACGTCCGCACGCGCGCCGCGCAGCGCCGGATTGTTCCGGGCCGCGGCCGCGAGCGCATCGGCAAGCGTCAACGAGGTGGAAGGGCGCGCGTCGGGTGGCGGTGCAGCGATCGGCGCGGCGCCGCCGGAGGCTGCCGGAGCCGGCCCCGGCGACAGCGACGGCTGCGCATGGGCCGTCGCGGCCATCGCGAAGACGACGGCCACGGCGAGGTTGAGCTTGAGCATGTTCGGTTCTGCGGTAACGGTTCGCGACCGATGCTACGGTCCGGCCGCAGTGCGAACATGAGGCGAAGATGACATTTCCGTCATCTTGGGGGCGGCCGCGCGCGAGCGTGCTGTGCCCTGCGGGAATGGCATCCCGCGTAGACGATCAGGAGGATCGGGTGAACGTGCAGCCCGACGGCCGCGAGGAAGACTGCGGAGGATCGGGGAATCGGCGCGCGTGCGCCGAAACCCCGGTGCGCAAATCAGGCTGTCCCTTGCTTCGCGCGCCGGCGCTGCACGAGCCAGTCGAGCAACTGCCGCCCGTCGCGCTCACCGAACCACCGCGCGTGCCCGATCAGATACCCGTCGTATGCGATGTCGACGATGGCCGGCGCATCGATGATGCAGCCGAAATAAGCCACTTCCGACAGCGCGAACTCCGTATGCACGATCGGCAGCATCGCGACCAGCGCCGCATAGGCTTCGTCGCCCAGCGGTTCGAGTGACTCATACCCGTCGAGCAGCGCGTCGATCTGCGCGTACTCGACGCGCCGCGCGTCGGCCGGCGCCATCCAGTCGACCGTATTGCGCTCGATCGCGAGCGCGAGGTCCATGACGGCGCACGTGCGATCCGACAGCCCGAAATCGAGCACCGTCCGCACCTGCGCGCCGGGCCCCGCCTCGGTCCACAGCAGGTTCGACGCGTGCCAGTCGCCGTGCGTCCACAGCGGCGGCAGCGCGGGCAGCAGCGGCACGAGGCGCGCGTGATACGGGCCGATCGCGTCGGCCACGTCGCCGCGCCAGTCGCGCGCGCCGAGTGCGCGCACGAGCAGCGGCTGCGCCTCGACCCAGCGTTCGAGCGCGCCCGCCAGATCGTCGGACGACAGCACGCGGAAGCTCGACAGCAGCGTGCGCACGGGCCGCGCCGGCGCATCGTAGCCGGCCGACGCGCGATGCAGCTCGGCCAGCGCGCGGCCGGCCGCGTAAGCGTGCGACGCATGCGTGAACGGCTGCCACGACATCACGCCGCGATACGGGTCGACGCCGGGCGCGAGCACATGCACTTCGTAGGTCCAGTCGCCGGACGCGAATGCGGTCGCACCGTTGCGATCCGCGAGCACGTCGACCACCGGCATGCCGCGTTCGCGCAGGTGCGCGATGAAGCGATGCTCTTCCTCGAGCCCCGCGACATCGCGCAGGCTCGCGTGATGACGCTTGACGAACAGCCCGCGCCCGTCCGCCATCCGCACGAGCACGGCCGCCGCGAACTGTCGCGGGCTGTGCCACGTGAGCCGCTCGGGCTCGCCGGCGCCGTCGATGCGCGCGAGCACCGCCGCCACCTCGTCGTGCGTCATCAGCGGCCAGTCGCGTTCGGCCTGCTCGCCGTCGACACCGAATTGAGGCGGCGCGACGTCGCGCGGCAGGGCGCCGTCCGGCTCGAGTGGGAATGACATGAACGACGTTGCTCCGTAGTTGAATCGGCGCGTGAATCAGCGCGCGCCGCCGCCCGTTGCCAGCGCACCGCCGGCCGCCGCGCGCAACGCGGCGGCGGTCCGGCTCCAGTCGCGCCAGCCGACGACGGCCAGCCCGATGAACAGCGCGTAGAGGCCGGCCGTCAGATACAGTTCCTTGAACACGAACATCCCGACATACACGACGTTCACGACGATCCACAGCCCCCACGATGCGATGTAGCGCCGCGCGGTCCAGTATTGCGCGACGAGGCTGAACGCGGTCAGCGAGGCATCGACGAACGGCAGTGCCGCATCGGTCCAGCGCGCCATCATGCCGCCGAGCAGCGCGCTGCCGACGACGGCCGCGATCAGGTCGGGCAGCATCTGCATCGGCCGCACGCCCGTGACGGGCGCGACATCGCCTGCCGGCGCCGCATTGCCGTCGGCCTCGCTCGCGCGCTGCGCGAGCCAGCGTTGCCAGCCGTACACCTGCAGCACCGCGAACGCGCCTTGCAGCAGCATGTCCGAATACAGCTTCGCGTCGAAGAAGATCCAGCCGTACAACGCGACCGACACGAGCCCGACCGGCCAGCACAGCATGCGCCGCTTCGCGGTCAGCCAGATCGCGAGCGCGCTGACGATCACGCCGGCGATTTCGAGTGGGGACATCGTCTGTGCTCTCCAGGTTAGCTGCCGGGGCTGCGGGTCACGCGGCCGGTTCCGGACGGTCAGAAATCATAGGTCAACGACACGCGGGCGGTGCGCGGCGCACCAGGGAACAGGTACGCATCGCCCTGCTGCTCACCCGCGTCGCGCCAGTAGAACTTGTTGAACAGGTTGTCCACCGACACGCGCAACACCGTGCGATGGCCGCCGATCTTCGTCGTATAACGCGCGCCGAGATTGAACACGAACCACGCCGGCACCTGCGCGGTACCCTCCTCGTTCGCGTTGCGGGCCGCGCTGTACTCGACGCCGCCCAGCACGTTCAGCCCGGCCACGCCCGGCACCGCGTAGTCCGCATACAGCGACGCGCGCAGCGCGGGCACGTTGATGACCTGGTGTCCTTCATACGCCGGCGAACCCGAATCGTAAGCGCGCGCGCGAATCGCCGCGACGCTGGCCGTCAGCCCCAGTCGCTCGGTCACGCGCCCGGCCGCGCCGAGCTCGATCCCCTGGTGCCGCTGCGTGCCGCGCTGCACGAACGTGTAGGTCGTGCCCGATGCGTCCGGATCGGCGAACTGGAACGGCTTGCTGATGGAGAACACGGCGGCCGTGAGGCTCAGCCGGTCGAGCCAGTCGTATTTCGCGCCGACCTCGATCTGGTGCGATTCGACGGGCGGCAGGAACGCATACGCGTTGGTCGCGCGCACGGGCGCCTGGTCGCCGAGCGACAGCGCCTTGCTGTACGACGCGTACAGCGACAGCACGTTCACCGGCTTGTAGACGAGCGCGACCTGCGGCAGGAACACCGAACGGTCGGTGTGCGTCGCGTCGCCGTCGAGGCTGCTCCAGCTGCGCTGGCGCAGCAGCACCTCCTTGCCGCCTGCGAGCACCTGCCAGTGTTCGCCGATGCTGATGCGGTCGAGCCCGAATACGCCGTACTGCCACGAATCGAGCTGCGGATACGACGGCCCGGGCGTATTCGGCGACGGTGCGAACGTGACGTCGGGTCCGTAGATGTTCTCGCTGCCGACATAGTCGTACACGGCGGTCGCCATGTGCACGACGCGGCGCTGCACGCTCACGCCGAGCGTCAGCTCGTGCCGCAGCGGCCCCGTCGCGAACTTGCCGGTCGTGACCGCGCGCAGATCGTCGTTGCGCCGGTATTCGCCGGGGCTGCGGAAGTCGTACACGTCGTAGTCGCCGTTCGCGCCGAAGAAGAACGGCGACGTCGCGCCGGCCGTGCAGCTCGCCGCGTACGAGCAGCCGTACGCGAACGCGCTGTTGTCGTCGATCATCGTGCGGCTGCGGCCGGCGGCGATATACGCCTTCCAGTCGTCGTTGAACTGGTAGTCGAAGCGCGCGTTCAGGTTCAGCGCGTCGGTCGTCACCGGTTTCGCCCACGGCTGCGTACCGAGCGCCTTCGACGTCGTCTTGACCGACGGCACAACGGTGCCGCCGAGCAGCTGGTAGCCGGGCGCGGAACGCTGGATCCACTGCTGGAATTCGGCATTGAGCTGCAGGCTCGCGCGCGGGCTGATGTCCCAGTCGACGGCGATCGAGCCGAACGTGCGCCGTCCGTTCGTGCCGTCGATGTAGGAGTGCATGTTCTCCTTCGCGGCATTGATCCGGAAGCCGAACTGATTGTCGGGGCCGAAGCGGCGGCCGAGATCGACGGCCGCCGACGTCGAGCCGCGGCTGTCGACGCCACCCGTCACGCTCGCGACGTTCGCCGAGCGCTTCGTCACGAAGTTGATCACCCCGCCGGGCGCGACGACGCCGCTGTCGATACCCGCAAGCCCCTTCAGGATCTCGACGCGCTCCTTGTTCTCGAGAGGCACGTTCTGCTCGCCGGACACCGTCAGCCCGTCGATCCGGATCGCGCTCGCGAGATCGACCGGAAAGCCGCGGATCGCAAAGCCTTCGAAATAACCGACCGGCGCATAGTCGTTGACGACCGACGCGTCGTTGCGCACGACGTCGCTCAGCCGCTTCGCCTGCTGGTCGTCGAGCTGCGCGCGCGTGACGACGCTCACCGACGCCGGCGTGTCGCGCAGCGGTGTGTCGTCAAGCCCCGCGACGGATGCCGTGCGTGCGCGCAGCGCGTTGCCGCGCTCGCCGCTCACCGTGATCGTCGGCAGCGTCGTGCTGCCGGCCGCGCCGGCGTCCGGCGCCGGCGTGTCGCCCTGCGCCGCGGCGGCCTGGGCCGCGAAAAGCGTGATGCCGACGCCGACACCAAGCCCGACCTTCGCGCGCCGCCGCCGTGCGGGCGACGCTGTTGTTCTATTCACCGTCATTGCTCTGGATGGAAAACTCGCCACTCGACCCTGTCGAAACCCGTTAGGAAGCTACGAAGCGTGCCCGCGACCGGATCTGCCTCCGCCGGACGCACGCGCCGGCACGACATTCGTCAGACGAACCGGGCGAACCAGACGATCCGGCACGCAAGCGTGCCGCTCGGTCGGGAAGACGCAGGATGGGACATCGGATTCAGGTGACGCACCGGGAACCGACGCTGCCGTGGACTGGTTCGTCGGGGCGTGTCGGGCGGCCGGCTGCATCGCGCGGTCTTGTCATGCGGGGGGACGCTTCGAACGCCCCGGTACGGGCGCGACGGTCTGGTGCGCGCCGTTCGCTGGAACGGCGGCGTGCCCGTCGCGCACGACATCGCGGCGCGGCGCGCATTTTACCCCGGGCGGGGCGGGCTGCCCTGGAATCGGGCGAATCGGGTGAATCGGATGGGCGAGGAAGGCGGGAACGGGAACCGCGCGATTCGTGCGGCACGGCGACGGTGCCGATGTGCGCATGACTGGCGTCGTGCGCGGCCACCTCGATGACCGGCACCGTCACGCGCCGGTCACGCGGCCGGAAACCGGAGCGGGAACGTTCGCCCGCTCGCGATTCGGCGGCCGGTCAGAATCCCTGCATCGTCGCGGTCGGGTCGACGACCAGGTGCACGACGCCGTAGATCACCGCGCCGACGAGCAGCGCGAGCACGATCGCCACGAACGGCAGCAACGTGTAGTTGACGTTCGCGAGATCGGCCGCGTGCGCCTTGCTGTTGCGTACGCCGAAGAAACTCCACAGGACCAGCTTGATCATGCCGAGCAGTTTCATGGTTGTGCTCCTTTCATCGAATCGGTTGACGCTATCGTCGATCCGACCGGCATCCGAAAAAAGAAGCAGTTGCGCGCGCTTTTCGCGCAGCAGGCCGTCTGCGGCCGCATGTCGCAGGGCGCGTCAGCAGTCGAGCACGAGCGGCTCCGACCCTTGCGCGGGCCGCGCGACGCACAGCAACGCGCAGCCGGGTTCGACCGGCGCATCGGGTGCCTGCTCGTAGTCGACCGCGCCCGACAGCACGCGCGTCGCGCACGTGCCGCACGACCCGGAGCGGCATCCGGACGGCACGGCCACGCGCTGCCCTTCAGCGAATTCGAGCAACGTGCCGTCGGCGGGCGTCCACGCGGCATCGCGGCCCGTGCGCCGGAACACCACCGGCACGCTTGCGACCTGCGCCCCGGTCGTACGGGTCGCGCTGCGTGCCACGCTCGACGGCCCGAACGCCTCGAAGCGGATGCGTTCGTCCGGCACGTTCAGCGCGCGCAGCCCGTCGTACAGGTCGCGCATGAACGCCGACGGCCCGCACAGGTAGAAGTCGTAATCGTCGAACGTCAGGAGCCGCTTCAGTTGCGCGATGTCGATGCGGCCTGCCTGCGCTGCAGAGCCGTCGTGAGGATGGCTGTCGAACCAGTGGAGCGACAGCCGTGCGTCGGCGGCCGCGATGCGTGCCAGCGACGCCGCGAACGGCCGGTCGGCCGCGTCGCGCGCGCCATGCACGAACACCACGCGGCGCGATGGCCGATCGTCCGCCAGCGCGCGGCGCAGCATCGCGATCATCGGCGTGATGCCGATGCCGGCCGACACGAGCACGGCCGGGCGCGGGCTCGCGAGATCGAACGTGAAGCGACCGCGCGGCATCTGCGCGTCGAGCGTCATGCCCGCCTGCGCGTGATCGTGCAGCCACGCCGACACGCGCCCTTCGCGCTTCACGGTGATCCGGTAATGCGTGCCGCCCGGCGCATCGGAGAGCGTGTAGCTGCGGATCGTCGGCGCGTCGCTTCCCGGCAGCGCGACACGCAGCGTCAGGTGCTGCCCGGCTTCGTAGGCGGGCAATGCGCCGCCGTCCACCGGTTCGAAATGGAACGAGCGAATCGCGCGCGCTTCGTCGACGATCTTCGCGATGCGCAGCGGCCGCCATGCGGGTGCCGATGCCGATGCCGATGCCGATGCCGATGCCGATGCCGATGCCGATGCCGATAGTGATTCTGATGCGGGTGCGGGTGCGATGACCGATGCGATTGAAGTCTGCACCAACCCGCCCGCCGCACCCGCACCCGCGCCCGCCGCCATCGCCGCGAACTGCGGCGCACGTTCGACCGCCGACCACCGGAACGGCAACACTGCGCGCATGCGCCGCACTTCCCGCACATGGAACCGCACGACCCGCTGCGCGCCGTCGAACGACGCGACGAGCGGCCCGTCCCACACGATCTCGGCGCGCGCGGCCACAACCAGCAGGTCGCCGTTGTCGAAATCGACGAACAGCAGCCCCGCGCGCGGATCGTGCTGCAGGTTGCCGAGCGTGTTGAAGAAGCGGTTGCCGCTGAAATCCGGCGTCGTCAGCGTGTGCGCATCGTCGACGCGCACGAAGCCCGGCATCCCGCCGCGATGCGACACGTCCGCGCCACGCGCAGCGCCCGCGTCGGTCGACGTGTTCGCGCTCGCGACGAAGAACGTATCGGCCTGCGCAAGCAGCGCTCGATCGGCGTCGTTCAACGCGTCCGATACGTCAGGCCCGGCGGACGCGCCGGCATCCCGGGCGACGAACGTCGGCTTGCGTCCCTGGATGTACTTCGCGCAGTTGCCGAAGCTCTGCTCGACCGCGATCGTCAGCGCGTCGCCGTCGACCGCGCGCACGACGCCGTTGACACGATTGCGCCGCCGCGTATCGAATTCGATCCCGAGCCCGCCGAGCGGCGCCCCCGGCTGCCACGCGCCGTCCAGCGGATCGCCCGGCAACGCGCGCGCCGCGATGCGCAGCGTACGCGGGTCCGGCGACGTCACGAACCCCGGCGCGCCGGCCCGCAGCGTCGCCCACGGCTGGCCGTTCGCATCGACGCCGCCCAGCACGAAAAACGGCAGTTGCGCGAAAAACGTCCGGTGCTGGTCCGGCATGAAACGCCGGATCCCGCGCCGGCCGGCCGAACCCGCGGCCTCCGTCACGCCCGCGCGCTGCTGCACGGCGAGTTCTCCCGCGTGAAACGGCGCGGTATCGAGTTCCCAGCCCGGTACGACGGTGGTCGGGGTGTTCATCGCGTTCTCCGTGGGCAGGCGCGGCGTCGGTGGGCGTTACGCGGCAAGCAGGCCGGCGCGTGTCGTCGGCATCGCAACGAAGCCCGGCAGCGCCTCGACGCGTGCCAGCCACGCACGCACGTGCGGATACGGTTCGAGCGACACGCCGCCTTCCGGCGCGTGCGCGATGTACGAGTACGCGGCGACGTCCGCGATCGTCGGCTGCGCACCGGCCGCGAACGGCTTGCCGGCCAGCTCGCGATCGATCACGTCGAGCACTTTCGCGGCCGTACGCTTGGCCGCTTCGTGGTCGAGCTTCGCGCCGAACACGGTCACGAGCCGCGCGGCAGCCGGCCCCGCTGCGATCGGCCCCGCCGCATACGAGAGCCAGCGCTGCACGACGGCCGCGCCGGCCGGGTCGTCGGGCAGCCAGTGCGCGTCGCCGTAGCGCTTCGCGAGATACACGAGGATCGCGTTCGAATCGGCGATCACCGTGCCGCCGTCGTCGATCACGGGCACCTGCCCGAGCGGATTGAGCGCGAGGAACGCCGGCTCGCGCTGTGCGCCGGCCGCGAGATCGACGTCGACGGTCTCCGAAGGCAGGCCGAGCAGCGACAGGAACAACCGGACGCGATGCGCATGCCCGGACAGCAGGAACGAGTAGACGCGAATCGGCGAAGCAGGCTTGCGGACGGCAGACATGGAAAACACTCCGGAATCTCGCGCCGCCGGGGATCGGCGACGAACACCTGCAGCGTAGCGCTCGCCGTTCGTCGCCAGAAGACGGATAATCGTGGAAACATTATCCGCTTCCATAGGACAATCGACGATGGCCGATCTGCGCGACGTGAACCTGAACCGGCTGGCGGTCTTCGTCGCGGTGGTCGACGCCGGCTCGCTGACGGCCGCGGCCGAGCGGCTCGGCCTGGCGAAGACGGTCGTCAGCACGCACATGCAGCGCCTCGAATCCGAGGTCGGCGCGAACCTGCTGGTGCGCACCACCCGGCGGCTGAGCGTGACCGACGCCGGGCGGGCCTTCTACGACGCGTGCCGCGACATCGTGCGCGCCGCGGAAAGCGCGCTCGACGCGGTGTCGTCCGACGCGGGGCCGCTGCGCGGCACGCTGCGCGTGAGCGTGCCGATCGACTACGGCGCGCTGGTCGTCGCGCCTGCCGTCGTCGCGTTGCGCGACCGGCATCCGGGCCTCGACGTCGAACTCGTCGCGAACGACCGCGTCGTCGATCTCGTCGCGGACAACCTCGACGTCGCGATCCGCATCGGCCGCCTCGCCGATTCGAACTATCGCGCGGTGCAGCTCGGCACCTACGAGAAATGGCTGGTCGCGAGCCCCGCGTTCGTCGCGCGCCACGGGCGGCCGCAGGATACCGATGCGCTCGCCGCGCTGCCGTTCGTGATGCTGTCGACGCTGCCGCGCCCGCAAACGCTCGAACTCGAAGACGCGAACGGCGGCACCGCTTCGGTGCGCTGTGTCGCGCACGTCGTGTCGAACACCGCCACCGCGTGCCGGGCGATCGTGCTCGCGGGCGGCGGCTTCGGGCTGCTGACGGACTTTTCGACCGCCGACGACGTCGCGGCCGGCCGGCTCGTGCGGCTGCTGCCCGCGTGGCGTTCGGCGCCGGCCGGGATCCATGCGGTGTATCCGTCGACACGGCTGCCTTCGCCGAAAGTGCGGGCGTTCATCGATGCGATGAAGCAGAGGATCGACGACACGCGGCCGGCACGCAAGACGAAACGCGAACGCTAGCGCACGCCGAATTCCGTTGCGGCTGCGCGCCGCGCCGTTGCCGGCCCGCGCATTCCATTCCTCCGATGTATCGCGACATCCTCGCGACCACGCATCGCCATGCAACGCGCTCATGCGCGGCATGAAAACTAATCGATTGTTGGCGCCCCGGATCGACGCCGACAATCCGCTGCATGCCCCCTCGTTTGCGGTACGGGCCACTCCCCCTCCCAATCGGCACGTCACGATCCATGAACCATCCAGTCTCCCTCTCCTGCATCGCCGAGGCCCGCACGGCCGCGCCGGCACCGTTCCTTGCCCGTCCCCGCACCTGCGGCGAAGCACTCGTCGACCTGCTCGAACGTTATGGCGTCGAATGCGTGTTCGGCATTCCCGGCGTGCATACCGTCGAGCTGTATCGCGGGCTCGCCGAGTCGTCGATCCGCCATGTGACGCCCCGCCACGAACAGGGGGCCGGCTTCATGGCCGACGGCTACGCGCGCGTCACGGGCCGGCCGGGCGTCTGCTTCATCATCACCGGGCCGGGCATGACCAATATCGCGACCGCGATGGCACAGGCCTACGCGGATTCGATCCCGATGCTGGTGATCTCGAGCGTCAACGCTCGGCGCGAGCTCGGCGGCGGCGACGGCCGCCTGCACGAGCTGCCGTCGCAGCGTGAAGTCTTCGCGGGACTCACCGCGTTCTCGCACACGCTGCTCGACGCGGCCGATCTGCCGCAGGTGCTCGCGCGCGCGTTCGCGGTTTTCGAAAGCGCACGGCCGCGGCCCGTGCATATCGAGATTCCGCTCGACGTGATCGTGATGCCGGCGCCCGCTCTGCCCGCCGCGCCACCCGCGCTGCCCGCCCGCCCCGCACCGGACGCCGGCGCGCTCGCGGCGGCCGCGGACCTGCTCGCCCATGCGCGCCGGCCGCTGATCCTGGCGGGCGGCGGCGCCGTGCATGCGGCGGCCGAATTGCGCGAGCTCGCCGAACGCCTGCACGCGCCGGTCGCGCTGACGATCAACGCGAAGGGTCTGCTGCCGGCCGGCCATCCGTTGCTGATCGGCTCCACGCAATCGCTGCCCGCCACCCGCGCGACGATCCGCGACGCCGACGTGGTGCTCGCCGTCGGCACCGAGCTCGGCGAAACGGATTACGACGTCACGTTCGACGGCGGATTCGCGATCGATGGCCGGCTGATTCGCATCGACATCGACGCGCAGCAGTTGATGCGCAATGCCCGCGCGGAGATCGCCATCGCCGGCGATTCGCGGCTGGCGCTCGGCGCGCTGTCGACCCGCCTGCACGAAAAACCGACGACGCCCCCCGAAGCCGGCTGGGGCGCGGCGCGCGTGGCCGCCGTGCGCGCCGCGATCGCGGCGGGCCACGACGGCCCGGCGCGCGCGCAGGCGCGGCTGATCGACACGATCGTCACGGCGCTGCCTGGCGTAATCGTCGCCGGCGATTCGACGAGCCCCGTGTACGTCGGTAATTTCACCCACGACGCGCACGCACCGCGCAGCTGGTTCAACTCGTCTACCGGCTACGGCACGCTCGGCTACGGGCTGCCCGCCGCGATCGGCGCGAAACTCGCCGCGCCCGCACGCCCGGTCGTCTGCCTGATCGGCGACGGCGGCCTGCAGTTCACGTTGCCGGAGCTCGCGAGCGCGGTCGAGGCCCGCGTGCCGGTGATCGTGATCGTCTGGAACAACCGCGGCTACGGCGAGATCCGCAAATACATGGTCGCGCGCGACATCACGCCGATCGGCGTCGATCCGTACACGCCCGATTTCCTGGCGCTCGCGCGCGGCTTCGGCTGCGCGGCGCACGCGGCCGCGACGCCCGACGCACTGGCGGCCACGTTGCGCGACGCCGTCGCGCGCGCGATCCCGACCGTAATCGAGATCGACGAAGCGACATGGTTCGAGCAGGTGCAGCGATGAGTCGGGCCCCCGATTTCCACTTTGATCCGCCGCTGCGTACCGGGCTTTTCATCGCCGGCGCGTGGGGGTCCGGCGCCGACGGCGCCACGTTGCCGATCGTCGATCCGTCGACTGAAGCGGTCCTCGCGCATGTGGCTGCCGGCGGCAGCGCGGACGTCGAGCGCGCCGTCCAGGCCGCGGCCCGCGCGTTTCCCGGCTGGAAACGCACGACGGGTGCCCGGCGCGCGGCCCTGCTCCGCGCGATCGCGCGCGGCGTCGACACGCACCGCACACGGCTCGCGACGCTGCAGTCGTTCAATAACGGCAAGCCGTTCGCCGAAGCGGAGATCGACGTCGCCGACGTGATCGCCACGTTCGACTACTACGCCAGCCTCGCGGAACGCATCGACACCGACGGCGAAACCGAGGTCGCGCTGCCCGGCGACGACCACCGCGCATGGATCCGGCGCGAACCGGCCGGCGTCGCCGCGCTGATCGTGCCGTGGAATTTCCCGATGGTGACGACCGCGTGGAAGCTCGCGCCCGCGCTCGCGGCCGGCTGTACCGTCGTGCTGAAGCCGTCCGAGATCACGCCGCTGCCGGAACTCGAACTCGTCGCGATCGCCGCCGCAGCGGGCCTGCCGCCAGGCGTGCTGAACGTCGTGACGGGCACCGGCCCCGACGTCGGTGCCCGGCTGTGCGCGCATCCGCTCGTCGCGAAGGTGTCGTTTACCGGCAGCACGGCGGTCGGCGCGCAGGTCATGAAAACGGCCGCGGACACGATCAAGGGCGTCGGCCTCGAACTCGGCGGCAAGTCGTCGATCGTCGTGTTCGACGACGCCGATCCCGACCACGCGGTCGAACTGATCGCGGGCGGCGGCCTGTTCAACGCGGGGCAGATGTGTTCGGCGACCTCGCGCGTGCTCGTCGCCGCGCCGCTCGCCGACGACCTGATCGCACGCCTTGCGCGGCGGATCGACGCGACCGTCGTCGGCCCGCCGTTCGCGCCCGGCGTGCAGATGGGCCCGCTGACGAACCGCGCGCAATACGAACGCGTGAAGCGCCACATCGCGCAAGGCCGCGCCGACGGCGCGCGGCTCGTGACGGGCGGCGACGTGCCCGCCGGCCCCGGTTACTTCATCCGGCCCGCGCTGTTCGCCGACGTGCCGGCCGACAGCCCGCTATGGCGCGACGAAATCTTCGGGCCGGTGCTGTGCGTCCGCACGTTCGATACCGAGTACGACGCGATCGCGGCCGCCAACGATACCGAATACGGGCTCGTCGCGACCGTCGTCACGCGCGACGCGGCACGCGGCAAGCGGGTCGCCGATGCGCTGGAAGCAGGCGTCGTGTGGATCAACACGCCGCAACTGATCTATCCGCAAACCTCATGGGGCGGCTACAAGCGCAGCAGCGTCGGACGCGAGCTCGGCCCGTTCGGGCTGGCCGCATTCCAGGAGATCAAGCAGGTCATGATGCCGGCCCGCTGAGGCCGTCCGGCCCATGCGTTTATGTCATGCCGCGCATGCGGATATTTCGTTTGTTGCGGAAATTTGACCTCCCTACAGTTCATCCACACCCCGCGCCGCCGTTCGGCGACCGGCATCGAACCACCCGGCATCGTTCATCAGGAGACGGCCATGCAACACTTCAAGGCGGGCAGAAGGCAGGTGATCAAAACCCTCGGCACGGCACTCGCCGCATCCGCCCTTCCGATGCCGTTCATCAGTACTGCGAAGGCACAGACCAGCAGCTTCGCGGGCAAGACGCTGCGCATCCTCACGTGGTCTGACGATACCGGTGCGGCCGCGCTGCGCAACATCGCGGAAACGTTCAGCAAGCAGACCGGCGCACGCGTGATCGCCGACCGCGCGGACGGCACGTCGGGCATGGTCGCGAAGGTCAAGGCCGCCGGCGAGCGGCCGACCTACGATGTGATCACGCTGGCCGGCGTCGGTGCGGCCGGCCTCGCCGATGCAGGCCTGCTCGCGAAGCCGGACCTGAGCCGGCTGCCGAACCTGAAGGACGTCGCGCCACAGTACCGCACGGGCGCAAACGGGTTCGGTGTCGGCTACCTGCTGTGGTCGGACGGGCTGATCTACAACACGTCGACCGTCAAGACCGCACCGGCGAGCTACGAAGCGCTGTGGGATCCGAAATATGCGGGGCGCCTGTTTCTTCCGCCGCCGGAGTGGGCCGAGGCGGTCGATCTCGCGATCGTCGCCGCGAAGCTGGCCGGCGGTTCGCAGCAGAACATCGAGCCGGGCTTCCGCAAGCTCGCGGCGCTCAAGGATCGTGTGATGACGCTCGGCGAAAACCCGAACCAGGTCGCCGACCTGTTCCGCACCGGCTCGCTCGACATCGGCGGTATCTATTCGCCCGCGTTCTTCCCGGACCAGATCCGCAAGCCCGACTACAAGATGGGCGTGACGTACGGGATGAAGGAAGGCTTCGCGACGCAACTGATGTTCACGGTGATTCCGAAAGCGCACCCGGGCGACCTCGACCTGATCCATGCGTTCATCAACCACACGCTCGACGCGGGCGTGCAGGGCCGGATGGCGGCGGACGTGCTGAACGGGCCGGTGAATTCGAAGGCCGTGATCCCGGCGGAAAGCCGCGCATTCGTGCCGTCGCCGCAGCAGATCGCGGAGAAGGCCATCCTCCACGACGACAAGGCGCTCGCCGTCGTTCAGCCGGCGTGGATCAAGCGCTATACCAGCCTCTTCGCGGCCTGACGACATGGCCTCGCTGCCTTCCTCCCGTCACGCGGAACCCGTCGCCGCCGGCCCGGCCGGCGGCGCTTCGGCCGCCGCTGCCGCGCGGCCCGGCGTGCCGGCGTGGCTGCTGCTTGCGCCGATCCTCGCGTTCCTCGCGGTGCTCGCGGCGGCAACGCTCACCGTGCTGCGGATGAGCGTCGGTACGCCGGGCGACGAATGGCGCACGTTCACGCTGCAGAACTACGCCGATCTCGCCGACCCGTACTTCATGCACTCGCTGTGGCTCACGCTGCGCCTCGCGTTCCAGAGCATGGTATGCGCGGTGCTGCTCGCGATCCCGGTCGCGCTGGCGATGGCGCGCGCCGAATCGCGGCTCGCGCGACGACTCATGCTTGCCGGCGTGCTGCTGCCGCTGCTCGTCAACCTGCTGCTGCAGGGTTACGGCTGGCTCGTGATGCTCGGCCCGGCGGGCCTGCTCAACCGCTCGCTGCTGGCGGCCGGTGTCATCGAACGGCCACTGCAGCTGCTGTACCGCGAACACGGCGTGCTGCTCGGGCTGATCCAGACCGCATTCCCGCTCGCCGTGCTGCCGCTGTCGAGCGCGCTGCGTGCCGTGTCCCGCGCGTACGACGAAGCCGCCGCGACGCTCGGCGCGACGCGCTGGCAGACGCTGCGGCACGTGACGCTGCCGCTCGCGATGCCGGGGCTCGTATCGGGCGCGCTGCTCGTGTTCGCCTACAACGCGAGTGCATTCGCGGTGCCGCTGCTGCTCGGCGGCCGGCGCGTGCCGATGCTCGCGGTGCTCGTGCATGACCAGGTCGCGCCGCTGCTGAACTGGCCGGCCGCGTCGGCCTCGGGTGTCGTGCTGATGGGCGCGACGCTCGTCGTGATGGCGGTTTCCCAGCGCCTCGTGCGCGCCCTGCAACGTGACGAGGTGAACCGATGAATGCCCTTCTGCCGCGAGCACCGCTGCCCGGCCGTCTGAGCCGCGCGACCGGCACCCTCGCGACGCTCGTGCTGTGCCTCGCCGCACTGCCGATCGTGACGATGATCACGATGTCGTTCGGCTCGTCGGGCACGCTCGAATTTCCGCCGCGCGATTTCAGCCTGCACTGGTACCGCGCCGCCTGGCAGACCTTCGTGACCGCCGATGCCGGCAGTGCGCAATCGATGGGTGCCGCGCTGACGACGAGCCTCGTCGTCGCGATCGCGACGATGCTGGTCGCGACTGCGGTTTCGGTACCCGCCGCCTACGCGCTGTCGCGTTATCGCTTCCGCGGCAAAACGTTCGTCGAGCAGCTCGTCGCGCTGCCGATCGTCTATCCGCTCGTCATGCTCGGCCTCGCGCTGCTGCTCGTGTTCAACGCGCTGCCGGTCGAACTCGGGCTCGTGCGGCTCGTCGTCGCGCACGTGATCCTGACGCTGCCGTTTACCGTGAAGAACTGCGCGGCATCGGTCGCGTCGATCGGCCCGGAATTCGAGGAAGCCGCGTGCCTGATGGGCGCGAGCCCGCGCCGCGCGTTCGTCGATGTCGTCCTGCCGCTGATGCGGCCGGGCGTCCTCGCCGGCATGCTGTTCGCGTTCATCGTGTCGTTCAACGAGTTCACGGTGACGTTCTTCCTGTACAGCGTCGACACGATGACGCTGCCGGTCTGGCTCTACAGCCGCACCGTGTCGTCGCTCGACCCGACCGTGTTCTGTTTCGCGGTGTTCACCGTCGCGATCGATTTCGCGCTGATCTGGATGCTCGAAAAACTCGTCGGCGACAAGGGCGTTGCGCTCTGATACGCGCACGACTCCGCCCTCGCCCATCCAAGGACTCCCCATGACCCAGCTCACCCTTCAGAGCGTGACGAAGCGCTTCCACCACGCGTATGCCGTGGATCACGTCGACCTGTCCGTGCCGGACGGCAAGCTCGTCTGCTTTCTCGGCCCGTCGGGCTGCGGCAAGACCACGCTGATGCGGATCATCGCCGGCCTCGAGACGCCGACGTCGGGCACGATCACGTTCGCCGGCCGCGACCTCACGCACGTGCCGGCCAACCGGCGCGACTTCGGCATGGTGTTCCAGTCGCTCGCGCTGTTCCCGCACATGACGGTCGCGCAGAACATTGCGTATCCGCTGCGGCTGCGCAAGACGGCCAGGACGGCTCAAACGCAGCGTGTCGCGGAGCTGCTGGAACTCATCCAGCTTCCGCACCTGGCCGACCGGCTCGTCACGCAGCTGTCGGGCGGGCAGCGCCAGCGCGTCGCAATCGCACGCGCGATCGCTTCGTCTCCGCGCCTGCTGCTGCTCGACGAGCCGCTGTCGGCGCTCGACGCGAAGCTGCGCGAGGCGATGCAGGTCGAGATCCGGCTGCTCCAGCAACGGCTCGGCATCACGACGATCATGGTCACGCACGACCAGCGCGAAGCGATGACGATGGCCGACGAGATCGTCGTAATGGAGAAAGGCCGCATCCAGCAGGTCGGCCGGCCGCTCGACATCTATCGCGATCCGGTCAACGAATTCGTCGCGGATTTCATCGGCCTCGGCAACATCCTGCCGGTCGCGTGCGACGGCGACGACGCGATCGTGCTGCCGGGCGGACAACGGCTCGCGATCCGGCGCGCGCCCGACGCGCCGCGCGCGGACGACGCCGTGCGCCTGCTGATTCGCCCCGAGGACGTGTGCGTGCGCGCGGCCTCGGTCTCGCCGTCCGCGCCGAACACGCTCGCCGGCACGGTCACGTTCGTGCGCGACGTCGGCGCGTCGATCGAGGCGACGATCGATTGCCGCGGCTTCACGCTGACGGCAGCGACGACGCCGCGCGAAACGCCCGACCTGCACGTCGGCATGCCGGTCGCCGCCGAGCTACCCGCGCATGCATGCAAGCTGATCGCCGCACGCGGCGCCTGATTTCCGGTTCTTTCCCCAGCGCAGCAACAAGGACTCCATCATGAACGCATCGACCCAAGCCCACCGTCTCGTGCGACGCCTGCTCGCCCGCACCGCCCTCGTCTGCACCTGCGCGGCGGGTCTCGCCGCCATCGCGCCGCTCGCACATGCCGACGCACTCGACACGATCGCGAAATCCGGCGTCGTGCGCATCGGCGTGTTCGAGGACTACCCGCCGTTCGGCTCGATCGGCCCCGACATGAAGCCGCAAGGTTACGACATCGACATGGCGGCGCTGATCGGCAAGGCGCTCAACGCGAAAGTCGAGCTCGTGCAGGTCACCGGCGACAACCGGATGGCGTATCTCGCCGACCGCAAGACCGACATGCTGCTGTCGGTCGGCCAGACGCCGGAGCGCGCGAAGGTGATCGATTTCTCGAACGCGTATGCGCCGTACTATCTCGCGGTATTCGGCCCGAAATCGCTCGCCGTGAAAGGCACCGCCGATCTCGCCGGCAAGTCGGTCGCGGTCGCGCGCGGCACGCTCGAGGACCTGAGCGTGAGCAAGGTCGCGCCGCCGAACGCGACGATCAAGCGCTTCGACGATCCCAACGGCGCGATCGCGGCGTTCCTGTCGGGGCAGGCGCAACTGCTCGTGATCGGCAACGACGTCGGCGCGACGATCATCGCGCGCCATCCGTCGATCGATCCGGAGCAGAAGTTCTCGCTGTTCAGCTCGCCCGATCACGTCGGCCTGAACAAGAACGAGCCGCGCCTGATGCAGAAGGTCAATGACGCGATCGCCGGCGCGAAGAAAAGCGGCACGCTGAACACCCTGTCGCAGAAGTGGCTGCACGCGGCACTGCCGGCCGACCTGTGATGCGCGTCGCGCCCGCCCCGCATTCACGACGGAAGGTATCGTTATGACCTACGTGTTCGACTTCAGCGATTTCGGCCTCTACGCCGGCATGCTCGCGCGCGGGATCGGCGTGACGCTCGGCCTCACCGCGGCCTCCACCGCGCTCGGCGGCCTGATCGGCACCGCCGGCGCGTGGGCCGCGCTCGCCGGCCCGCGCTGGGCACGCGCGCTGGTCGCGGCCTACGTCGAGCTGATCCGCAATACGCCGTTCCTGGTCCAGCTGTTCTTCATCTTCTTCGGGCTGCCCGGGATCGGCGTGCACATCGACGAAGCGCAGGCGGCCGTGCTGGCGATGACGGTCAACCTGGGCGCGTATGCGGTCGAGATCCTGCGGGCCGGCATCGAATCGGTTCCGCACGGGCAAACGCAGGCCGCACGTGCGCTCGGGCTGCATGGCCGGCAGGTGTTCGGTCAGGTCGTGCTGCCGCAGGCGCTCGCGAACGTGTACCCCGCGCTGCTCGGGCAGGTGCTGATCGTGATGCTCGGTTCGGCCGTCGTGTCGCAGATCTCGGTGCCCGACCTGACCTATGCGGCGAACTTCATCCAGTCGCGGAATTTCCGTGCGTTCGAGATCTACATCGTCGTGACTGCGATCTACCTCCTGCTGTCGATCGCGCTGCGCATGCTGCTCAATCGCGTCGGCCGCCGTCTGTTCGCGGGCCGCGCGCCGCACGGTGCGGCTGCCGCACCGCGCCGCTCGTGCGTTGCCCGCTTTACGTGGCGCGCGCGCTCCCCTGAAACCGGCCTCCCGACGGAGCGTGCCCGATGATCGAATTCACCTTCCAGGATATTGCGTGGAACCTGCTGCTGGCCGCGCGCTGGACCATGCTGCTGTCGCTGATCACGTTCGTCGGCGGCAGCGTCGCCGGGTTCGCGCTGCTCGCGATGCGCATCTCGCCGGTGCCGGCGCTGCGCCGCTTCGTGAGCCTGTACGTCGAGCTGTTTCAGGGCACGCCGTTGCTGATGCAGCTGTTCCTCGGTTTCTTCGGACTGCCGCTGATCGGCATCGACGTGACGCCGTGGACCGCCGCATCGGTCGTATTGACGTTGAACGCGAGCGCGTACCTGGCCGACATCTGGCGCGGCTGCGTCGACGCCGTGCCGCGCGGCCAGTGGAGTGCGGCGGCCAGCCTCGGCATGACGTGGACGCAACAACTCCGTTACGCGGTGTGGCCGCAGGCATGGAAAATCGCGCTGCCGCCGACCGTCGGCTTTCTCGTGCAGGCGGTGAAGAGCACGGCGCTGACGTCGATCATCGGGCTGACCGAACTCACGAAGACCGGCAACATCATCACCAATGCGGTGTTCAAGCCGTTTCCGATCTACGCGATGGTCGCGCTGCTCTACTTCGCGATGTGCTTCCCGTTGACGTGGTACGCCCGCGTGCTCGAACGCCGCTACCGCGTCGCGAAGGCACGCTGAACCGGCGCCGCGCGCGCCTCATTACGATGCAGGTATCCCCCATGATTTCCATCAGCAACGTTTCGAAGTGGTACGGCCAGTTTCAGGTCCTCACCGACTGCACGACCGAGGTCACGAAAGGCGAAGTGGTCGTCGTGTG
>NZ_LDUL01000023.1:0-2742 GCF_001043615.1 Burkholderia sp. LK4
GAAGCGAACGCGGTGAACTGAAACATCTAAGTAACCGCAGGAAAAGAAATCAACCGAGATTCCCAAAGTAGTGGCGAGCGAAATGGGATGAGCCTTGCACTCTTTATTTGTATTGTTAGCCGAACGCTCTGGAAAGTGCGGCCATAGCAGGTGATAGCCCTGTAGGCGAAAACAGTATGAAAGAACTAGGTGTGCGACAAGTAGGGCGGGACACGTGAAATCCTGTCTGAAGATGGGGGGACCATCCTCCAAGGCTAAATACTCGTGATCGACCGATAGTGAACCAGTACCGTGAGGGAAAGGCGAAAAGAACCCCGGGAGGGGAGTGAAATAGATCCTGAAACCGCATGCATACAAACAGTCGGAGCCTCGTAAGGGGTGACGGCGTACCTTTTGTATAATGGGTCAGCGACTTACGTTCAGTAGCAAGCTTAACCGTATAGGGCAGGCGTAGCGAAAGCGAGTCCGAATAGGGCGTTCAGTTGCTGGGCGTAGACCCGAAACCAGGTGATCTATCCATGGCCAGGATGAAGGTGCGGTAACACGTACTGGAGGTCCGAACCCACTAACGTTGAAAAGTTAGGGGATGAGCTGTGGATAGGGGTGAAAGGCTAAACAAACCTGGAAATAGCTGGTTCTCTCCGAAAACTATTTAGGTAGTGCCTCGTGTCTCACCTTCGGGGGTAGAGCACTGTCATGGTTGGGGGGTCTATTGCAGATTACCCCGCCATAGCAAACTCCGAATACCGAAGAGTGCAATCACGGGAGACAGACATCGGGTGCTAACGTCCGGTGTCAAGAGGGAAACAACCCAGACCGCCAGCTAAGGTCCCCAAATATAGCTAAGTGGGAAACGAAGTGGGAAGGCTAAAACAGTCAGGAGGTTGGCTTAGAAGCAGCCACCCTTTAAAGAAAGCGTAATAGCTCACTGATCGAGTCGTCCTGCGCGGAAGATGTAACGGGGCTAAGCTATATACCGAAGCTGCGGATGCGTGCTTGCACGCATGGTAGGAGAGCGTTCCGTAAGCCTGCGAAGGTGCCTTGTAAAGGGTGCTGGAGGTATCGGAAGTGCGAATGCTGACATGAGTAGCGATAAAGGGGGTGAAAGGCCCCCTCGCCGTAAGCCCAAGGTTTCCTACGCAACGTTCATCGGCGTAGGGTGAGTCGGCCCCTAAGGCGAGGCAGAAATGCGTAGCTGATGGGAAGCAGGTCAATATTCCTGCACCATTGTTAGATGCGATGGGGGGACGGATCGCGGAAGGTTGTCCGGGTGTTGGAAGTCCCGGTCGCTGCATTGGAGAAGGCACTTAGGCAAATCCGGGTGCGTAATTCAAGGGTGTGGCGCGAGCTCCTTAGGGAGCGAAGCAATTGGAAGTGGTTCCAAGAAAAGCCTCTAAGCTTCAGTCTAATGATGACCGTACCGCAAACCGACACAGGTGGGCGAGATGAGTATTCTAAGGCGCTTGAGAGAACTCGGGAGAAGGAACTCGGCAAATTGGTACCGTAACTTCGGGATAAGGTACGCCCTTGTAGCTTGACTGGCCTGCGCCAGGAGGGTGAAGGGGTTGCAATAAACTGGTGGCTGCGACTGTTTAATAAAAACACAGCACTCTGCAAACACGAAAGTGGACGTATAGGGTGTGACGCCTGCCCGGTGCCGGAAGATTAAATGATGGGGTGCAAGCTCTTGATTGAAGTCCCGGTAAACGGCGGCCGTAACTATAACGGTCCTAAGGTAGCGAAATTCCTTGTCGGGTAAGTTCCGACCTGCACGAATGGCGTAACGATGGCCACACTGTCTCCTCCCGAGACTCAGCGAAGTTGAAGTGTTTGTGATGATGCAATCTACCCGCGGCTAGACGGAAAGACCCCATGAACCTTTACTGTAGCTTTGCATTGGACTTTGAACCGATCTGTGTAGGATAGGTGGGAGGCTATGAAACCGGAACGCTAGTTTCGGTGGAGCCGTCCTTGAAATACCACCCTGGTTTGTTTGAGGTTCTAACCTTGGCCCGTGATCCGGGTCGGGGACAGTGCATGGTAGGCAGTTTGACTGGGGCGGTCTCCTCCCAAAGCGTAACGGAGGAGTACGAAGGTACGCTAGGTACGGTCGGAAATCGTGCTGATAGTGCAATGGCATAAGCGTGCTTAACTGCGAGACCGACAAGTCGAGCAGGTGCGAAAGCAGGTCATAGTGATCCGGTGGTTCTGTATGGAAGGGCCATCGCTCAACGGATAAAAGGTACTCTGGGGATAACAGGCTGATACCGCCCAAGAGTTCATATCGACGGCGGTGTTTGGCACCTCGATGTCGGCTCATCTCATCCTGGGGCTGTAGCCGGTCCCAAGGGTATGGCTGTTCGCCATTTAAAGAGGTACGTGAGCTGGGTTTAAAACGTCGTGAGACAGTTTGGTCCCTATCTGCCGTGGGCGTTGGATATTTGAAGGGGGCTGCTCCTAGTACGAGAGGACCGGAGTGGACGAACCTCTGGTGTACCGGTTGTCACGCCAGTGGCATCGCCGGGTAGCTATGTTCGGAAGAGATAACCGCTGAAAGCATCTAAGCGGGAAACTCGCCTTAAGATGAGATATCCCTGGGGACTAGATCCCCTTGAAGGGTCGTTCGAGACCAGGACGTTGATAGGTCAGGTGTGTAAGCGCAGTAATGCGTTCAGCTAACTGATACTAATTGCCCGTAAGGCTTGATCCTATAACAAGTCTGCCTTGTAGATCGGCGCCGTG
>NZ_LDUL01000024.1:0-83516 GCF_001043615.1 Burkholderia sp. LK4
GTCAACCTATTCCAGGACTTGACACCGGACGATGCCGGCGGCGCAAGCCGTCAGCGCGGTTTTGCGCCGTGCCGGGCCGCCATCCGCGCAAGCGCGGCCTGCAGCGGCGACGGTTCGAGATGATCGGCCAGATCCCGCAACGCGGCCGCGCCGACCGACGTCATCCGCGCCTGCTTCACGTGCGGCGGCTCCGGCGCATCCTTCGGGCGCACGCGCACGCGCAACGTCGAGACCGGCCAGCCGCGCTTTTGCAGATCGCCGAGCAGCCGCGGCTCGACCTGCCGCAGCCGCGCGGCCAGCGCATTGTGCGCGGCAAAGAGGGTCAGGGTGCCGTCCTTCACGAAGCCGGGTTCGACGTGGTTCGCCAGGTAATCGGGCAGGAGCGCGGCAAGATCGCGCTGCAGCGACGCGATCTGCTCGACGCCGGCGCGCAGTGCCGCGAACGCGTCGGTGCGGCCGAGCACTTCGGACACGGGTTGCGGGCGATAGGCGGCGAGCGGGCCGAAACGCTTGGAAAATCGGTTCATCGAGACATTCTTCGGGCGCGCACGCGCGCGGACGTTGACGCCGATTGTACCCGCGCGGACCCATGCACGGGCGGCTTTCGCCCCGTGGGCCCGGCCGTCGGCGCGCAGTGCCCGTCCGGCCGAGACACGGGCGCGCGCTTCCCCGCGTGCTAAAATTCGACGTTTGAGTCCACTAATTCGCTAAGCCGCCGAGGCTCGGGCGTCGGGGCGCGCAACACGCGCCGGGCGCCGGTGCTGCGACGCAGGATCCGATCCGATGACAACCGGTTTTCTCCAGAAAATTTTTGGCAGCCGCAACCAGCGGCTCGTCAAGCAATACCAAAAGACCGTCACGACGATCAATGCGCTCGAAACGCAGATCGAGAAGCTGACGGACGACCAGTTGCGCGGCAAGACGGACGAATTCCGCCAGCGGGTCGCGGCCGGCGAGTCGCTCGACAAGCTGCTGCCCGAGGCGTTCGCGGTCTGTCGCGAGGCCAGCCGGCGCGTGCTGAAGATGCGGCACTTCGACGTGCAGATGATCGGCGGCATGGTGCTCCACTACGGCAAGATCGCGGAAATGCGCACCGGCGAGGGAAAGACGCTCGTCGCGACGCTGCCCGTGTACCTGAACGCGCTGGCCGGCCGCGGCGTGCACGTCGTGACCGTCAACGATTACCTCGCGCAGCGCGACGCCGAATGGATGGCGCGCCTCTACAACTTCCTCGGTCTGTCGGTCGGCATCAACCTGTCCGGCATGGAGCACGACCAGAAGCAGCAGGCTTATGCGGCGGACATCACGTACGGCACGAACAACGAGTTCGGCTTCGACTACCTGCGCGACAACATGGTCTACGAGACCGACGCGCGTGTGCAGCGGGCACTGAACTTCGCGGTCGTCGACGAAGTGGACTCGATCCTGATCGACGAAGCGCGCACGCCGCTGATCATTTCGGGCCAGGCCGAGGATCACACCGAGCTGTACGTGCGGATGAACGCACTGCCGCCGCTGCTCGAGCGCCAGATCGGCGAAGAGAAGGCCGACGGCACGGGTGTCGAGAAGCCGGGCGACTACACGCTCGACGAGAAGGCCCGCCAGGTGTTCCTGACGGAATCGGGCCACGAGAAGGCCGAGCGCCTGCTCGCCGAATGGGGCCTGATCGGCGAGGGCGAAAGCCTGTACGCGCCGCAGAACATCACGCTGATGCACCACGTGTACGCGGCGCTGCGCGCACACACGCTGTTCCACAAGGATCAGCACTACGTCGTGCAGAACGGCGAAGTGGTCATCGTCGACGAATTCACGGGCCGCCTGATGGCCGGCCGCCGCTGGTCCGACGGCCTGCACCAGGCGGTCGAGGCGAAGGAACACGTGAAGATCCAGAGCGAGAACCAGACGCTCGCGTCGATCACGTTCCAGAACTACTTCCGGATGTACGCGAAGCTGGCCGGCATGACCGGTACCGCGGACACCGAAGCGTACGAATTCAACGAGATCTACGGTCTCGAGACGGTCGTGATCCCGACCAACCGCCCGCCGAAACGGATCGACAAGCAGGACCAGATCTACAAGACGGCCAAGGAGCGCTACGACGCGGTGATCCGCGACATCCGCGACTGCTACGAGCGCGGCCAGCCGGTGCTGGTCGGCACGACGTCGATCGAGAACTCGGAACTGCTGTCGCACCTGCTGAAGCAGGCCGGGCTGCCGCATGAGGTGCTGAACGCGAAGCAGCACGAGCGCGAAGCGGCGATCGTCGCGGAAGCCGGCCGTCCGAAGCGCGTCACGATCGCGACCAACATGGCGGGCCGCGGTACCGACATCGTGCTCGGCGGCAATGCCGAGAAGCAGGCCGCGTTCATCGAGGCCGACGACGCGATCCCGGCCGACGAAAAGGCGCGCCGCATCAAGCAGTTGCACGACGAGTGGGAAACGCTGCACGAGCAGGTGAAGGCCGCTGGCGGCCTGCACATCATCGGCACCGAGCGCCACGAATCGCGCCGGATCGACAACCAGCTGCGCGGCCGTGCGGGCCGCCAGGGCGATCCGGGCTCGTCGCGCTTCTACCTGTCGCTCGACGATCCGCTGCTGCGCATCTTCGCGGGCGACCGTGTGCGCTCGATCATGGATCGCCTGAAGATGCCGGAAGGCGAAGCGATCGAAGCCGGCATCGTCACGCGCTCGATCGAGTCCGCGCAGCGCAAGGTCGAAGCGCGCAACTTCGACATCCGCAAGCAACTGCTCGAATACGACGACGTGTCGAACGACCAGCGCAAGGTCATCTACCAGCAGCGCAACGAGCTGCTCGAAGCGCACGACATCACCGAGACGATCTCCGCGATGCGTCACGGCGTGATCGCCGAAGTCGTCCGCCAGTTCGTGCCGGAAGGCAGCATCGAAGAGCAGTGGGACGTGCCCGAGCTCGAGGAAGCGCTGCGCAACGACTGGCAGCTCGACCTCGCGATCCAGGAAATGGTGAACGAGTCGTCGTCGATTACGGCCGAGGAGATTCTCGACGCCGTGATGACGGCCGCCGACGAGCAGTACGAGGCGAAGGTCGCGATGGTCGGCCGCGAATCGTTCAGCGCATTCGAGCGCTCGGTGATGCTGCAGACGGTCGACCGCCTGTGGCGCGAGCACCTCGCGGCGCTCGACCATCTGCGCCAGGGCATCCACCTGCGCGGCTATGCGCAGAAGAACCCGAAGCAGGAATACAAGCGCGAAGCGTTCGAGCTGTTCGCCGCGATGCTCGAGGCGATCAAGCAGGAAGTCACGCGCGTCGTGATGAACGTGCAGATCCAGTCGCCGGAACAGCTCGAGGAAGCGGCCGAGCAGATCGAGGAGCGCGCAGGTCATCTTGAGAACGTCGAGTACCAGCACGCCGATTACGCGGAAGCCGGTGCGCCGGTGGCGAACGTTACGGCTGCCGCGGCGGCCACGGCAACGGCCGACATGGTCGGCAGCGCGATGACGCACAGCGGCCCCGGCGGCGAAATGCCGAAGGTCGGCCGCAACGACCCGTGCCCGTGCGGCAGCGGCAAGAAGTACAAGCAATGTCACGGGAAGCTGTCATGATCGACGGCGGCGCGCGTGACGCGTGCCGCGTCGTTCGCAGCTTCGAGTCAGTGATGTGAGTTGTGGCGGCCCGCGTGGGGCCGCCGGTTCTTCCAATCGATGCCGGCACGTGCCGGCATTTTCCATCCGGCAGGTGTGCCCCATGGCTGTCAATTTTCCGTCGATCGATCCCGCCCAACTGCATCCCGTCGCCGGCGTCACGCTCGGCTGGGCGGAAGCGAACATCCGCAAGCCGAATCGCAAGGACGTGCTGGTCATCTCCGTCGACGAGGGCGCGACGGTCGCGGGCGTATTCACCGAAAACCGTTTCTGCGCGGCACCGGTCACCGTCTGCCGCGAGCACCTGGCGAAGGTGCGCGCGGGCGGCGCGGGCATTCGCGCGCTGGTCGTGAATACGGGCAATGCGAACGCGGGTACCGGCGAGCCGGGCCTAGTGAACGCGCGCGAAACCTGCACGGAACTCGCGCGTCTCGCGGGTATCGAGCCGGCGCAGGTGCTGCCGTTCTCGACCGGCGTGATCCTCGAGCCGCTGCCGATCGACCGCCTGAAGGCCGGGCTGCCGGCCGCGCTCGCGAATCGCAAGGCCGCGAACTGGTTCGACGCCGCGCAGGCGATCATGACGACCGATACGCTGCCGAAGGCCACGTCCCGCCAGGTGACGATCGACGGTCACACGGTCACGCTGACGGGCATCAGCAAGGGCGCCGGCATGATCAAGCCGAACATGGCGACGATGCTGGGCTTCCTCGCGTTCGACGCGAACGTCGCGCAGCCGGTGCTCGACACGCTCGTGAAGGAAGTGGCCGACCGCTCGTTCAACTGCATCACGATCGACGGCGACACGTCGACGAACGACTCGTTCATCCTGATCGCGTCGGGCAAGAGCACGCTGCCGGCGATCACGTCGACGGATTCGCCGGCCTATGCGGCGCTGCGCGATGCGGTGACGGAAGTCGCGCAGGTGCTGTCGCAGCTGATCGTGCGCGATGGCGAAGGTGCGACAAAATTCATGACGGTGCAGGTCGAAGGCGGCAAGAGCGTCGCGGAATGCCGCCAGATCGCTTACGCGATCGGCCATTCGCCGCTCGTGAAGACCGCCTTCTACGCATCCGACCCCAACCTCGGCCGGATTCTCGCGGCGATCGGCTACGCGGGCGTCGCCGATCTCGACGTCGGCAAGATCGACCTCTATCTCGACGATGTGCTCGTCGCGAAGGCGGGCGGCCGCAACCCGGCTTACCAGGAAGAGGACGGCCAGCGCGTGATGAAGCAGAGCGAAATCACGATCCGCGTGCTGCTTGCCCGAGGCGACGCACAGGCCACCATCTGGACGTGCGACCTGTCGCACGACTACGTGAGCATCAACGCGGATTACCGCTCCTGATCAGGAGTGCCTGAACGACATGGACAAGCTTGAACAGTTTCTGACGCGCGCGGAAGCGCTGCTCGGTCGTCTCGAGGGGATGTTGCCGCCCGCGCAGGCAGCGGTCGACTGGAATGCCGCACACGCATTCCGCTGGCGCAAGCGCCAGGGGCGCGGTTATCTGCAGCCGGTGCCGGCCGTGTCGTCGATCACGCTCGACGACCTCCACAATATCGATCGCCAGAAAGGGCTGATCGACCAGAACACGCGGCAGTTCGTGCAGCAGAAGCCGGCGAACAACGTGCTGCTGACCGGCGCGCGCGGTACCGGCAAGTCGTCGCTGATCAAGGCGTGCCTGAACGCGTATGCGAAGGACGGGCTGCGTCTGATCGAAGTCGACAAGGACGACTTGCACGATCTCGGCGACATCGTCGACCTGATCTCGCAGCGTCCCGAGCGTTTCATCGTGTTCTGCGACGACCTGTCGTTCGAGGAAGGCGAGTCGGGCTACAAGGCGCTGAAGGTTGCGCTCGACGGCTCGATCGCCGCGCAGTCGGACAACGTGCTGATCTACGCGACGTCGAACCGCCGCCATCTGCTGCCCGAGTACATGAGCGACAACGAGACGTACAAGCATCTCCCGGACGGCGAGATTCACCCCGGCGAAGTCGTCGAGGAGAAGATCTCGCTGTCGGAGCGCTTCGGTCTGTGGGTCAGCTTCTATCCGTTCAAGCAGGACGACTATCTCGACATCGTCGGGCACTGGCTGCGTCATTTCGGTTGCCCGGATGCGGAGATCGAGTCCGCACGCGGCGATGCGCTCGTGTGGGCGCTCGAGCGCGGCTCGCGGTCGGGGCGCGTCGCGTGGCAGTTTGCGCGTGACTGGTCGGGTCGCAAGGAGCAAGCATGAGCGCGGATCAGGCGCAGGGCGCCGTGCGGGCGCCGGACGGCCGCAAGGTGACGGAAGTCGCGGTCGGCGTGATGGTGCAGCCGGACGGCCGGTATCTGCTCGCGCAGCGGCTGAAGGGCAAGCCGTATGAAGGTTACTGGGAGTTCCCGGGCGGCAAGCTGGAGGCCGGCGAAAGCGTCGAGGACGCGCTGGCGCGCGAGCTACACGAGGAACTCGGCATCGAAGTCACTGCCAGCCACCGCTGGCACACGCTCGAGCACGATTATCCGCATGCGTACGTGCGGCTCTATTTCTGCAAGGTGACGGGCTGGACGGGCGAGCCGCACAGCAAGGAAGGGCAGGCGTTCGTGTGGCAGCAACTGCCGGTCGAAGTCGCGCCGCTGTTGCCGGCGGCGCTGCCGGTGCTCGAACTGCTCGAGAAGGAAGCGGCGTCGCAATGACGCCGTGGCGGCCCACCTGAAACGCGGGCCAGATCGGCGGGCGGCACGGCGGACGGCGGCGCTGCGCGCCGCTCAGCTGTCGCGGCGGTTGTCCGTGCCGTCTTCTTCCGATGACGGACCCTCGTCGGAGGAACCGCCGATCCGATACTTTTCCGCGGCCCATGCGCCGAGGTCGAGCTGCTTGCAGCGGGCCGAACAGAAGGGACGGAACTTGTTTTCAGGCGTCCAGCGCACTTCCGCGCCGCACGAAGGACATTTCACGACGGTAGTCATACGAAAGCGTTGAACCGGCACGCGGCCGTTACAGATTGCACAGTGTCAGATGGAACGGCACGTCGATGTCCACCGCGCGCGGCCGCACGTCGCCGTCCTGCATGGTGAACCGTACCCACAGCATGTATTTGTTGGCGCTTGCCTCGGGGATGACGCGCAATTCCGGCGCCACGCGCACCTGCATCAACTGGTAGGTGCGGCCGGACAGCATCTGCTGGTAGCTGCCCTGCATCGCCATGACCTTCGACGCCTGGCCCGATTCGCGCGCGAGGCGCAGCACGATCGCAGCGGCATCGCGCAGCGGCAGCATCGGCAGGATCCATTTCGCGATGTCCTGGCGCCGCTGCTCGGCGGGCCATTGCTGCCATGCGTAGTACGACGGCAGGTCGAACTTGCACGTGCCGCCCGGAATCACCGCACGGCTGCGGATGCTGGCGAGCCACTCGTTGTCGACGAGGTGCTGACCGGTCTTGCCCTGCATCTGCGCGAGATTCGCGAGCGTCTGCTCGATTTCGCCGAGCACGGCTTCGAGCGCGTTCTGCTCGATGCCCGGATTGCCGCGAAAGGGGGCGAGCGTCTGGCGTTGACGTTCGAGCTCCTTCATCAGATCCGATTTCAGGTCCGCGCGGCCCGTTACCTCGGCAATTTCGAACAGCGTCGTCAGCGCGACGTGGTGTTCACGCGGGTCCTCCTGAGCCAAAAAGAACGCGAAGCGCTCGAAGAGATCTTCGAGGCGCAACAGCGTGCGAATTCGCTCGTTGAACGGATACTCGTAAAGAATCAAGCGCGCTCGCCTCTTGGGTAGGGATGGAAACAATGCAGGACATTCTAATGCCCACGCTCTACCCTAGCAACGCGCCAATTTCGTACACCATCACGATCGCGCGCGAGGCTCAGTGCGCAGCGAGCGCGAACCCGAGATAGCGTTGGTGCAGTGCATCGACCTGCGCGGCAAGCGCATCGGGCGTCGTCGCGTCGTTGACGATGACGTCGTCGGCCGCCGCGAGGCGGGCCTCGCGCGACGCCTGCCGCGCGATGATCGCCTCGACCTGCTCGCGCGTGAAGCCGTTGCGCTGCATCACGCGTGCGATCTGCGTTTCGACCGGACAGTCGACGACGAGCACGCGATCGCAGCGCGCCTTCCAGTTGCCGGATTCGACGAGCAGCGGCACGACGAAAATCACGTATGGGCCCTGCGCTTCGCGCGCCTCACGATCGGTCTCTGCCCGGATCAGCGGGTGCGTGATCGCTTCGAGGCGCCGGCGCGCGTCGTCGTCGCTGAAGATCAGTGCGCGCATCTGCGCGCGGTCGAGCGAGCCGTCGGCAGCAACGAAGCCGCGGCCGAATGCCTGTTCGATCGCGGGCATCGCGAGGCCGCCCGGCGCGGTGATGCGATGGGCGATCAGATCGGTATCGACCAGCGATGCGCCTCGGGCGGCAAACAGGTCGGCGACGGTCGTCTTGCCGCTGCCGATGCCGCCGGTGAGTCCAATTGCGAACATGTCAGCCTCCGAGCGCCGAATAGAAAGGGGTGCCGAAAAACAGCGTCGCGACACCGCCTGCCGCGAGGAACGGGCCGAACGGAATCGGCTCCTCGAAGCGCATGCGACCGCGCCAGGTCGCGACGAGCCCGACGACCGCGCCCGTCACCGCGGCGAACAGCACGACCTGCGGCAGTGCGGCCCAGCCCATCCATGCGCCGAGCGCGGCGAGCAGTTTCAGGTCGCCGAAACCGATGCCCTCGATGCCGCGCAGCCATTTGAACAGCCAGTAGACCGACCACAGGAACAGGTAGCCGGCCATGGCCCCGATCACGGCCGAGCGCAGCGATGTGAACGTGCCGCCGAGGTTCAGCACGAGCCCGGCCCAGAGGAGCGGCAGCGTCATCGAGTCGGGCAGGTAGCCTGTCCGGACATCGATCGCGCTCATCGCGAGCAGCGCGGCGCACAGCGCGAACGCGGCGAGCGCGGCGACGGTCGGGCCGAATGCCGCGAGCGAGCCGGCGGCGAGCAGCGCGCATGCGAGTTCGACGAGCGGATAACGGATGCCGATCGCGTGGCCGCAGCGTCGGCAGCGCCCGCGCAGGATCAGGTAGCTGACGAGCGGGATGTTTTCCCATGCGCGCAGCACGTGGCCGCAATGCGGGCAAGCGCTGCGCGGGCGCCACAGATCGTAGCGCGGCGGGTAGCCGTCTTCGTGCGTGGCACTCGTGTTGCCGGTCGCTTCGTCGATCTCGGCCTGCCATGCGCGCTGCATCATCACGGGCAGCCGGTGCACGACCACGTTCAGGAAGCTGCCGACGCACAGGCCGATGACGACTGCGAACGCGTACTGCAGCGCGGGCGGCAGCATCGCCAGCGCGAGCAGCGTGCTCTCGGGCGAATCGGTAACGGCGGACAAGGGCGCTGGCGTCATGAGGCTCAAGGTTCGGACTTAAAGGGCGACAGAATCGGTTGCGATGCTACACCACGTTGCCGAGCTGAAGGATGGGCAGGTACATCGCGATCACGAGGCCGCCGACGAGTGCGCCCAGTACGATCACGATCAGCGGTTCGCCGAGCGCGGCGAGCGTATCGAGATGCGCGTCGAGCTGGCGCTCGCACAGCGCGGCGATGTCGGCGAGCATCGTGTCGAGCGCACCGGTCTCCTCGGCGACGGCGATCGGCTGCACGACGTCGTCCGGAAAGCAGCCGGCCGACTGCATCGCGTCCGCGAGACGCGCGCCGCGCAGCACGTGGGCGGCGATGTGGGCGGTAGCGCGCTCGAATACGGGATGGCCGGCCGTGCGTTCGAGCGTGGTGAAGGCGTCTGCGAGCGGCACGCCGGCGCCAAGCAGCGTCGCCAGCGATCGGCACCAGCGCGCGGCCGCGAACCGGCTCATCGCGCTCCCCGCGAGCGGGACGTGCAGCAGGCGCCGCGCGACGGCGTGGCGCAGTGGCGCCGATAGCCGTAGCGCGCGATGGGCGGCCAGCGCGGCTGCCGCCGTACCGGCAACCAGCACACCGCCCCACGCCGACAGTGCCGAGGACAACGCGAGCAGCGCACGGGTCGGTGCCGGCAGTGCGGCGCCGAAACCGTCGAAGATCTGGCGGAACGTCGGTACGACCCACACCATCAACGCGGCCGAGATCGCGAGCCCGAACAGGATGACGGCCGCCGGATAGGCAAGCGCGGCCCGCAGCTTGCGCCATTGCGCGTCGGCGCGCTCGCGGTGCTCCGCGACCCTGGTCAGCATGATGCCGAGCGAGCCTGACGCTTCGCCGACCTCGATCAGCTGGCGATACAGTGTGCCGAACTGCGCCGGATAGCGTGCGAGTGCATCGGCGAAGCGATGGCCGCCGACGATCTCGCGTGCGAGACCGGCGGCGATGCGCGGCAGGCCGTCGCGTGGCCGCGTGCGCGCGAGCATCTCGAGCGACGGCGCGAGCGGCAACCCGGCCTGCAGGAGGCTCGCGAGCTGGCGCGTGAAGCGCGTGACGTCCCGCGTGCCGGCCGTTGGCGGCCGGGCCGGCCCGCGGATGTCGAGCGACAGGACTGCGATGCCGTCGCGTGCGAGCGCGGCGCGTGCACTCGCGGCATCGAACGCGATGATGATCCCGCGGCGTGGCGTGCCGTCGCGATGGCGGCCGCGCCATGCGAAGCGGCTTTCGCGCGGCGTTGTGCGCATGCTCATGCCGCAGGTGTCGCGGCGATGGCCTCCGCGATGCTCGTCGTGCCGTCCCGGACACGCGCGAACGCCGCGTCGCGCAAACTGCGCACGCCTTCGGCAGCCGCGCATTGCGCGAGTTCGCCGACGCTTGCCCGGGCGACGATGCGTTCCGCCAGCCGGGGCGATACCGGCATCGTCTGATGCAGGCCGATGCGGCCGCGATAGCCGATGCCGTGACAGGCCGAACAGCCTCGCGCGACGAACGGCCGCCATCCCGCGGCGAGAGCAGCCGGGTCGCAGCCGGCGTCGTGCAATACGGGCACCGGTGCGTCCGAGTGCATGCGGCAGGTAGTGCACAGCCGCCGGACGAGGCGCTGCGCGGTGACGAGGTGCAGCGCGGCCGCGAGGTTGTATGGAGCGACCCCGATGTCGAGCAGCCGCGCGACGGCGGCCGGCGCGTCGTTCGTGTGCAGTGTCGACAGCACAAGATGGCCGGTCTGCGCGGCCTTGATCGCGACGTCGGCCGTCTCCGCATCGCGAATCTCGCCGACCATGATGATGTCCGGATCTTGCCGCAGCAGCGCGCGCAGTGCCGTCGCGAACGTGAGCCCCGCCTTTTCGGCGACGCCGACCTGGCTGATGCCGTCGAGCTGGATCTCGGCGGGATCCTCCACCGTGCAGACGTTGTGCGCGTCGCGATCGAGCATCTGCAGCGCGCAGTAGAGCGACAGCGTCTTGCCGCTGCCGGTTGGGCCCGTGACGAGCACGAGGCCATGCGGTGCGCGTATCGCGGCTTCCATCGCGGCCGCCTGTTGCGCGTCGAAGCCGAGACGGGCGAGCGTGAGGTCGGTCGGCAGGGTTTCGAGGCGCCGCAGCACGAGTTTTTCACCGAACAACGTCGGCAGCGAACTGACGCGGTAGTCGCCGCGCGTACCACCGTCGATCGCGATGCGCAGCCTGCCGTCCTGCGGGAGCCGTCGCTCGGCGATGTCCATGCGTGCGAGCACCTTGATCCGCGTGACGAGCGCGTCGCGCAGATGAAGAGGTGGCCGCGCATGTTCGTGCAGCACGCCGTCGATGCGCAGGCGGATGCGCCAGCCGGCTTCGAACGGTTCGACGTGGATGTCGGATGCGTCGCGCACGCGTGCCGCGTGAAGCGTGTCCGTCAGCAGCCGCACGGCCGGCGCGTCGTCGAGCTGGGCCGCGTCGAGCGCGCGCGGCGCGGTGACGGGCGTTGCATCGGAATGAGTGGGTGGCGGCTGCGTGCGCAGCGGCGCCCCGGGAGGAGTGAAATGCATGTGAGCCGGCACGCTGGCCGCCAGTTGACCGTGACCAGCAGATGGTCGCGCGTCGCAGGCGGCGCCGGCAGTCGGCCGTTCGGCTAACGCGCGGCGGCGCGTGCGGTGCGCGAGCCGCGCGGCTTGAAGAGCTTGACGGTGCGCACGGCCTGATCGTCGCTGCGCATCACCTCGAGCATCACGTCGCCGATTTTCAGGCACACGTCGTCTTCCGGAATTTCCTCGAGGATCTCGAGCACCAGGCCGTTCAGCGTCTTCGGCCCGTCGGTCGGCAGCTTCAGGTGCAGCCAGCGATTCAGTTCGCGCAGCGGCATGCTCGCCGAGACGATGCATTCGCCGTTCTCGTCCCAGCCGCCCGCGCGTTCGCTGCGCGGCATCGATGTCGTGAATTCGCCGATCAGCTCCTCGATGATGTCTTCGGGCGTGACGAGTCCTTCGAGTTCGCCGTACTCGTTGACGACGAGCGCGGTCCGCTGCCGCGTTTCCTGGAAAAACTGGAGCTGCTGGACCACCGGCGTGCCCGAAGGCACGTAGTACGGCTCGGCGAGCAGCGTGCGCAGCGTCTCGCGGTCGAACTCCTGGTTGTGCAGCGCGGTCAGCGTCTTGCGGACGTGCAGCACGCCGAGCACCTTGTCGATGTCGCCTTCGTAGACGACAAGCCGGTTGTGATAGCAGGTTTCGAGCTGGTGCAGGACGTCGTCGAGCGGCGCGTAGAAGTTGAGCGACTCGATCTGGCGGCGCGGCACCATCACGTCGTCGACCGTGATGTTCTCGAGGTCGAACAGGTTGAGCAGGATGCTGCGGTGCTTGGTCGGCATGAAACTGCTCGACTCGAGCACGATGGCCCGCAGCTCGTCGGCCGACATCCGCTGGTCGCGGCCCTTCTTCGTGTTGATGCGCAGCACCCACAGCACGCCGTTCGCGAGTGCGTTGACGAACCAGACGACCGGCTTGAACACGCGCATCAGCGGCGCGATCACGAGGCTTGCGGGCAGTGCAATGCGTTCGGGGAACGTCGCACCGACGATCTTCGGCGCGATTTCGGCGAACACGATGATCAGGAACGCGACGATGCCGGTCGCGATCGACAGCGCGAGGTTGTTGCGGCCGAACGTATGGAGCGCGAGCGACGTCGTCAGGACCGGGATGATCGTGTTGAACAGGTTGTTGCCGATCAGGATCACGCTGAGCAGCAGGTCAGTGCGCGTCAGCAACCCCTGCGTGGTTTTCGCGCCGAGCGCGCCCTGGCCGGCGAGATGCTTCAGCCGATGGCGATTGAGCGCCATCATCGCGGTCTCGGAAATGGAAAAGAAGCTGGAACAGAGGAGAAGCAGGAAGACGGCGCCGATTTGCGCCCATAAGGGAATTTGGTCCACGCGTTGGAAGGAGCAGTGAAGGACAGGGATGGGGGAAATATAGCAGAGGCCGGCGACCGTGATGTGTCGTGCGCGACACGAGGGGGCCGCGGCGGCCGGACGAAAAAAAACCGTGCACATGGTGCACGGTTTTTTCAAAATCTGGTCGGGGTGAGAGGATTCGAACCTCCGGCCTCTACGTCCCGAACGTAGCGCTCTACCAGGCTAAGCTACACCCCGATTTCTACTCTTCCGATTTCGCCGTCTTCTTCAAGACCGCTGCGTCGTCAAGCAAGAACATAACTATAACGACGTTTCTTCAAGAAGGGAAGCCCTTGGAGAAAAAAATTTTCGAGACAGGTGATTTTCCCGTGTCGAACATGTGTCGCAGCCGTGGCGGCGACACATGACATGCAATCAGGACTGCCGCGACGTCGAGTAAGAGCACAGCGCGAGCAGGCTCTCCTTGTAGATTGAATCGGGGAATGCGGCGATCGCGGCCGCTGCCGCCTGCGCTTCCTGGCGCGCGCATTCGAGCGTGTGATCCAGTGCGCCCGAGCGCGTGATCGCTTCGAAAATCGTGTCGAAGCGATCGGTGCCGCCCTGTTCGATCGCCTCGCGTGCCAGCGCTGCCTGCTCGGGCGTGCCGCGCTCGATCAGATAGATGAGCGGCAGCGTCGGCTTGCCTTCGCGGAGGTCGTCGCCGGCATTCTTGCCCATTGCCTCGACGGTGCCCGCGTAGTCGAGCCAGTCGTCCATGATCTGGAATGCGGTGCCGATCCGGCGGCCGTATTCGGCGGCGGCGGCCTCGGTCGGCGCATCGGCGCCCGCGAGCACTGCGCCCAGGCGTGCCGATGCCTCGAACAGCTTGGCCGTCTTGTAGCGGATCACCTGCATGTAGCGCGCTTCGTCGACGTCCGCGTCGTGCATGTTGAGGAGCTGCAGCACCTCGCCTTCGGAAATGATCGTCGTCGCTTCGGACAGGATCTCCATCACGCGCATCTTGCCGACGCCGACCATCATCTCGAACGAGCGCGAATAGAGGTAGTCGCCTACCAGCACGCTCGCCGCGTTGCCGAACAGCGCATTGGCGGTCTGGCGGCCGCGGCGCAGCTCGGATTCGTCGACGACGTCGTCGTGCAGCAGCGTGGCCGTGTGGATGAACTCGACGACGGCGGCCAGCACGTGCCGCTGGTGCGACGTCTCGCCGAGTGCACCGGCGACGAGCAGCAGCAACGCCGGGCGCAGCCGCTTGCCGCCCGCGCCGATGATGTACTCGGCGATCTGGTTGATCAACAGCACGTCGGACGCGAGGCTTTGCCGGATAACGCGATTCACCTGCTCCATGTCGCTGGTGATCGGAGCGAGCAGGTGGGCGGCGCTGAGGGTGGGGGAGGCGGTGGACGACGACATGATGATGGAATTGGGTGATGCCGCGGATTATAAGTCGAATCCGAGATATCCCGGTCTGTCACACGTGCCGCAGCCGCGAATTTGGCCGTTCGGCCGAGGCCCGCGCGTGGCAATCGTCGATCGGTTTTGACTTCGGTGCTAACCCCATGTATAATCACGTGTTTTCCGCGCGTGGTGTGCGGAAAAATTGGATCCAGAGTGAGGTTCTCAATGTACGCGGTCATAAAAACCGGCGGCAAGCAGTACAAGGTTGCCGTTGGCGAAAAACTCAAAGTAGAACAGATACCGGCTGACATTGACGCTGAAATCACGCTCGACCAGGTTCTCGCAGTGGGCGAAGGCGAATCGATTAAGTTCGGTACGCCGCTGGTCAGTGGGGCTTCCGTCAAGGCCACCGTTGTGTCGCACGGTCGTCATGCCAAGGTCACCATCTTCAAGATGCGTCGCCGGAAGCACTACCAAAAGCACGGCGGCCACCGCCAGAACTACACTGAGCTGCGCATCGACGCGATCAACGCGTAAGCGCCTCGGTAAAGGAGCAATCAGATGGCACACAAAAAGGCAGGCGGCTCTTCCCGGAACGGCCGCGACTCCGAGTCGAAACGTCTCGGCGTGAAAGTGTACGGCGGCCAGGCAATCAATGCCGGCGGCATCATCGTGCGTCAGCGCGGTACGCGTATGCACGCAGGCGAGAACGTCGGCATGGGCAAGGATCACACCCTGTTCGCGCTGGTCGACGGTCACGTCAAGTTCGCGACGAAGGGCGCGGACAAGAAGCATCTGGTCATCGTCGTCCCGGCGGCTGCCTAAGTTCAGGCACCCACGGGCTTCGTAGCCGAAAGGCCCCGCAGTCTTCGCGGGGCCTTTTTTTATTTGGCCGCCGGGCGCGTGCGCGTTCCGGCGACCGTTGCGCAACCGGCGTACGATCGGCCGAACGGCAGATTGTTCAAGCGTGCCGGCGCGCGGCACAATAGCGGAAATACTGGGCGGAGTGACGAATGAAGTTCATTGACGAAGCACGAATCGAAGTCATCGCCGGCGACGGAGGCGATGGCAGTGCGTCGATGCGCCGCGAGAAATTCGTCCCGTTCGGCGGGCCGGACGGCGGCGACGGCGGTCGGGGCGGTAGCGTGTACGCGATCGCCGACCGCAACATCAACACGCTGATCGACTACCGTTACGCGAAGAAGCATCTGGCGCGCAACGGCGAAAACGGGCGAGGCTCGGATTGCTACGGCAAGGGTGGCGACGACGTCACGCTGCGCATGCCGGTCGGCACGATCATCAGCGACATGGATACCGGCGAGCTGATCGCCGACCTGACCGAGCACGACCAGCAGGTGATGCTTGCGCAGGGCGGTGCCGGCGGGCTCGGCAACCTGCATTTCAAGTCGAGCACGAACCGCGCGCCGCGCCAGAAGACGGACGGCAAGCCCGGCGAACGTCGCATGCTGAAGCTCGAGCTGAAGGTGCTCGCCGATGTCGGCCTGCTCGGCATGCCGAACGCAGGCAAGTCGACGTTCATCTCGTCGGTGTCGAATGCGCGGCCGAAGATCGCCGACTACCCGTTCACGACGCTTGCGCCGAATCTCGGCGTGGTGCGGGTCGGCCCGAGCAAGAGCTTCGTGATCGCCGACATCCCGGGGCTGATCGAGGGTGCCGCCGAAGGCGCGGGCCTCGGCCATCAGTTCCTGCGCCACCTGCAGCGCACCGGCGTGCTGCTGCATCTGGTCGATCTCGCGCCGTTCGACGAAAGCGTCGATCCGGTTGCCGAAGCGACGGCGATCGTCGGCGAACTGCGCAAATACGACGAGGCACTCTACGAGAAGCCGCGCTGGCTCGTGCTCAACAAGCTCGACATGGTGCCGGAAGACGAGCGCAAGGCGCGCGTCGCGGATTTCCTCGAGCGCTTCGAGTGGGACGGCCCGGTGTTCGAGATTTCGGCACTGACGGGCCAGGGCTGTGAAGCACTGTGCTACGCGATCTACGACTACCTCTCCGAACATTCGGACGCGCATCGCGCGGCGGAGGCGGAAGATCTCGCGGCGGACGTGCGTTTCCGCGACGCGCCGCCTGCGAAGGGCGAGGCCGCGCCGGGCGACGACGCCTGAGTGGTTCCGGAGCGCGCCGGGCGTGCCGCCCGGCGTCGGCGCTCGATCGCGCCCGGCCGGGCAGGCATCAGATACAGGAGACAGTGCAGGATGCGTTCGATCATCGCGGATTCGAAGCGATTGGTGGTGAAGGTGGGCTCCAGCCTCGTGACCAACGACGGCAAGGGGCTTGATCATGCTGCAATCGGCCGCTGGGCGGCCCAGATCGCCGCGTTGCGCGCCCAGGGCAAGGAAGTCGTGCTCGTCAGCTCGGGCGCGATTGCCGAAGGGATGCAGCGGCTCGGCTGGAGCAAGCGGCCGCGGGAAATCGACGAGTTGCAGGCGGCGGCCGCGGTCGGCCAGATGGGGCTCGCGCAGGTCTACGAGAGCCGCTTCACCGAGCACGACATCCGCACCGCGCAGATCCTGCTGACGCATGCCGACCTGGCGGATCGCGAGCGCTACCTGAATGCGCGATCGACGCTGCTGACGCTGTTGCGGCTCGGCGTCGTGCCGATCATCAACGAGAACGACACGGTCGTCACCGATGAAATCAAGTTCGGCGACAACGACACGCTCGGCGCGCTCGTTGCAAACCTGATCGAAGGCGATGCGCTGATCATCCTGACCGACCAGTCGGGGCTGTTTACGGCCGATCCGCGCAAGGATCCGAACGCGACGCTCGTCGCGGAAGCGAATGCGGGAGCGCCGGAACTCGAGGCGATGGCGGGCGGTGCGGGCTCGAGCCTTGGCCGCGGCGGGATGCTGACGAAGATTCTCGCGGCGAAGCGCGCGGCGCACAGCGGTGCAAATACGGTAATCGCGAGCGGCAGGGAGTCCGACGTGCTCGTGCGTCTGGCGGCCGGCGAGGCGATCGGCACGCAACTGATCGCACGTACCGCACGGATGGCGGCGCGCAAGCAGTGGATGGCCGACCACCTGCAGGTGCGCGGCCATGTCGTGATCGATGCGGGCGCGGTCGAGAAACTGACGGCCGGCGGCAAGAGCCTGCTGCCGATCGGCGTGATCGACGTACAGGGTGCGTTCGCGCGCGGCGAAGTCATCGCGTGTGTCGGCCCCGACGGGCGCGAAGTGGCGCGCGGGCTCACGAACTACAGCAGCGCGGAGACGAAACTGATTCACCGCAAGCCGAGCGGCGAGATCGAATCCGTGCTCGGCTACATGCTGGAGCCCGAACTGATCCATCGCGACAATCTGGTGCTGGTGTGATCATTCGCGTTGCCGGTTCAGGCCGTCAAATGAAAAAGCCCGCGTGATGCGGGCTTTTTCATGCAGCGGGCGGCAGAGAGTGCGGCGGCGGGCGCCGCGCGCCATCAGCGCAACTGGCTCATCGCGGTACGGTGAAACCGGATGTTCTCCAGGATCTGCCGGGTCGAGCCTTGCGGCATCTTGTTCGCACAGAAGTAATCCTGATACAGCGCCGAGTGGTAGGCATTCAGCTCGCCGTTCTCGATGCGCTGCCAATCGTTCTCGACCGTACGATCCCAGCCGTCGTGGTCCGAATTCAGGCCGGCATACTGGCGCCATTCATAGGTGTCGCAGCGGATGCCCTCGTAGTTGACGTTGCGCGCGCCGGCCGGGCTCGTGACGACGACCGCGTAGCGCACGACGCCGTCGGTGCCGACCGCGAGCGACTTCGCATCGACGAAGAACTTGAGCGGCGTGTTCTGCGATACGTTGAACGGCAGCAGGTCGCTCGCCTGCGGCAGCGGCGGCAGCGAGTCGACCGTGTTTTCCTTCCAGGTTCCCTGGCGGTCCAGCAGATACACGAACTCGCTGTCATCCTTGTTGGTCGGTGTCTTCGAATTCGCGCAACCTGCCAGCGTGGCCACCGCGGCAATCGATGCGAGCGCGAGAGCAATCGCTTTCAATATGCATTCCTCGTAAAAAAAGGGCGCGACACCAAGGTCGCGCCCGGTCATGCAGTTCGATTCGTCATTTGCCGACGATCACGTGGGGCGGCATCTCGTCGAGCGTGCTCGCCTCCACTTCGATCTCCGAACAGACTACCGATGCGTCGACAATCGTCAGCGTCTGCTGGGCCTGTGCGCCAATGACGCGCGGATAGCGCGACAGACGCGGCCCACGCGGCTTCTCGGCTCGCTGCGCCGGGCGGCGCAGGAAGCGCGACAGTTCCGTCAGCGCCAACTGATAGACATCCCGCTTGAACTCGATCACCGCATCGAGCGGCACCCAGTACTCGTTCCAGCGCCACGCATCGAACTCCGGGTGGTCGGTCGCGCGCAAGCAAATGTCGCAATCGCGTCCGACCATCCGCAGCAGGAACCAGATCTGCTTCTGGCCGCGGTAATGACCGCGTACTTCGCGTTTGATGAACTTGTCAGGCACCTCATAACGCAACCAGTCGCGAGTGCGGCCGATTATCTTGACGTGTTCCGGATGCAGGCCCGTTTCCTCGTGCAGCTCCCGGTACATCGCCTGCATGGGGGTCTCGCCGTACTTGATCCCACCTTGAGGAAACTGCCAGGAATGCTCGCGGAGCCGCTTGCCCCAAAACACCTCGTTGCGCGCGTTCAAGAGGATGATGCCGACGTTCGGGCGAAAGCCTTCACGATCCAGCATACAACCACCTTCGAATCCTTTAAAATTGCTTTGATTATAAACAGATAACGGGCGCTGCGCACCGTAGCGGAGCGAATCCGCGCGGGGTACACCGGCTGAATTGTCCCTGATTAGTCTGCTACGTCGTCTGCGCCATCGTCGTCCATTGCTGTTCGCCGCGCGCAGCTTTTTCACCTTGAAACTTTTTCGGGCGCCCCGCCTGGGGGCGCCGTTTTTGGAACCGTCCGCATGAAAGCTTCCCGTTTCTTTATCGGCACCCTGAAAGAAGCACCCGCCGACGCAGAGATCGTCAGCCACAAGCTGATGGTGCGCGCCGGCATGATCCGTCGCGTCGCCGGCGGCATCTATAACTACCTGCCGGTCGGCCTGCGTTCGATTCGCAAGGTCGAGGCGATCGTGCGCGAGGAAATGAACCGGGCGGGCGCCATCGAGCTGCTGATGCCGGCCGTGCAGCCGGCCGAGCTGTGGCAGGAATCGGGCCGCTGGGAACAGTACGGCCCCGAGCTGCTGCGCTTCAAGGACCGCAAGGACAACGACTTCGTGATCGGGCCGACGCACGAGGAAGTCATCACCGACATCGCGCGCAACCAGATCAAGAGTTACCGGCAGATGCCGGTGAACTTCTACCAGATCCAGACGAAGTTCCGCGACGAGATCCGTCCGCGCTTCGGCGTGATGCGCGGCCGCGAATTCATCATGAAAGACGCGTACTCGTTCGACAAGGATGCGGCCGGCCTGAACGAGTCGTATCGCAAGATGTACGACGCGTACGTGCGCATCTTCACGCGTCTCGGCCTCGAGTTCCGCGCGGTCGCGGCCGACAGCGGCTCGATCGGCGGCAACTTCTCGCACGAATTCCACGTGATCGCCGACACCGGCGAGGACGCGATCGCGTACTGCCCGACGTCCGAGTTCGCGGCGAACGTCGAGGCGGCCGAAGCGCTGCCGCTGATCGCCGAACGCGCGGCGCCGGCCGAGGCGATGGCGAAGGTCGCGACGCCGGGCAAGGCGAAGTGCGAAGCCGTCGCCGAACTGCTGGCCATCCCGCTCGAGCGCACGATCAAGTCGATCGTGCTCGCGACCGACAACGAAGGCGCCGAGCCGACCATCTGGCTCGTGATGCTGCGCGGCGACCATGACCTGAACGAGATCAAGGTGTCGAAGCTGCCGGGCCTGAAGAACCACCGCTTCGCGACCGAGCAGGAAATCGTCGAGTGGTTCGGCACGCCGCCGGGCTACCTCGGCCCGGTCGGCACCAAGAAGCCGGTGAAGGTGATCGCCGATCGCACGGTCGCGAACATGAGCGACTTCGTCGTCGGTGCGAACGAGGTCGACTATCACATCGCCGGCGTGAACTGGGGCCGCGACTTGCCCGAGCCGGACGTCGCCGACGTGCGCAACGTGAAGAAGGGCGACCCGTCGCCGGACGGCAAGGGCGTGATCGACATCTGCCGCGGCATCGAGGTCGGCCATGTGTTCCAGCTCGGCACCAAGTATTCGGAAGCGATGGGCGCGACGTTCCTCGACGAGTCGGGCAAGCCGCAGCCGATGCTGATGGGCTGCTACGGCGTCGGCGTCACGCGTATCCTCGGCGCGGCGATCGAGCAGAACTTCGACGACCGCGGCATCATCTGGCCCGAATCGATCGCGCCGTTCGAAGTCGTGCTGTGCCCGATGGGCTATGACCGCAGCGACATGGTGCGCGAGACCGCCGACAAGCTGTACGCGGAACTCGCCGCGGCCGGCATCGACGTGATCCTCGACGATCGCGGCGAGCGCCCGGGCGTGATGTTCGCCGACTGGGAGCTGATCGGCGTGCCGCATCGTCTCGTGATCGGCGAGCGCGGCCTGAAGGAAGGCAAGATCGAGTATCAGGGCCGCCGCGACGCCGAAGCGACGCTGCTGCCGGCCGACGCGGCTGCGGCGACGGTCGTGGAGAAGATCCGCGCCGCGCTCGCGCGCTAAGCGCACCGACCGGGGAACGCGGTGGAATACACCTTCCTGTCGGCCACCGTGCTCCTGGTGCTGATCACCGATCCGCTCGGCAACATCCCGCTGTTCATTTCGGCCATGCGGGATGTGCCGCGCGAGCGGCGCGTGAAGCTGATCCTGCGTGAAGTGGGGATCGCGTTCGTGATCCTGCTGTTCTTCATGCTGGTCGGCGACCGCTTCCTGCGGATGATGAGCCTCACCGACCTGTCGTTGCGGCTCGGCGGCGGGATCGTGCTGTTCCTGATCGCGCTGCGGATGATCTTCCCGCATCCGGACGGCGCACTCGGCAACGATCCGCGCGCGGGCGGCGAGCCGTTCATCGTGCCGCTCGCGATACCGGCGCTCGCCGGGCCGTCGGCGCTCGCGACGGTGATGCTGCTGACGTCGCAGGGGCCCGGCAAGATGCTGGAGTGGGTCGGCGCGCTGACGGTCACGATGATCGTCTGCGCGGTGACGCTGGTGCTGGCCGAGCGGATCCAGCAATGGATCGGCGAACGGACCGTCGCGGCGTTCGAGCGGTTGATGGGCCTCGTGCTCGTCGCGATTTCGGTCGAGATGATGCTGGGCGGCATCCGCGCATTTGTGCACCAGCTGTAGGCGGCGCGGCGCGTGCCCACAAAAAAGCGGCGCTCCGGGAAACCGGAGCGCCGCTTTCTATTTATATAGTGCGGAGCGGGGCGCTCAGACGTTCGTGGTCAGCGCGCGGATCGTCGGCAGGTTGCGCCAGTAGCCCTTCGCATCCATCCCGCAGCCGAACACGTAGCGATCCGGCACCGCGAAGCCGCAGAAGTCGGGGTGCAGCGGCTTTGCCTTCGCGAGCGTCTTCTCGCACAGCACGGCCGACATGAAGCGCTTCGCGCCCATGTCGAGGATGCGGTCGCGGATCGCGGCCATCGTCTCGCCTTCGTCGAGGATGTCGTCGAGCACGAGCACGATCCGGTCTTTCACCGATTCGCGCGGCGCGACGCGCCAGTGCATTTCCGGGCTGCCCTGCGTCGTGTTGCGGTAGCGGGTCAGGTGGATGTAGTCGAATTCGAGCGGGAAATCGAGATGCGGCAGCAGCATCCCGGTAAACACCGCGGCGCCGCCCATCACCGAGAGAACGAGCGGGAACGCATCGCCGATCTCGGCGCGGATCGCGTCGGCCATCCGGGAGATCGACGCATTGACGGCGTCGGCCGAGACGATCTCTTCGGAGTGGTTGAAAATGTGGAGGGCTTCTTCGCGGTTCATGTGTTCTGGCGGGCAGTCGGTATACAAATAAGAATGAAGCAGAACGGCCGGCGCGCGCTACAGCAAAAACCCGCGCGCCGGCCGATCGGCGGAATCAGCGCATGCCGGGCATCATGCCCTTCAGGCCGCGCATCATCTTCTGCATGTTGCCGCCCTTCAGCTTCTTCATCATCGTACGCATCTGGTCGTACTGGTTCAGCATCCGGTTGACTTCCTGCACCGGCACGCCCGCGCCGGCTGCAATGCGGCGCTTGCGCGTCGCCTTGATGATCTCGGGTTTCGCGCGCTCGGCGGGCGTCATCGAGCTGATGATGCCTTCCATCCGGCGGATCGACTTCTCGGCCTGGCCCATGTCGGCGCCGGCCGCCGCCTGCTGGAACTGCGCCGGAAGCTTATCCATCAGCGACGACAGGCCGCCCATGTTCTTCATCTGCGAGATCTGCGCGCGGAAATCGTTCAGGTCGAAGTCGCCGCCTTTCTTGACCTTGTCGGCGAGCTTCTGCGCGGCCTGCACGTCGACGCCGCGCTGCGCCTCCTCGACGAGGGCGAGGATGTCGCCCATGCCGAGGATCCGGTTTGCCATCCGGTCGGGGTGGAACACCTCGAGACCGTCGAGCTTCTCGGCCACGCCGACGAACTTGATCGGCTTGCCCGTGACGTGACGCACCGACAACGCGGCGCCGCCGCGCGAATCGCCGTCGAGCTTGGTCAGCACTACGCCGGTGAGCGGCAGCGTGTCGTTGAACGCCTTCGCGGTGTTGACCGCGTCCTGGCCGAGCATCGCGTCGACGACGAACAGCGTTTCGGCCGGCTTCAGCGTGCCGTGCAGCGCGGCGATTTCCTGCATCATCGCCTCGTCGATACCGAGGCGGCCGGCCGTATCGACGATCAGCACGTCATGGTAGTGGCGCTTCGCCCAGTCGACGGCCGCGACCGCGATGTCGACGGGCTTCTGGTCCGGCGTGGACGGGAAGAAGTCGGCGCCGACCTGCTCGGTCACCGTTTTCAGCTGCATGATTGCGGCCGGGCGATACACGTCGCACGACACGGTCAGCACCTTCTTCTTGTACTTCTCGCGCAGCAGCTTCGCGAGCTTGCCGGCGGTCGTGGTCTTGCCCGCGCCCTGCAGGCCGGCCATCAGGATCACCGCGGGCGGCGTGACCGCGAGGTTCAGCTCGGCGGCCTTGCCTTCGTAGTCGCCGCCGATCACGGCGGTCAGTTCCTTCTGGACCACGCCGACGAGCGCCTGACCCGGCGACAGGCTGCTGATCACTTCTTCGCCGAGCGCCTTTTCCTTGACCTTGGCGATGAATTCGCGGACGACCGGCAGCGAAACGTCGGCCTCCAGCAGCGCGAGACGCACCTCGCGGAGCATCTCCTGCGTGTTCGCCTCGGTAAGCCGGGCCTCGCCGCGCAGCGTCTTGACGACGCGCGCCATCCGTTGAGTGAGATTGTCGAGCATGGGGAGCGATGGACAGTGGGGCCCGAAGGCGCGGCGGAACCGAACAAAGGGAGCCGTCGCGGGAAGGGGGCCTAGTGTAAACTTCGAACATGGATATTGTACTGTATGCCCTCACCGCATTCCTGTACGGCGGCCTTGCCGTCGCAGGCTGGCGCACGCACCGCCAGGGCGCGACGCCGCTCGTCGCGAGCGTGCCGGCCGTGCCGGTTCCCGCGTCCGCCGCGTCCGGGATGAGCGGGGCCGGCCGCGCGCTGCTGTTCGCCGCGCTCGTCGCGCACGGCGTGCTGCTCCATACGACCATCTTCCCGCACGACGCGATGGTGTTCGGCTTCGCGTTCGCGCTGTCCGCGATGTTCTGGCTCGGCGCCGGCATCTACTGGATCGAGAGCTTCTTCTTCCCGCTCGACAGCCTGCGGCTGCTCGTGCTGCCGCTCGCGTGCGGTGCGTCGCTGCTGCCGCTCGTGTTCGGCGGCGTGCGGGTGCTTCCTTATGCCGCAGCGCCGCTGTTCAAGCTGCACTTCCTGATCGCGAACATCGCGTACGGGCTGTTTGCGATCGCCGCGCTGCACGCGATCCTGATGCTGATGGTCGAGCGGCGCCTGCAGTCGCTGAGGAGCGGCGGACGCGACGGCTCGACGGGCTGGATCGCGAGCTGGCTCGAGACGCTGCCGCCGCTGCTCACACTCGAGAAGCTGCTGTTCCGCCTGATCGGCGCCGGCTTCGTGCTGCTCACGCTGACGCTCGCGTCGGGCATCCTGTTCAGCGAACAGGTCGACGCGCGCGCGCTGCGGCTCGACCACAAGACCGTATTCGCGATCCTGTCGTGGCTGATGTTCGGCGGCCTGCTGGTCGCCCGCAAGACGTCGGGCTGGCGTGGCCGCGGTGCTGCGCGCTGGGTGCTCGTGTCGTTCGCCGCGCTGCTGCTCGCGTATGTCGGCAGCCGGTTCGTTTTCGAGGTGCTGCTGCACCGTTCCGTGGTTTGAACGCAGGTTTCCGATGCGACAGATTCTTCTCCTGATCCTTCTCTTCTTCGCGGGTTCGTGGCTCGCGCGCAAGCTGCGCCAGGCGCAGGAGCACGCGCAGGCGCGCACCGGCCGCGGCGCCGGTTACGACGGCGCGCCCGGCACCGGCGGCCCCGGGGCTGCGCGGCCGAACGGCGACGCCGCCCGCTCGCTGCCCGAGCCGATGGTGCGCTGCGCCGAATGCGGCGTGCATGCGCCGAAGGGCGATGCCGTCGTCGCGGGCGGCGAATACTTCTGCAGCACCGAGCACGCGCAGCGCCACGGTGCACGCGCGAGCGGCCACGACGCCCGATGAACGACGCAGCACGACTGTCGGTCGATGCACACGGCTGGGTGCGTGAAGCGCGTCACGCGCCGTCGCCGAATTACGAGGTGCGGCCCGCGGGCGCGGTGCCGACGCTCGTCGTCGTCCACAACATCAGCTTGCCGCCCGGCGAGTTCGGCGGCGACGCGATCGAGGCGCTGTTCCTGAATCGCCTCGACTGCGATGCGCACCCTTATTACCAGAGCCACCTGCGCGGCGTGCGCGTGTCCGCGCACTTCCTGATCCGCCGCAGCGGCGAACTCGTGCAGTTCGTGTCGTGCGACGAGCGCGCGTGGCACGCGGGCTCGTCCGAATTCTTCGGCCGGCCGCGCTGCAACGACTTCTCCATCGGCATCGAGCTCGAGGGCGCGGACGACGTGCCGTTCGACGACGCGCAGTACGCGACGCTCGCCGCACTCTCCCGCGCGCTCGCCGCACGCTACCCGGTCGACGCATTCGCGGGGCACTCGGACGTCGCGCCGGGCCGCAAGACCGACCCGGGCCCGCATTTCGATTGGCAACGCTTCGCGAGCGATGCCGGGTTTTCCGCCGAATACTTTCCTTTCCGTCAGCACTGATCGCGGGGTTTTTTGATCGGAGAAAGTTTTTTCTCCGACCAATGCCTTGTCGTGTCTGCGCGTGAGCGATGTCAAGACCTCCACCGCAAATTATCCGTTTGGACGTCCTCCGAATGTCCACTATACTTGGTGCCAGTTGAGCGGTTCTGCACTAGATATAGTGTGTGTCGCAGGGGAAACCCGAGCGGCACCGGCCGGCGGCCAACGCCGGCGGACAGGGTTCTCAGGGCGGCGCGTCAGGCCGGGCGGTCCAGGCGTCGCGATCAGCGCAGCGAACTTCGACGGGGCAGGGGATACATGACGAAGCACACGACCGGCTCGGTTGTCGCGCATCGACCGAACCGGCTTCCCCGGCGCATCGCTCGCCTCTTACCGCTCGCGCACCGCGTTGCGCAGCGTTCGTTTTAATCCGCGGTTCTCTCCGCACCATCCAACACCAGGAGCTTTGCACATGCAAACCACCGACAACGCGACGTCCCAGTACGAGAGCGCCTCGAGCCGTCCGCTCGGCGGGACCGAACAGGGCGCGAAGGCGCTCGCGCCGCAGGCCACGTTCGCCGACTACAAGGTGATCCGCCGCAACGGCAGCGTCGTATCGTTCGAACCTTCGAAGATCGCGATCGCGGTGACCAAGGCTTTCCTGGCCGTCAACGGCGGGCAGGGCGCGGCTTCGGCGCGCGTGCGCGAGCAGGTCGAACAGCTGACGCACAACGTCGTGCGCGCGCTCGTGCGCAGCCGCCCGAACGGCGGTACGTTCCATATCGAAGACATCCAGGACCAGGTCGAACTCGCGCTGATGCGCGGCGGCGAGCACAACGTCGCGCGTGCGTACGTGCTGTATCGCGAGAAGCGTCACCTCGAGCGCCAGCATGCGGGCGAGGAAGCCGCGGCAGCGGGCGGCGAGTCGAGCACCGGCATCAACGTCGTCGACAACGGCGTCACGCGTCCGCTCGACCTGAACGCGCTGCGCGCGCTGATCGTGTCGGCATGCGACGGCCTCGGCGCTGCGGTTAACCCTGACCCGATCGTCGCCGAAACGGTGAAGAACCTGTACGACGGCGTGCCGATGAGCCAGGTCTACGACTCGGCGATCCTCGCGGCGCGCACGATGATCGAGAAGGACCCGGCATACAGCCAGGTCACGGCCCGCATCCTGCTGCACACGATCCGTCGCGAGATCCTCGGCGAGGAAGTCGTCCAGGCCGAGATGCCGGCCCGTTACGCGGAATACTTCCCGCAGTTCCTGAAGCGCGGCGTCGACGCCGGCCTGCTCGACGACAAGCTGCTGCAGTTCGACCTGAAGCGCCTCGGCGAAGCGCTCGACGCGAACCGCGACCTGCAGTTCGGCTACCTCGGCCTGCAGACGCTGTACGACCGTTACTTCCTGCACGTCGACGGCACCCGCATCGAAATGCCGCAGGCATTCTTCATGCGCGTCGCGATGGGCCTGTCGCTGAACGAGATCGACCGCGAGACGCGCGCGATCGAGTTCTACAACGTGCTGTCGAGCTTCGACTTCATGAGCTCGACGCCGACGCTGTTCAACTCGGGCACGCACCGCTCGCAGCTGTCGTCGTGCTACCTGACGACGGTCGCGGACGATCTCGACGGCATCTATGAAGCGCTGAAGGAAAACGCACTGCTGTCGAAGTTCGCCGGCGGCCTGGGCAACGACTGGACGCGCGTGCGTGCACTCGGCTCGCATATCAAGGGCACGAACGGCAAGTCGCAAGGCGTGGTCCCGTTCCTGAAGGTCGTGAACGACACGGCCGTCGCGGTCAACCAGGGCGGCAAGCGCAAGGGCGCGGTCTGCGCGTACCTCGAATCGTGGCACCTCGACATCGAGGAATTCCTCGAGCTGCGCAAGAACACCGGCGACGACCGCCGCCGTACGCACGACATGAACACGGCGAACTGGATTCCCGACCTGTTCATGAAGCGCGTGATGGAAGGCGCCGACTGGACGCTATTCTCGCCGTCGACCTGCCCGGACCTGCACGACAAGTTCGGCGCCGATTTCGAGAAGGCTTACACGGCTTACGAAGAGAAGGTCGCGCGCGGCGAGATCAAGCTGTTCAAGAAGATCCCGGCGCAGCAGCTCTGGCGCAAGATGCTCGGCATGCTGTTCGAGACGGGCCACCCGTGGATCACGTTCAAGGATCCGTGCAACGTGCGCTCGCCGCAGCAACACGTCGGCGTCGTCCACTCGTCGAACCTGTGCACGGAAATCACGCTGAACACGAGCGACACCGAAATCGCGGTGTGCAACCTCGGCTCGGTGAACCTCGTCGCCCACCTGGTGAAGCAGGCCGACGGCAGCTACGCGCTTGACCACGAGAAGCTGAAGCGCACGATCAGCGTCGCGATGCGCATGCTCGACAACGTGATCGACATCAACTACTACGCGGTGCCGAAGGCGCGTAACTCGAACCTGAAGCACCGTCCGGTCGGCATGGGCATCATGGGCTTCCAGGACTGCCTGCACCTGCTGCGCACACCGTACGCGTCGGAAGCGGCGGTCGAGTTCGCCGATCGTTCGATGGAAGCGGTCTGCTACTACGCGTACTACGCGTCGACCGAGCTGGCCGAAGAGCGCGGCCGCTACTCGAGCTACCGCGGCTCGCTGTGGGATCGCGGCATCCTCCCGCAGGACACGCTGAAGCTGCTGACGGAAGCGCGCGGCGGCTACGTCGAGGTCGACACCTCGGAGTCGCTCGACTGGACGTCGCTGCGCTCGCGGATCGCCGCACACGGCATGCGCAACTCGAACTGCGTCGCGATCGCGCCGACGGCGACGATCTCGAACATCATCGGCGTGTCGGCCTGTATCGAGCCGACCTTCCAGAACCTGTACGTGAAGTCGAACCTGTCGGGCGAATTCACGGTGGTCAACGAGTACCTCGTCCGCGACCTGAAGGAACGCGGCCTGTGGGACGAAGTGATGGTCGCTGACCTGAAGTACTTCGACGGCATGCTGTCGCGCATCGACCGTATCCCGGCCGACCTGCGCGCGATCTACGCGACCGCGTTCGAAGTCGACCCGACGTGGCTGGTCGAAGCGGCATCGCGTCGCCAGAAGTGGATCGACCAGGCGCAGTCGCTGAACATCTACATGGGCGGCGCGTCGGGCAAGAAGCTCGACGAGGTCTACAAGCTCGCATGGTTGCGCGGCCTGAAGACGACCTACTACCTCCGCACGATGGCGGCGACGCACGTCGAGAAGTCGACGGTCGCGCACGGCGCACTGAACGCAGTGCCGACCGGCGGCTCGAGCAGCGGCGGCGCGCAAGGCGCAGCGGGCGGCTTTGGTGCGGCGGGCGGCGATGCGTCGTCGGGCGCGGTCAACGCAGCGCCGGCACTCGCGCCGGTCGAGGCGGATGGTCCGGTGTGCACGATGCGTCCGGGCGATCCCGGCTTCGACGAGTGCGAAGCGTGCCAGTAACGCAGTGCGCCTGACCTGAGAAGCAGGCAAGGGCGGCGCACACGACGACCGATCGAGGTTGAAGTGTGCGCCGCTCTCAACTAAAAAAATGATAAGGAATCTGTAACGCGGCACCTGCGTTGCAGGCAGTGACAAGCGATCGAAACATCCCCGACGACGTCGCGTTTCGATCAGCGTTCGATGCGTCGAGCGCACCTCGCGATACACGCGCGACTCACATCGCGCGCTGCATGAATGACGATGCGTTGCTCAAAGTGTTGTATCGAGGTCGCAACGCGAATCGAAAAAAGGATTTTTCGTGAGCGAACCCTTTTATCGCTCAGGAAAAGATGGTACAAACCGTTCTAAATTGATGGTGAGAATTTATGCTCAACTGGGATGACGAGAAGACTGCCGTAACCCCCGCGAGCGGAGCGCAGCAAAACGCAATGCGCACCTCCGCCGGGATGGCTGTCGGAATGCAGGCTGCAACGCCTGCCGCCCATCAGGTCCGTGACATTTTCGAAGGCGATCTTGCGGTGCCGCCGCAAGCATCGGCTGTTCCCGCCGGCGGTTCGGAAGCGCGGGTCAATGTCGCCGACAAGCGCATCATCAACGGCCAGACTGACGTGAATCAGCTGGTGCCGTTCAAGTACAAGTGGGCGTGGGAAAAGTATCTGGCCGGTTGCGCGAACCACTGGATGCCGCAGGAAATCAACATGTCCCGCGACATCGCACTGTGGAAGGACCCGAACGGTCTGACCGAGGACGAGCGCCGCATCGTGAAGCGCAACCTCGGTTTCTTCGTGACGGCCGATTCGCTCGCGGCGAACAACATCGTGCTCGGCACGTACCGCCACATCACGGCGCCCGAGTGCCGGCAGTTCCTGCTGCGCCAGGCGTTCGAGGAAGCGATCCACACGCACGCGTACCAATATATTGTCGAATCGCTCGGTCTCGACGAAGGCGAGATCTTCAACGCGTACCACGAGGTCACGTCGATCCGCGCGAAGGACGAATTCCTGATCCCGTTCATCCACACGCTGACGGATCCGGCCTTCAAGACCGGCACGCTCGAAGCGGACCAGAAGCTGCTGAAGTCGCTGATCGTGTTCGCCTGCATCATGGAAGGCCTGTTCTTCTATGTCGGGTTCACGCAGATCCTCGCGCTCGGCCGCCAGAACAAGATGACGGGTGCTGCAGAGCAATATCAGTACATCCTGCGCGACGAGTCGATGCACTGCAATTTCGGCATCGACCTGATCAACCAGATCAAGCTCGAGAACCCGCATCTCTGGACCGCGGAATTCCGCGCCGAGATCCGCGAGCTGTTCAAGCAGGCTGTCGAACTCGAATACCGCTACGCCGAAGACACGATGCCGCGCGGCGTGCTGGGTTTGAACGCGTCGATGTTCAAGAGCTACCTGCGCTTCATCAGCAACCGCCGTTGCCAGCAGATCGGCCTCGATCCGCTGTACCCGAACGAGGAAAACCCGTTCCCGTGGATGAGCGAGATGATCGACCTGAAGAAGGAACGCAACTTCTTCGAGACGCGTGTGATCGAGTATCAGACGGGCGGTGCGCTGTCCTGGGAATAACCCGCAGCAGCGAACCCGTCACATGATGTGAGCAGCCGGTGGCCTCTCGGCCCCGGCCCAAGGTTTAGGAGCAAGAACGCCTGATGCAAAGCATGCCCGGTGCCTTAACGGCCCAACGACACGACAGGCACTTTGCGAACCCTTCAGTGGGATGGGCAAACTTCCCTCCGGAAAAAGCGGACGGCCGTGTGGCGGTCCGCTTGATCAAGCGATTAGGGGTAGCGGCGCGAGGTGCGCCGGCTACCGACTTGATTTGGCGCGCGAGGCCGGGTGGTCACGCGCGCCATACCGTATTCATTAGCGTAAGCGCGTGGTATCCGCGTACGCCGATGAATAGCCCGCTTCGAAGCGCACGTCCTGAACAGCGTCCGCGGGAAGCGGGTTTTGACGAAGGGTGTAGTTTGAACTGACTCTCATCTGAACCTGAAGGAGAACAACATGGCTACCGCCAAGAAGAAACCGGCTGCTAAGAAAGTTGCTGCCAAGAAGACCGTTGCGAAGAAGGCTGCTGCTCCGGCGAAGAAGGCTGCTGCAGTGAAGAAGGTTGCTGCGAAGAAGGTCGCGGTGAAGAAGGTTGCCGCGAAGAAGGCAGCACCGGCGAAGAAGGCCGCAGCGAAGAAGGTTGCAGCCAAGAAGGTCGCGGTGAAGAAGGTTGCCGCGAAGAAGGCAGCACCGGCGAAGAAGGCCGCAGCGAAGAAGGTTGCAGCCAAGAAAGTCGCAGTGAAGAAGGTTGCTGCGAAGAAGGCCGCACCGGCGAAGAAGGCTGCTGCGAAGAAGGCCGCACCGGCGAAGAAGGCTGCTGCGAAGAAGGCCGCGCCTGCTAAGAAGGCTGCTGCGAAGAAGGCCGCGCCTGCTAAGAAGGCTGCCGCGAAGAAGGCTGCGCCTGCTGCGAAGAAGGCTGCCGCTGCTCCTGCGAAGAAGGCCGCTGCTCCGGCGAAGAAGGCTGCTGCACCGGCCAAGAAGGCTGCAGCTCCGAAGAAGGCCGTCGTGAAGAAGGCTGCGCCGGCAACGACCGCGTCGACCGCATCGGTTGCGCCGGCATCGGGCGTGAAGACCGCGCTCAACCCGGCAGCGGCATGGCCGTTCCCGACCGGCAGCCGTCCGTAATCGAGGCTGAGCCGTACCACCCGGACACTCACATGGTGTCCGTGGGTTGAGTAGCGCTACTCAATCAGTCCCGCCATCTGGCTCAGGTGGCGGGATTTTTTTCGTCCGTGTTTGCCGATGTGCCCGTATGCCGGCTGCCCGTATGCGGGCCGCGGCGAGTACGGACGAAAAAAAACGCATGTGCAGCTTCGCACATGCGTTCGACCGCGGCTTGCGCCGCGAGCTGAGGTACCTGTTAGTGCGTGACGCGCGTGACGCCGCCGCTCGACAGCAGTCGCACCCGCTCGCCGGCGCGGAACGCTTCGCCGCTTGCTGCCTGCGTGATCGAGCGCAGATCGCCGTTGTCGAGGCGCACGGTGATTTCGACACCGTTCGCCGTGCTGAGGTTTTCGCCGACTGCGTTGCCTGCGACCGCACCGACGAGACCGCCCGCGATCGCGGTCAGGATCGATCCCTTGCCGCCGCCGATCGCGCTGCCTGCCACCGCACCGAGTGCGCCGCCGCCGAGCGTGCCGATCGCACTGCCGCCGCCGTCGGACTGGATGCGCACTGCACGGACGCTTTCGACCGTGCCCATGCGAACCGTCTGTTCGCGCTGCGCCTGGCCGACGCTATAGACATCCGCCGAGCCCGGCGCGGTGAAGCAACCGGTGAGCGTCAGCGAGGCCGTCAGCATGGCCGCGAGCGTGAGGGTCTTTTTCGTCAACATCTTTGCTCTCCCACAATATTCATTTGAGACTGTAACCGAATGCAGTCTCGAAGCGCGCGTCGATCTCGGCGCGCGTCAGTACGTAAGTCTGGGGCCCCTGGTGGGCGATCTTGATCGAGCCCATCAGGCTCGCGAGGCGGCCCGTGGTTGCCCAGTCGAGGCCATGCTCGATGCCGTACAGCAGGCCGCCCCGGAAGGCATCGCCGCAGCCGGTCGGATCGGCGATGTGCTCGGCCGGTACGACCGGAATCTGCTCTGCACCCTGCTTGTGGCGGATGGTCGCGCCATGCTCGCCACGCGTGATGACGAGGGCGTCGACCCGGCTGGCGATTTCATCTTCGGACCATCCCGTCTTGTCGCTCACCAGCTTGGCCTCGTAGTCGTTGACCGCTACATAGGTCGCAAGTTCAATGCTGCGGCGCAGCGTCGCACCGTCGAACAGCGGCAGGCCCTGGCCCGGATCGAACACGAACGGCACACCGGCCTTGGCGAGTTCTTCCACGTGCTGGACCATCCCGTCGAAGCCGTCAGGGCCGACGATCGCGAGCTTGATGTCCGGCGCGTCGCCCGCGTGGTTCAGGTGCGACTGCATCATCGCGCCCGGGTGGAACGCCGCGATCTGGTTGTTGTCGAGATCGGTCGTGATCATCGCCTGCGCCGTATAGGTGTCGGGCAGCACGCGAACGTGGTCGCGGCGCAGGCCGAGCTGGTCGAGGCGGTCGAGATACGGCTGCGCGTCGAGCGCGCCCACCGTTCCCATCATGCGTGCATCGCCGCCGAGCAGGTGCAGTGCGTACGCGATGTTGCCCGCGCAGCCGCCGAATTCGCGGCGCATCGTCGGCACCAGGAAGCTCAGGTTGATGAGGTGCACCTGGTCGGGCAGGATGTGCTCGCGGAACCGCCCTTCGAAGGTCATGATGGAGTCGTAGGCGATCGAGCCGCAAATCAACGTAGCCAAGGTGTGCGTTCCTGTAGAAATGAGGGACCCTGCGCGACAACGCCGCGCGAAAGGCGCGGCGCGGCAGGAGAAAGCGAAAGAAAGCTTACTTCAGTGCGGCGAGTGCTGCATCGTAGTTCGGCTCGTCCTTGATTTCGCCGACGAGTTCCGCGTGGATCACCTTGTCCTGCGCGTCGAGCACGACGACGGCACGGGCGGTCAGGCCGTTCAGCGGGCCGCTCGTCACGTCGACGCCGTATGCGTTCGCGAATGCGCGGCCGGTACGGAACGTCGAAGCCGTCACGACGTTCTCGAGGCCTTCGGTCGTGCAGAAGCGCGTCGCCGCGAACGGCAGGTCGGCCGACACGACGACGACAACCGTGTTGTCGAGCGACGATGCGGCTTCGTTGAACTTGCGGGTCGACGTCGCGCAGGTCGGCGTGTCGAGGCTCGGCACGATGTTCAGCACCTTGCGCTTGCCGGCGAAGCTGGCGAGCGACAGGTCGGCGAGGTCCTTGCCGACCAGCTTGAAATCGGCGGCTTGGGCGCCGACGGCCGGGAACGTGCCGGCGAGATCGATCGGGTTGCCACCCAGCGTAACTTTGCTCATGTTCGTGCTCCGAAATAGCGCGCCGCTCGGGCGCGCGGGTTGAGACGGGCGCGCATGCGCGCGCCGCGGTGCGTCACGGATAGAAGATCTGGACGCGGAAATTCGAGGCGGGCGTGCCGTTCGTTTCGAGGCGGACGACCATCGTCTGCGTCGTGCCGGGCGGCAACCCGGCGTCGATCGGCGTGCCCGGGCGCACGTAGTCGCGCGGCGCGAGCACGCGGCGCACGGTCACGTGGTTGGTGTCGTCCAGCAGCGTCAGTTCGAGCGACGGGTAGGCGAGCGCGACGCGGTAGCGGTTCGTCAGCGGTACCTTCAGCTCGAGCTCGCGCGGGCCGTCGAGCTGGCGCAGGTCGGTCGCGTCGAGCCGCAGGCCGTCGATCGCGCGCGGCGGCGCGACCGTGCAGCCGAGCGGCGCGCAGGCCTGCCGGAACCAGCCCTGCGTGACCGGCCAGTGGATCATCAGCGTTTCGCGTTGCCACCACGCGAGTTGCGCGACGAGCAGCACGGCCAGCACGGCGGCGACGAGGCCGCCGAAAAAGCCGCCGAGCATTCCGCGCCGCTGCGGGGCGCGCGTCTCGCGCGTCACGGCGAAGTGGGGGCGATCGTCGTCGGTCAGCGCAGCGGGGAACGGTGCGGCCGGCGCGCTGGCGGCCGCGGCTGGTTTCTCGTCGTGCGGTGCTTTTGCGTCGGTACCGGTGTCGGGTTCGGATCCGGCCGCGGCGATGGCCGGTGCCGGCGCGAATGCAAAACGCGGTTCGCGCGGCGCGCGTTCGTCGTCCGGCACGGCGAAGTGCGCGGTGCCGAAGGGTTCGGGGGCATCGTGAGCGGTATCTGCGTCCGACGGGCGGTGCGCAACGAAGCGCGGCTCACGCGGGTCTCGCTCGACGGGTGCGGCCGATGATTCGGTATCCCGCGGTGTTTGCGTCTGCAGCGATTCGGCTGGTTGCGCGACGGCTGCGGAAGTGTCCAGCTCGGCCGGGGAGGGGGCGAACGGCGCGGGCGTGCCCGACAAGTGAACGACGCCGGCGTCGGTGGACGGAAGGGCGAGCGGTATCAGCGGCTCGGTGCGCACGGTCTGCACGTTGTGTTGCAGCGACGGGTCGACGCCGGCGTCGAGCCACGGCGCCCACATGTCCCAGCCTTCCGGCTTGTAATCGGTGTCGGAAGATGCCCCGGCCGGCGCATCGGCAGTGAACAGCCGGGCCGGCGGGGCCGGATGGTGCGTGTTGCCTTCGTCCGGCGCGGCAGCCGGTTCGGTCAGGGCCGGCTCGGGCTGCTGCGCATGCTCGGGAACGAGCGACTCGGATGCGTTGAAGACTTCGTGGCAATGCCCGCAGCGCACGAGCCCTTGATGCAGCGAGAGCTGTTCCTGCTGCAGCCGGAAGACGGTTTCGCAATGAGGGCAGCGCGTCGCAAGAAGCATGTCGAGCCGGGCGGCCTGCTGGCCAGAGTGAAGGACAGCGCTATTCTAATGGCTTTCGCGCCGGGTTCCGGCGAGGCATACCCAACCTTCGTGTTCACGCCAGACCGAGATGTCGACGTAGCGCGCGTAGACGGCCGCGACTTCGTCCGCCTGGCGCGCGAGCACGCCCGACAGCGCGATGCGCCCGCCCGGCTTGACCTTCGATGCGAGCATCGACGCCATCAGCTTCAGCGGATTCGACAGGATGTTCGCGACGACGATATCGAATTCGCCGTCCGGGCACGCATCGGGCAGCCCGTACGTGACTTCCGCACGGTTGCGTTCACTGTTCTGCCGTGCCGATTCGACGGCTTGCGGATCGATGTCGATGCCGATGACGGGGTTCGCCCCGCATTTCTTCGCGAGGATCGCGAGAATGCCCGAGCCGCAACCGTAGTCGAGCACCGATTGGCCCGGTTTCACCGACTGCTCGAGCCATTCCATGCACAGACGCGTGGTCGGATGGCTGCCGGTGCCGAACGCGAGGCCCGGATCGAGTTCGAGGACGAGCGCATCGGGATCGGGCGCATCGTGCCACGACGGCACGACCCAGATCCGCTCGCCGATCGGGATCGGCTCGAACTGCGATTGCGTGAGTCGCACCCAGTCCTGTTCCTCGACTTCGCGGACGACGAACGTCGGCGTTTCAGCGATGCCGATCTCGTTGGCAGCTGCGGCGAGCAGCACGGCCGGCTCATGCTCGGCCGCCAGCAGCGCGACCACGCGCGAGTGCTGCCACGCGGTGCGGTCGGGCACGAGGCCCGGCTCGCCGAAGAGCGGCTGTTCGTCGGGCGTGTCGGCGTCGGCGTCTTCCACGGACACCGACAGCGCGCCGAGTTCGAGCAGCGCGTCGGACAGTGCCTCCGCGTGCTCACGGGCCAGTTCGACGACGAGTTCGCGATAGCTCATGCTTACGCTTCTTCCGGTGCGACCTGCTGCTTCTGGGCGAGCCGGTTTTCGAGGTAGTGGATGCTGGTGCCGCCTTCGACGAACTTCGAATCGATCATCAGCTCGCGGTGCAGCGGGATGTTGGTCTGGATGCCTTCGACGACCATTTCGGACAGCGCGATGCGCATCCGGCTGATCGCCTGCTCGCGCGTCGCGCCGTAGGTGATCAGCTTGCCGATCATCGAATCATAGTTCGGCGGCACGAAATAGCCATTGTAGGCGTGCGAATCGACGCGCACGCCGGGGCCGCCCGGCGTATGCCACGACGTGATCCGGCCCGGCGACGGCGTGAACTTGAACGGATCTTCGGCGTTGATCCGGCATTCGATCGCATGTCCGCGGAACTGGATGTCGCGCTGGCGCAGCGTGAGCTTCTCGCCGGCCGCGATGCGGATCTGTTCCTGCACGATGTCGACGCCCGTGATCAGCTCCGATACCGGATGCTCGACCTGTACGCGCGTGTTCATCTCGATGAAGTAGAACTCGCCGTTTTCATACAGGAATTCGAACGTGCCCGCGCCGAGATAGCCCATCTTCTTGCAGGCGTCCGCGCAGCGGTCGCCGATGCGGTCGATCAGGCGGCGCGGAATGCCGGGCGCCGGCGCTTCCTCGATCACCTTCTGGTGGCGGCGCTGCATCGAGCAATCGCGTTCGCCGAGCCAGATCGCGTTCTTGTACGCGTCGGACAGCACCTGGATTTCGATGTGGCGCGGGTTCTCGAGGAACTTCTCCATGTACACCTGCGGGTTGCCGAACGCACGGCCGGCTTCCTCGCGGGTCATGTTGACCGCGTTGACGAGCGCGGCCTCGGTGTGCACGACGCGCATCCCGCGCCCGCCACCGCCGCCCGCCGCCTTGATGATGACCGGATAGCCGATCGCGCGCGCAATCTTGACGATCTCCTTCGGATCGTCCGGCAACGCGCCTTCCGAGCCCGGCACGCACGGCACGCCGGTCTTGATCATCGTCTGCTTCGCGGTGACCTTGTCACCCATCATGCGGATCGTTTCCGGGCGCGGGCCGATGAACGTGAAGCCCGACTGCTCGACGCGTTCCGCGAAATCGGCGTTCTCCGACAGGAAGCCGTAGCCGGGGTGGATCGCTTCGGCGTCGGTGACTTCCGCGGCGCTGATCAGCGCCGGCATGTTCAGGTAGCTCAGGTTCGACGGGGCCGGGCCGATACAGACGGCTTCGTCCGCGAGGCGCACGTACTTGGCTTCCTTGTCGGCTTCCGAGTAGACGACCACCGTCTTGACGCCGAGCTCGCGGCACGCACGCTGGATGCGCAGCGCGATTTCACCGCGGTTGGCAATGAGGATTTTTTCAAACATAGCGAGTATTCGTCTCTTCGAGGGGCGCGCGAACGGCGCCTGGCGAGCATCGGCGGTGCGCGGCCTGCGGGCCGCGCGGCGGATTTAGCCGATCACGAAAAGCGGCTGGCCGTATTCGACGGCCTGGCCGTTCTCGACGAGGATTTCCTTGATCACGCCGGCCTTGTCCGACTCGATCTCGTTGAGCAGCTTCATCGCTTCGATGATGCAGATCGTCTGGCCTTCCTTGACCGTGTCGCCCACCTGGACGAACGGGTCCGCGCCCGGCGACGGCGCGCGATAGAACGTGCCGACCATCGGCGACGTCACGACGTGGCCCTGCGGGGCAGCCGGTGCGGCAGCGCCGCCAGCGGCCGGCGCGGCAGCGCCTTCGGTCGGCAGCGCGACCGACGGAGCGGGCGCGCTGACTTGCGGGGCATACCCAGCCGTCGGCTGCACGTAGACCGGCGGCGCGTTCTTGACGATGCGCACCTTGCCTTCGCCTTCCGTCACTTCCAGCTCGGAGATGCCGGATTCGGAAACGAGGTCGATCAGAGTTTTCAGCTTACGAAGATCCATCGGGAATTCCCCTTTCAATACGTGAAAGCGCCGGTTAGGGGCCGGCGCTGAATCTAGATCGCGAATTCAGCCGCGCGACGTGCCTTGCAGCTTGTCCAGCGCGTACTCGAGCGCGTACAGATAACCTTTCCAGCCGAGCCCGCAGATCACGCCTTCGGCCTGGTCGGAAAAGTAGGAGTGGTGCCTGAACGCTTCGCGGCGATGCACGTTCGACAAGTGAACCTCGACGAACGGGATGCCAACGCCGGCGATCGCGTCCCGGATCGCGACGCTCGTGTGCGTATACGCGGCCGGATTGATCAGGATGAAATCGGTCTGTTCCTCCCGCGCGGCCTGGATGCGGTCGACCAGCGCACCTTCATGGTTGCTCTGGAACGACGACAGTTCGGCGCCGGCTTCCCGGGCACGCGCGGCAAGCGCCTGATCGATCTGTGCGAGCGTGACGCGGCCGTACACCTCCGGTTCCCGGGTGCCGAGAAGGTTCAGGTTGGGGCCGTGCAGCACCAGCAATCGTGTCATGGTCGCTTCTATTTCTGCGGAATTGCGCGAACTTTAGCGCTATTTAGAGAAATTTGTCTAGTTTTGCCGAACGGCCGAGCGCGCGGGACCTGCAAGAATTACCGGTGCGCATGCAAAGTAGCGGCGAATTCACGCGAAATTGCGGCGATCGACGGGCAAATCGCCCACAACGTCCGGGCCGCCGTTCGGGCGGGTTACAGCGCGTCGAGCGTCTTTTTCAGCTCGGCCGGCTGGATTTGTCCCAATTTTGTCTCGCGAATCTTGCCGGTCTGGTCGATGACGACCGTAAACGGCAACGCGCCGGCGGTATTCCCGAAATTACGGGCCAGATCGGCGCCCGCGTAACCGCTGACGAAGACGGGATAGTCGACCTTCACCTTCTGCAGAAAGTTCTTCACGTTCTGTTCGGAATCGACGCCGATCCCGATGAAACGGATGCCCTTCTGTTTGTACTGGTGCGACAGCGCGACGAGCTCCGGCATCTCCTCGACGCACGGGCCGCACCATGACGCCCAGAAATTGACGACGACCTTCTGGCCCTTGAAGGCGGACAGCGTGGCCGGCTTGCCGTCGACACCCGTCAGGGAGGCCGCCCACAACTGTTCGACCGGGCTGCCCTGCGCGGCGGGCGCGGCGACGGCAACCCCGTCATCGGCGGTGCCGCGGAACCAATGGCCGGCGGCGAGCCCGCCGGCAACGGCGGCGGCCGCGACGACCGCGAGCGCCAACATGCGTTTCATCATCATCGTTGAATCATTCCGGTTCGGAAGGGGCCTTGCCTGCTTCGACGAGCGCGCGCAGCGCGGCGGCATCCGCACGGGCGACCCGGCCGCGCGCGTCGGCCTTGACCGCGCCGCGCAGGTCGTCGCTCGCATAGAGCGCGAGATGGATGCCGATCGCATCCACGTCGCGCCGCGGGCGCCACAGGAAACTGAGCGTCTCGACGTCGGCGCGGCCCGCGAAATGCCGCGTCTCGGACACGTCGTACTGGACGTTCTGGTTCAGCAGGTAGATCGCGACGTCCTTCGGGTTGTCGGTGAATGCCTGCAAATGGATATCCGAATGCGCGTTCGCGGTGCCGTTCAGCACGGCACCCGTCACATAAGGATGGAACTCGGCGAGCCGGCGCATCCAGTCGAGCGCGACTTCGCGCAGGCGGCGCAGTTCGTCCGGCTGCGTGTCGCTCTGGAACAGCGCGATGTATTCGCGCAGTTCTTCCTCGATCTGGTCGTTATCCGGCAACCATTCGCCGGCAACGCGCGAGTCGCCCAGCAACTGGCGCGCGGCCTTGCGTTTTGCGCCGGCATAGTCGAGGCCGTCCTCCGCGATCAGGCGGGCGGCGGACTGGGCAATTTCCTCGCGGAGGCGCCGCGGGTCGACAAGAGGTTTGCGAGACATGATCCGGCAATCATACTCGATCGCCGCGGCGCCCGAGCACGGGTGCGGCGGCCTGCCGCCAGGCGTGCCGGCGCCGCCCGCGCGCATCGTTCGGGCCGCCGGGCACGGCAGGCCGTCAGTTACAATAGTGTTCTTTGTGTCGCGGCAAAAGCCGTTGGCCGGGCGCCGGCCGCGCGGCCCGTCCGGCGCGCCGCACACACATCCTTTCCGAATCGACGGCGCCCGGCGGCGCGAAAGCATTCATCTATGCACATCCACATTCTTGGCATCTGCGGCACCTTCATGGGCGGTCTCGCCGTACTCGCGCGCGAGGCGGGCCACACGGTGACGGGTTGCGACGCGGGCGTCTATCCGCCGATGAGCACGCAGCTCGAGGCGCAGGGCATCACGCTGATCGAGGGCTACGGCGCCGAGCAGATCGACCTGAAACCGGATCTGTTCGTGATCGGCAACGTCGTCACGCGCGGCAATCCGCTGATGGAGGCGATCCTCGATCGCGGCCTGCCTTACGTATCCGGCCCGCAATGGCTCGGCGAACACGTGCTCGCCGGCAAGTGGGTGCTCGCGGTCGCGGGCACGCACGGCAAGACGACCACGTCGTCGATGCTCGCGTGGCTGCTGGAAGACTCCGGTCTGAACCCGGGCTTCCTGATCGGCGGTGTGCCGCTGAACTTCGGCGTGTCGGCGCGGCTCACCGATTCGAGCTTCTTCGTGATCGAGGCCGACGAATACGATACGGCGTTCTTCGACAAGCGCTCGAAGTTCGTCCACTACCGGCCGCGCACCGCGGTGCTGAACAACCTTGAATTCGATCACGCCGACATCTTCCCCGATCTCGCCGCGATCGAGACGCAATTCCACCATCTCGTGCGCACCGTGCCCGGTGTCGGCAGGATCGTCACGAACGGCCGTTCCGACGCGCTCGAGCGCGTGCTGGCGCGCGGCTGCTGGAGCGAGGTCGAGCGGTTCGGCGTCGACGGCGGCTGGCAGGCGCTGCCGGCCGAGGACGGCGTGCCGGTCGACGAGCGTTTCGCGGTGTATTCGCACGCGGAACGCGTCGGCGAAGTCGCATGGCAGGTGCAGGGCGATCACAACCGGATGAACGCGCTCGCGGCGATCGCGGCCGCGCGCCACGTCGGCGTGCCGCCCGCGCAGGCCGCCGCGTCCCTCGCGGCGTTCCGCAACGTGAAGCGCCGCATGGAAGTGCGCGGCAGCGTGGACCGCGTGACCGTCTACGACGACTTCGCGCACCATCCGACCGCGATCGAAACCACGATCGCCGGCCTTCGTGCACGCATCGGCCGCCAGAATTCCCGCATTCTCGCCGTGCTCGAGCCGCGCTCGAACACGATGAAGCTCGGCGTGATGAAGTCGCAATTGCCGGCGAGCCTGGCCGACGCCGATCTCGTGTTCGGTTACGGCGCACCGGCCGGGCGCGACGCGCTCGGCTGGAATCTGGCCGAGGCGCTGGCGCCGCTCGGCGATCGCGCGCATGCGTTCGACGACCTGCACCTGCTGGTGAAGTCCGTCGTCGCAGCCGCCCGCCCGGGCGACCACGTGCTCGTGATGAGCAACGGCGGTTTCGGCGGCGTTCATCAGAAGCTGCTCGATGCGCTCGGGAGCCGCTCGTGATCCTGTATCTGCACGGCTTCCGGTCGTCGCCGGAATCGCAGAAGTCGCGCCAGCTCGCCGCGCGCATGGCCGAGCTCGGCCGCACCGGCGAGTGGCGGTGCCCGTCGCTGTCGGTGTCGCCGCTCGAAGCGATCGCGGTCGCGGAAGCCGAGGTGGCCGGCGCGCGCGACGTGACCGTCATCGGCAGCTCGCTCGGCGGCTATTACGCCACGTGGCTGGCCGAAAAACACGGCTGGAAGGCCGTGCTGCTGAATCCGGCCATCGTGCCGCAGCGCGATCTCGAGCAGCACCTCGGCGAACAGCCGCTGTGGCACGGCGGCGGCACGATCGTCGTCGAGCGCCATCACCTGCATGAACTCGACGCGCTGCGCGTGCCGGCAATCACGCGTGCCGAACGCTACTATCTGTTCGCGGCGACCGGTGACGAAGTGCTCGATTACCGCGAGATGCTCGCGCATTACCCGGGCGCGAAGACGCGCGTGATCGAAGGCAGCGATCACGGGATCAGCGAATTTGCCGACTATGTCGACGACGTTCTCGCGTTTTGCGACGGAAAGACGTCTTGATCCGGCCATGTGCCGATCGAATTCCCATCATCATGAGGCGCCGCGGACGCGGCGCCCGGCAGTCTGAACGAGAGTACTGAGTGAACGTTTTCTTCGAGGAATCGGGCAGTTTCAAGGCGGGCAGCGTGCTGTCGCGCCAGGGCGACGCATTTCAGGTCGAGTTGCCCGGCGGGCGGCGGGCCAAGGTGCGCGCGAAAGACGTGCTGATCGAATTCGACAAGCCGGCCGCGGGCGAACTGATGCAGGAAGCCGACACGGCCGCGCAGCAGATCGACCTGGATTTCCTGTGGGAATGCGCGCCGACCGACGAGTTCGCGTATACGGCGCTGGCCGCGGAATACTTCGGCGCGACGTACGGCCCGGTGGAGCGCGCGGCGCTGGTGTTGCGACTGCACGGCTCGCCCGTCTACTTCCGCCGCAAGGGGCGCGGCCAGTACCAGCGCGCGCCGGAAGAGCAGCTCAAGATGGCGCTCGCGTCGCTCGAGCGCAAGCGCCAGCAGGCGCTCGTCCAGGCGCAGTACGAAGAGGAGCTGAAGGCCGGCAAGCTGCCGGAAGCGTTCACGGGCAAGGTGCTCGGGCTGCTGACGCGGCCGGACAAGAACGCGATCGAATACAAGGCGATGGAAGCGGCGGCCGGTGCGCGCGGCGTGTCGCCGGCGCGGCTGATGCTCGACTGCGGCGGCATCGCGTCGCCGCGCGCGCTGCACGAGGCGCGCTTCCTCGCGGAGTTCTTCCCGCACGGCACGGGCTTTCCGGCCGTCACGGTCGGCCCGCTGCCGGACGACCTGCCGCGCGCGGACGTCGAGGCGTTCTCGATCGACGACATCACGACGACCGAAATCGACGACGCATTCTCGGTCGAGCATCTCGCCGACGGCCGCGTGCGCATCGGTGTGCACATCGCGGCGCCGGCGCTCGGCATCGTGCGCGGCGACGCGATCGACGCGATCGCGCGCACACGCCTGTCGACCGTCTACATGCCGGGAGACAAGATCACGATGCTGCCGGACGACGTCGTCGACGTGTTCACGCTGAAAGAGGGCGACTACCGTCCGGCACTGTCGCTGTACATCATCGTCAACCGCGAAACGCAGGAGATCGTCGCGAACGAGACGCGCGCCGAGCTCGTGTTCGTGAAGAACAACCTGCGACACAACAACCTCGACGAGCTCGTCAACGAAGAGACGCTCGCGGCCGGCACCGGCGACTATCCGCACAAGGACGACATCGCCGTGCTGTGGCCGCTCGCGCAGGCGCTGTTCGAGAAGCGCCAGGTCGCGCGCGCGGGTTACGGCCTGAAGCGCGAGGTGCAGCGCAACACCGACTACAACTTCTACGTCGAAGGCGAGCACGTGACGATCACGCCGCGCCGGCGCGGCTCGCCGCTCGACCTGATCGTGTCGGAGCTCGCAATTCTCGCGAACTCGACGTGGGGCGCGTTCCTGCACGATCACACGGTGCCGGGCATCTACCGCTCGCAGCGCGGCTTCGGCGCACCGGGCCCGAAGCGCACGCGGATGCAGACGACGGCCGCGCCGCACGAAGGTCTCGGTGTCGCGCAGTACGCATGGAGCACGTCGCCGCTGCGCCGCTACGTCGACCTCGTGAACCAGTGGCAGCTGCTCGCGTGCGTGCAGCACGGCGTCACCGCGAAGCTCGCCGCACCGTTCAAGCCGAAGGACGCCGACCTGTACGCGGTCGTGCAGGGCTTCGACGACACGTATACGGCCTACGCCGACTACCAGCGCCGGATGGAGTACTTCTGGTGCCTGCGCTGGCTCGCGCAGGAGCAGAAGAAGCAGGTCGTCGCGAGCGTGGTGAAGGGCGATCTCGTGCGCCTCGAGGAAATTCCGCTGCTGCTGCACGTGCCGGGGCTCGGCGTGCATGCGCGCGGCACGCGCGTGCTGCTCGACGTGATGTCGCTCGACGAGCTGACGATCGAGGCATCGGTGCGGTTGCTGAACGTGCTCGATGCGCCGACCGTGACGAGCGGCGACGCGGCCGACGAAGAGGATGACGCCGAAAGCGGCGACGACACGCTGATCGACGCCGAAGACGCAACGGCCGAAACCGAGGCGGAAGCGCTGGCGGAGGCGGACGGCGCAGCTGCCGGCGAAGGCGGTGAAGGCGGCGAAGCCACGGGCGGCAACGCCGAAGAAGAGGGGCGCGCATCATGACCGCAGCTGCGTCGACGAGCGGCGCCGACCGCTATGTCGTGTTCGGCAACCCGGTGGCGCACAGCAAGTCGCCGTTCATCCACGCGCAGTTCGCCGCGCAGACGGGTGAGCCGGTCGACTACGCGCACCGGCTCGCGCCGGTCGACGGCTTTGAAGCCGCCGTGCGCGCCTTCGTCGCCGAAGGCGGTCGCGGCGCGAACGTGACGGTGCCGTTCAAGCTCGAGGCGCATGCGCTCGCCGACACGCTGTCGCCGCGCGCGGCGGCGGCGGGCGCGGTGAATACGCTGCGCATCGACGCCGACGGCCGTATCCATGGCGACAACACCGACGGCGTCGGCCTCGTGCGCGACATCGAGGCGAATCTCGGCGTGTCGCTGGCGGGCGCGCGCATCCTGCTGCTCGGCGCGGGCGGTGCGGCGCGCGGTGTCGTGCTGCCGCTGCTCGACCGCGCGCCGCTGTCGATCACGATCGTGAACCGCACCGCGAGCAAGGCCGAGGCGCTCGTCGGCCAGTTCATGCAGGCCGCCCACGATGCAGGCTGCACGCTCGCGGGCGGCGGCCCGGACGTCGTGCGCGCGGAGCCATATGACGTGGTGATCAACGCGACGGCCGGCAGCCTCGATGCCGCGCTGCCGGAGTGCGACGCGGCCGCGTTCGGCGCGGGCACGCTCGCGTACGACATGATGTACGGCGCGCAGCCGACGGTGTTCATGCAGCATGCGGCGTCGCTCGGCGCGCGCACCGCCGACGGGCTCGGGATGCTCGTCGAGCAGGCGGCCGAATCGTTCTTCATCTGGCGCGGCGTGCGGCCGGACGGCGCGCCGGTGCTGGCCGCGCTGCGCCAGGCGCTCGCGGCGAGCTGAACGGGGCGCGGCACGTGGTGGCGGTGAGCGGCACGCAGCACACGCGGACGGTGAGCCCGACGCGCTGGATCGTCTATGCGGGATCGGTGTTCGCGGGTGCGTGGTTCGCGACGCAACTGTTCTATCTCGTACAGATCGCGCTGTGGTCGTTCGTGAACCCGGGCTCGACCGCGTTCATGCGCACCGACGCGTGGTGGCTGTCGCGCGACAAGCCGCCCGCGCAGATCCAGCACCAGTGGGTGCCTTACGACCAGATCTCGCGCAACCTGAAGCGCGCGCTGATCGCGTCGGAAGACTCGACCTTCGCGACCAACAACGGCTACGACGTCGACGCGATCCTGCAGGCGTGGGAGAAGAACAAGGCGCGCGGCCGGATCGTCGCGGGCGGCTCGACGATCACGCAGCAGCTCGCGCGCAACCTGTTCCTGTCGCGCGAGAAGAGCTACATCCGCAAGGGGCAGGAGCTCATCATCACGTGGATGCTCGAAACGGTGCTCGACAAGGAGCGGATCTTCGAGATCTACCTGAATTCCGTCGAGTGGGGACGCGGCGTGTACGGTGCCGAGGCGGCCGCACGCTATTACTACCGGATTCCCGCGAGCCGGCTCGGCGCGTGGCAGTCGGCGCGCCTCGCGGTGATGCTGCCGAAGCCGCGCTGGTTCGACGCGCACCGCGGCTCGGCCTACCAGGCGCAGCGCGCGGCAGTCATCGCCCGCCGGATGGGCGCGGCCGAACTGCCGCAATCGGAGTGAACGGCGCGAGCGCGCCGTCACATTGACCGTTTCGATGCCCGTGCGCCGCACGCGGGTCGCTTGCATGCCGTTTGTGCGCTGCAGCGCATGCGTGTCGCGCGCATTTCGGGTCACATCCATTAGACGAATCCGTCTATTTCGCTTTGCTGAGCAATGCTCGCGATCACGCGTGTTTGTTGGCTGATATGGCACGAAATCCTGGATTTTTTAGTATTCCCGGGTAAACGCGAAAGTCCGTGAAAGGTGCGTGAAATGCAACGTTTCGCAAACCGAAGCATTCCTGAAAGGTGTGCGCCGCACCGGCCGCCGGCCAAATATTTCAAAATTTTTCAAAGCTGACGGGCTCGCGTATATTGGCCAGCGCCTCGGCTTATCGGCCGCGATCGAGGCGGGGGGCGGCTTATCCGGCTGCTCGATACAAAAAACATCCGAGAGAAGGAAAGCAACGATGCCAGCGAGCAAAGCGAAGCTGTTGTTGGGAGTGGTGTTTTCTTCGCTGATTCTGACGGCCTGCAACGACGACGTGACATCGTCCGCCGCTGCCGGCGCCGACAACTCAGCCGATCCCGCCGGTCAGGTGGACAAGGCGTACAACGATCCGAACAGTTATTCGTCGAGCGCGAACGCGTCGCTCGACGCCTCCGCCGCGGTTGAAAAGGCCGCCGTCACGCATCACCAGATCACGCTGAACGGCAAGACGATCCGCTACACGGCCACGGCCGGCCACCTCGTCGCGCGCAATCCGCAGACGGGCGCGCCCGAAGCGTCGTTCTTCTATGTCGCCTATACGGCCGACAACCAGCCCGCGGCGAAGCGGCCCGTCACCTTCCTGTACAACGGCGGCCCCGGCTCGGCATCGGTGTGGCTGCACCTCGGCTCGTTCGGCCCGCGCCGGATCCAGACGGGCGACCCGAACGCGAACACGTCGACGTTCCCGTTCGTCGACAACCAGGAAAGCCTGCTCGACACGACCGACCTCGTGTTCGTCGATGCGATCGGCACCGGCTTCTCCGAAGCGATCGCGCCGAACACGAACCAGACGTTCTGGGGCGTCGACCAGGACGGCGGCGCGTTCCGAGATTTCGTCACGCGCTACCTCGCCGTGAACCAGCGCAGTGCATCGCCGAAATACCTGTTCGGCGAATCGTACGGCACGCCGCGCACCGACGTGCTCGCGAACCTGCTCGAGACGGCGGGCGTGAAGCTCGACGGCATCGTGCTGCAGTCGTCGATCCTGAACTACAACACGAACTGCGACATGGCGAGCGACTACATCGGCAACTCGAACAACGGGTCGAGCCCGGTGAGTTGCGCGGGTTTCGTGCCGTCGTATGGCACCGTCGGTGCGTACTACCAGCTCGACAACCCGAACCCGTCGAACCTGCCGCAGTATGCGGACCAGATGCGCCTGCTGACGGCCGGCAGCTACGCGCCCGCCGTGAACGCGTACCTCGCGAGCCATACGCCGCCGCCGCCGGCCCTCGTCACGACGATGGTGAATTCGACCGGCGTGAAGCAGTCGCTGTGGAATGCGGACTTCAACGTGATCCCGACCTTCTTCGACAACAGCTTCCAGCTGTCGCTGATCCCGGGCACGCTGATCGGCCGCTACGACGCGCGCGTGAACGTGCCGGTGTCGAGCCCGCTTGCCGCGGACGGCGATCCGTCGAGCTCGTTCATCACGAAGCCGTTCACCGACACGATCGGCCAGTACCTGCCGAACGAGCTGAAGTACACCGCGCAGTCGGCGTATTCGTTGAGCAGCAACGCGATCAACACGTGGGACTGGACGCACGACGGGCTCGCGATGCCCGACACGATCCCCGATCTCGCCGCGGCGCTGGCGCTGAACCCGCAACTGAAGGTGCTGTCGCTGAACGGGTATCACGACATCGCGACGCCGTTCTACCAGACCGAGCTCGACCTCGCGCGGCTCGGCACGCAACCGAACCTGACGATCAGGGACTATCAGGGCGGACACATGGTCTATCTCGACGATACGTCGCGTCCGCAGGAGAAAGCCGACCTCGTGACCTTCTACAACGCGGCCGCGCACTGATGCTGCGTCGGCCGGCGACAGGCGCCCGCGGTGGCGCCGCGCCGGCCGTCGACGACCTCATTCCAGACTGGAGCCTGATATGAAGAATCGTTTCATCGTCGTTGCCGCGGCGCTCGCATGTGTCGGCGCCGCAGCATCCGTATCCGCGTTCGCGCAGGCGAGCGACGCCGCCGCGCCGGCGCGCGCGCGCCAGGCGCAGCTCGGCGATCCGTACGTGCCGCCGGCCGCGCGCAAGCCGACCGCCGGCACGCAGACGACGGGCGCCGCGCTGCATGCGCAGGTGGTGCGCAAGCTCGCGCGGCAGTTCAGCGCGGCCGACTCGCAGAACACGGGTTCGATCACCGAATCGCAGGCGCGCGCGGCCGGCCTCGGTTATGTCGCGAACCACTTCCGGCAGATCGACTCGAGCGGCAACGGCCGCGTGTCGTTCGCGGACGTACAGCGCTACATGCAGGCACGCAGCACGAGCCAGCAGTAAGCGCGGCGAGCGGTGAACCAACGGGGGCGGAACCTGCGATACGGCGGGTTCCGCCCCCGTGCACATGGCGCAGCCGTTATGGCGTGCCTGCCGCGGATTCCCGTCGAATTCTCATTATCTGGACAACGCATTCAAATATTGGAGACGAGTGCGTGCGCTCCTACAATCCGAAGCACATCGACAGCTTCGGACCCACGCATCGCGCGGCGCCCGACGCACACGGAGACACCTTCCATGAAGTTCGCCGGGCGCTTTATTCGGTGCATCGACCGCCGCCTCGACGCAATGCCGGACGCAGTTCCGGCGTCGCGCGAACGGCTTCACCGGTTCCGTTGAAGAAGCCCGCCCCATGACCAAGATGCCCGACTCCCTTGCCCTCGACGCCCGGCGCGCGACGCCGGACGATGCGTCGCTGACCGACAGCATCGGCGCGACCAGCACGCCGCTCGATCTCGCTGCCCAGCAGGCCGGTACGCAGACGCTGCTGCGCGGTCTGGCGATCCTCGAGGCGATCGCGAACGGCGCGCGCGACATGCGCGCGATCGGCGCCGCACTCGGTACGACGCGCAGCACGACGCATCGCCTCGTCAGCAGCCTCGTGCAGGCGCGCTACCTGCGCCAGGTGCAGGGCGGCTACCTGCTCGGCCCGAAGCTGATCGAGCTCGGCACGATCGCGCTTGAGCAGATGCCGCTCACCGCGGTCGCGCGCCCGCACCTCGAAGCGCTCGCGGAAGCGACGCTCGACACGATCCATCTCGGCGTGCGCGACGGCGACGACGTGCTGTACATCGACAAGATTCCCGGTACGCGCGGCCTCGAGATGCGCTCGCGCGTCGGCCACCGGATGCCGCTCGCGTCGACCGGCATCGGCAAGGCGATGATGCTCGACCTCGATCCCGACCTGTGGCGCTCGCTGTTCGAGGCCGCACGGCGCGCGCTGGCCGGCGTCAACTTCAAACCCGACAACCGGCCCGAGACGAGCGCGTTCCTGCAGCGCATGGCCCATTACGCGGCCGGCGGCTATACGTTCGACCTCGAGGAGAACGAGGCGTCGATCCGCTGCGTGGCGGCGCCGATCCGTGACGCATCGGGCGCGGTCGTCGCGGCGGTGTCGGTGGCGAGCACGATTCCGTACATGCCGCACGACCGGATGGACGAACTGATTCCGCTCGTGCAGCGCGAAGCGCGAGCCATTTCCGCGGAACTGGGCTGGAGCCCGCCGCAGGGTACCCGCAGGATCAAACGATGACGACTTCGACCCGGCCCGTTCCGGACGCTACCTCCGCCACCCCGTCGCTGATCGCGCTCGACTGGGGCACGACCTCGCTGCGCGCGTATCTGTACGACGCGCACGGCGCGCTCATCGACACGCGCAGCCGCCCGGCGGGCGTCATGCATGTGCCGGGCGGCGGCGCGCGCGCGTTCGACGCGGTGTTCGAGGAAGCCTGCGGCGACTGGCTCGACCGCTCGCCCGGCCTGCCGGTGCTCGCCGCCGGGATGGTCGGCAGCGCGCAGGGCTGGCGCGAGGCGCCGTATGTCGCGGTGCCGGCCGGCGCCGACGCGCTCGTCGCGGGCCTCATCACGGTGACGACCTTGCGCGGTACGACGGTCTCGATCGTGCCGGGCGTGATCGCCACGGGAGAACTGCCCGACGTGATGCGCGGCGAAGAAACGCAGATAGTCGGCGCACTCGCGAGCGATCCCACGCTTGGCGCAGATCGTTCAGGGGTACTGATCGGCTTGCCGGGCACGCATGCGAAATGGGCGTGGGTGACGAACGGGCTGATCGAGCGGTTCCAGACCTTCATGACCGGCGAGCTGTTCGCGGTGCTGCGCGACCACACGATCCTCGGCCGCACGATGCGCGCCGGTGCGTCGCCCGATCGCGCGGCGTTCGTGCGCGGCGTATCGGTCGCGCGCGGCGCGCGGCACACGGGGCTGCTCGCGACGATTTTCAGCACGCGCACGCTCGGCCTGACCGACCGGCTCGCGCCCGATGCGCAGGGCGACTACCTGTCCGGCCTGCTGATCGGCCATGAGCTCAACGCGCTCGACGCGATGCTCGCGGAGCGCGGCATCGCGCTCGCGCACCAGCCGCTGCTGCTGATCGGAGACGACGGTTTGTGCGCGCGCTACGCCGATGCGCTTCAGGAATTCGGCCACCCGCACGCGCGAGTCGTCGCGCATGCGACCGAGCGCGGCCTGTGGCGGATCGCGTCACGCGCCGGGCTCGTGCGCGCGGACGGCGAGCCCGTCTGCGCCGACCAATGAATCGATTGCAGAGGAACCCCTGATGCCGTCCGACCTTACGTTACCCGCGCCGTACACGCCTCACGCCGCACTGATGCGCGCGTTCGACGCGTGTCCGCTGATTGCGATCCTGCGCGGGATCACGCCCGCCGAAGCGGCCGACCACGGCCGTGCACTGTACGAAGCCGGCTTCCGGATCGTCGAGGTGCCGCTCAATTCGCCGGACCCGTTCGGCAGCATCGCGGCGCTGCGGCGCGCGCTGCCCGACGACGTGATCGTCGGCGCGGGCACGGTGCTGCGCGCGGAGTACGTCGATCGCGTGCAGGATGCGGGCGGTTCACTGATCGTGATGCCGCACAGCGATGCGGCCGTGATCCGCCGCGCACGCGAGCGCGGCCTCGCGAGCGCGCCGGGTGTCGCGACGCCGACCGAAGCGTTCACGGCGCTTTCGAACGGTGCGGACGTGCTGAAGATGTTCCCGGCCGAGCAGTTGGGCGTGATCGTCGTGAAGGCGTGGCGCGCGGTGATCGACCGCGCGGTGCCGCTGATCCCGGTCGGCGGGATTGCACCCGACAACATGCAGCCGTTCCTCGCGGCCGGCGCGAACGGCTTCGGGCTCGGTTCGGCGCTGTACCGGCCCGGCCAGCCGGCCGACGAGACTGCCGCGAACGCGCGTGCGTTCCAGGCTGGCCTGCGTGCGGCGCGCGGCGGAGCCGCATGATGGGCCGCCTCGCGGACAAGGTCGCGATGGTGACGGGCGCGGGCCGAGGCATCGGCGCCGCGATCGCCCGCGCGTTCGTTCGCGAGGGCGCGGCCGTCGCGCTCGTCGATCTCGACCTCCCGCAGGCGCAGCGCACGGCCGCCGGAATTGCACACGACATCGCCGGCGCGCGCGTCCTGGCGCTGCAGGCGGATGTCGCGCGCCAGGATGCGGTGCGCGATGCCGGGGCGCGCACCGAGGCGGCGTTCGGCCCGCTCGACGTGCTCGTGAACAACGCGGGCATCAACGTGTTCGCCGATCCGCTGACGATGACCGACGACGACTGGCGCCGCTGCTTCGCGGTCGACCTCGACGGCGTGTGGCACGGCTGCCGGGCGGCGCTGGAAGGGATGGTCGAACGCGGTCGCGGCAGCATCGTGAACATCGCGTCGACGCATGCATTCAGGATCATCCCGGGCTGCTTTCCGTACCCGGTCGCGAAGCATGGCGTGCTCGGTCTCACGCGTGCGCTCGGCATCGAATACGCGGCGCGCAACGTGCGCGTGAACGCGATCGCGCCGGGCTACATCGAGACGCAGCTCACGCGCGACTGGTGGGACGCGCAGCCGGATCCGGCCGCCGCGCGCGCCGACACGCTCGCGCTGCAGCCGATGAAGCGGATCGGCCGGCCCGAGGAGGTCGCGATGACGGCCGTGTTCCTGGCGTCCGACGAGGCGCCGTTCATCAATGCCGCATGCATCACCGTCGACGGCGGGCGTGCGGCGCTGTACCACGACTGACACGATTGACGTAGCGATTCGAAAGACCGCACGTGCGACGGCCGCGCGCACGCTGCGTCGAAACCAACAAGCGGCTGCATCCCGTTCGATGAAGAAAGGAGACACTGGAGATGAAACGCAGAACGTTCGTAACGCTGGCCGCTGCAGCTGCGGTGGTGATCGGGAGCCCGGTTGCGCACGCGGCCGATCCGGTCAAGATCGGCTTCCTGGTGAAGCAGCCGGAAGAGCCGTGGTTCCAGGACGAGTGGAAGTTCGCCGAGATGGCGGCGAAGGCGAAAGGCTTCACGCTCGTGAAGATCGGTGCGCCGTCCGGCGAAAAGGTGATGAGCGCGATCGACAACCTGTCCGCGCAGAAGGCGCAGGGCTTCATCATCTGCACGCCCGACGTGAAGCTCGGGCCGGGCATCGTCGCGAAGGCGAAGTCGCACAACCTGAAGATGATGACGGTCGACGACCGCCTCGTCGACGGCGCGGGCAAGCCGATCGAGTCGGTGCCGCACATGGGGATCTCCGCGTACAACATCGGCAAGCAGGTCGGCGACGGCATCGCGGCCGAGATCAAGAAGCGCGGCTGGGACATGAAGGACGTCGGTGCGATCGACATCACCTACGAGCAGCTGCCGACCGCGCACGACCGCACGAGCGGCGCGACCGACGCGCTGGTGGCCGCCGGCTTCCCGAAGGCGAACGTGATCGCCGCGCCGCAGGCGAAGACCGACACGGAGAACGCGTTCAACGCGGCGAACATCGCGCTCACGAAGAACCCGCAGTTCAAGCACTGGGTGGCGTACGGCCTGAACGACGAGGCCGTGCTCGGCGCGGTGCGCGCGGCCGAAGGGCGCGGCTTCAAGGCCGACAACATGATCGGCATCGGCATCGGCGGCTCCGATTCGGCGCTGAACGAGTTCAAGAAGCCGCAGCCGACGGGCTTCTACGGCACCGTGATCATCAGCCCGAAGCGCCACGGCGAGGAAACCTCGGACCTGATGTACGCGTGGATCACGCAGGGCAAGGCACCGCCGGCGCTGACGCTGACGACGGGCATGCTCGCGACGCGCGACAACGTGGCGAAGGTGCGCGACGAGATGGGGCTCGCGTCGAAGTAAGCGGCCCGCCGGCTGCCGCGGCGATGCGGCGGCCGGCGGTCGATCGATTCCGGAAGTGGAGAGGCGACGTGTCAGCGGCACTGCGTTTTGACAATATCGGCAAGGTATTTCCCGGCGTGCGCGCACTCGACGGCATCTCGTTCGACGTGCATGCGGGCGAGGTGCATGGCCTGATGGGCGAGAACGGCGCGGGCAAGTCGACGCTGCTGAAGATTCTCGGCGGCGAATACCAGCCCGATGCGGGCAGCGTGCTGGTCGACGGCCAGCCCGTGCAGTTCGCGAATGCGGCCGCGTCGATCGCGGCCGGCATCGCGGTGATTCACCAGGAGCTGCAGTACGTGCCCGACCTGACGGTCGCGGAAAACCTGCTGCTCGGCCGCCTGCCGAATGCGTTCGGCTGGGTGAGGAAGCGCGAGGCGAAGCGCTACGTGCGCGAGCGGCTCGCGGCGATGGGTGTCGATCTCGATCCCGATGCGAAGCTCGGGCGGCTGTCGATCGCGCAGCGGCAGATGGTCGAGATCTGCAAGGCGCTGATGCGCAATGCGCGCGTGATCGCGCTCGACGAACCGACCAGTTCGCTGTCGCATCGCGAGACCGAGGTGCTGTTCAAGCTCGTCGACGACCTGCGCGCGCAGGGCCGCGCGCTGATCTACATCTCGCACCGGATGGACGAGATCTACCGGCTCTGCAATGCGTGCACGATCTTCCGCGACGGGCGCAAGATCGCGTCGCACGAATCGCTCGCCGACGTGCCGCGCGAACGGCTCGTCGCCGAAATGGTCGGGCGCGAGATTTCGGACATCTACCATTACGCGCCGCGCGCGCTCGGCGACGTGCGGTTCTCCGCCGACGGCGTCGACGGCCATGCGCTGCGCGAACCCGCGAGCTTCTCGGTGCGCGCGGGCGAGATCGTCGGCTTCTTCGGGCTGGTCGGCGCGGGCCGCAGCGAGCTGATGCGGCTCGTGTACGGCGCGGATCACCGGCGCGCGGGCGTGCTGACGCTCGACGGCGCGCGCATCGACGTGAAGCGCACCGGCGACGCGATCCGCCACGGCATCGTGCTGTGCCCCGAGGACCGCAAGGAAGAAGGGATCATCGCGATCGCGTCGGTGGCGGAGAACATCAACATCAGCTGCCGCCGCCATTCGCTGCGCGCGGGGCTGTTCATCAACCGCAAGGCCGAAAGCGAAACCGCCGACCGCTTCATCCAGCGGCTCAAGATCAAGACGCCGAACCGGCGCCAGAAGATCCGCTTCCTGTCGGGCGGCAACCAGCAGAAGGCGATCCTGTCGCGCTGGCTCGCGGAGCCCGACCTGAAGGTCGTGATTCTCGACGAACCGACGCGCGGCATCGACGTCGGCGCGAAGCACGAGATCTACGACGTGATCTACCGGCTCGCGGAGCGCGGCTGCGCGATCGTGATGGTGTCGTCGGAGCTGCCGGAAGTGCTCGGCGTGTCCGACCGCATCGTCGTGATGCGCGAAGGCCGGATCGCGGGCGAGCTGCCGCGCGAACGGGCGAACGAACACGCGGTGCTGAGCCTCGCGCTGCCGCAGACGAGCGCGGTCGAGGCGGCCTGACGTAGAGGCCCCGACATTCGAATCGAACACGCGCGGCACGGGCCGCGCGATGCAGGAGCAGGAGACACAATCATGCAAGTCAACGAAAACCTCGGCAGCGCCGCCGTGAAGCCCACGGCCGACGCACTGGTGCCGCAGCAGAGCGACCGCCAGAAGTGGTGGCAGCACCTGACCGAATACAGCCTGATCGCGATCTTCGCGGTGATGTTCATCACGATGTCGCTGACGGTCGATCACTTCTTCTCGATCGACAACATGCTCGGCCTCGCGCTGTCGATCTCGCAGATCGGCATGGTCGCGTGCACGATGATGTTCTGTCTCGCGTCGCGCGATTTCGACCTGTCGATCGGCTCGACCGTCGCGTTCTCGGGCGTGCTGTGCGCGATGGTGCTGAACGCGACCGACAACACGTTCGTCGCGATCGTCGCCGCGGTCGCGGCCGGCGCCGCGATCGGCTTCGTGAACGGCGCGGTGATCGCCTACCTGCGCATTAACGCGCTGATCACGACGCTCGCGACGATGGAGATCGTGCGCGGGCTCGGCTTCATCGTGTCGAAGGGGCAGGCGGTCGGCGTGTCGTCGGATACGTTCATCGCGCTCGGCGGGCTCACGCTGTTCGGCGTGTCGCTGCCGATCTGGGTCACGCTGCTGTGCTTCATCGCGTTCGGCGTGCTGCTGAACCAGACCGTGTATGGCCGCAACACGCTCGCGATCGGCGGCAACCCCGAGGCGTCGCGTCTCGCGGGGATCAACGTCGAACGCACGCGCGTGTACATCTTCCTGATCCAGGGCGCGGTAACGGCGCTCGCGGGCGTGATCCTCGCGTCGCGCATCACGTCGGGCCAGCCGAACGCCGCGCAGGGCTTCGAGCTGAACGTGATCTCCGCGTGCGTGCTCGGCGGCGTGTCGCTGATGGGCGGCCGCGCGACGATCTCCGGCGTCGTGATCGGCGTGCTGATCATGGGCACGGTCGAGAACGTGATGAACCTGCTGAACATCGACGCGTTCTACCAGTACCTCGTGCGCGGCGCGATCCTGCTCGCGGCCGTGCTGCTCGACCAGCTGAAGAACCGCGGCGTTCGCGACTGACCCGGCCTGCCCTGACGGAGACGAACCGCATGACCATCGACACTTCCGCGCACGACGCGCACACCACCAGCCACGCGCGCGATGCACGGTACCCGAGCCTGGAGGATCGCGCGGTGCTGATCACGGGCGGCGCGACCGGCATCGGCGCGGCGTTCGTCGAACACTTCGCGTTGCAGGGCGCACGCGTCGCGTTCGTCGACCTCGACGCGGCGGCCGGCGCCGCGCTGGCGGACAGCCTCGCGCACGTACGCCATGCGCCGCTGTTCATCCAGTGCGACCTGACCGACGTCGGCGCGCTGCGCCATGCGATCGACGCGATCCGCGCGCGCATCGGCGCGATCGCGGTGCTCGTGAACAACGCGGCGAACGACGCGCGCCACGCGATCGGCGACGTGACGCCCGAATCGTTCGACGCGGGCATCGCGGTGAACCTGCGTCACCAGTTCTTCGCCGCGCAGGCGGTGATCGACGACATGAAGCAGCAGGGCGGCGGCGCGATCATCAATCTCGGCTCGATCAGCTGGATGCTGAAGAACGGCGGTTATCCCGTCTACGTGATGGCGAAGGCGGCCGTGCAGGGGCTGACGCGCGGTCTCGCGCGTGACCTCGGCCCGTTCGGCATCCGCGTGAATTCGCTGGTGCCGGGCTGGGTGATGACCGACAAGCAGCGCCGGCTGTGGCTCGACGACGCGGGCCGCGCGGCGATCAAGGCCGGCCAGTGCATCGACGCCGAACTGCTGCCCGCCGATCTCGCGCGGATGGCGCTGTTCCTCGCGGCCGACGACAGCCGGATGATCACCGCGCAGGACGTGATCGTCGACGGCGGCTGGGCCTGACCGTTCGCACGACCCGCATCGTTTCTTCGACGAAGGAAAGGAGTTCATCATGACCGCCACGTCCTCGCGCGCATCGTCGTCCACCAGTCAGTCGCGCCGCGCGCGCCTGGCCGCCGCCGCGCAGCCGGTCAGCCCCGGCCCGCAGACGGCCGCCTTCGCGCAGGGCGTCGGCGCCGCGCATGCGGCGGCCGTCACGCTGTCGAACGCGGCGCTGCGGCTCGACGTGCTGCCGCATCTCGGCGGCGGCATCGCGCGCTTCGATTGGCGCGGCGACAATGGCGCGTTGGTGCCGGTGTTCCGCCGCTGCGAACACCCGGAGACGGCGACGGACCCGAACCAGCTCGCGTGCTACCCGCTGCTGCCTTACTCGAACCGCATCGGCGGCGCGCGTTTCGAATGCGACGGGCGCAGCGTCGCGGTGCCGCGCAACCGCCGCGACGAGCCGCTGCCGATCCACGGCGACGGCTGGCTCGCGCCATGGCAGGTGGACGATGCGACCGCCACGTCGCTGCAGCTGTCGCTCGATCGCACCGCCGGTGCGCCGTATGCGTTCCGCGCGATCCAGTCGTTCGAGCTCGACGATACGACGCTGTCGATCGCGCTGACGATCGAGAATGCGGGGCGCGCGCGATTGCCGTTCGGGCTCGGCGTGCATCCGTTCCTGGTGCGCGACGACGTGACCGAGCTGGCCGCGGCCGCCGGCGGGCTGTGGCTGTCGGGCGCCGATTTCCTGCCGGTGCGGCACGTGAGCGTGCCGCCGGCCTGGCAGTTCGGCGTCGCGTATCCGCTGCCGGCCACGCTCGTCAATCATGCGTTCACCGGCTGGGGCGGCCACGCGACGGTGAGCTGGCCGCGCCGCGGACTGTCGCTGACGGTGGCGGCCGACGCCGATGCGTACGTGCTCTATACCCCGCCCGGCGAGGATTTCTTCTGCTTCGAGCCGGTCGATCATCCGATCAACGCGGTGAACCTGCCGGGCGGCGCGGCCGCGCACGGGATGACGCTGCTCGCGCCCGGCGAGCGGCTCACGCGGCGGTTCGCGTTCACCGTGGAACGCGCCGATGCGCGCGGCAATGGCGCGACACGCGAGGCGCGCCGGCGACGCGGGTAAAATACGCGGTCTACCAACGGTTTGCCGCGAGTACCCGCCATGTCTTCCCCGCTTAGTTTCATCGAATCGCTGCGCGCCGCGTGGCAGCGCACGAATTCGCTGCTGTGCGTCGGCCTCGATCCCGAGCCGTCGCGCTTTCCCGTGCAGTTCGACGGCCAGCCCGACGCGATCTTCGAATTCTGCCGGCAGATCGTCGACGCGACCGCGCAATACGCGAGCGCGTTCAAGCCGCAGATCGCCTACTTCGCCGCGCATCGCGCGGAAGACCAGCTCGAGCGCCTGATCGCGCACATCCACCTCCAGCATCCGGGCCTGCCCGTGATCCTCGACGCGAAGCGCGGCGACATCGGCAGCACGGCCGAGCAGTACGCGCGCGAGGCGTTCGAGCGCTATCGCGCGGACGCCGTCACGGTGAACCCGTACATGGGTTACGACTCGGTCGAGCCGTACTTCGAGCACGAAGGCAAGGGCGTGATCGTGCTGTGCCGCACGTCGAACCCGGGCGGCTCCGACCTGCAGTTCCTCGACACGAACGGCCGGCCGCTGTACCAGGTCGTGGCCGATCTCGCGGCGAACAAGTGGAACGCGAAGAACGGCCAGCTCGGCCTCGTGGTCGGCGCGACGTTCCCGAAGGAAATCGAGATCGTGCGCGGGATCGTCGGCGACATGCCGCTGCTGATCCCCGGCATCGGCGCGCAGGGCGGCGACGTGCAGGCGACCGTCAACGCAGGCCGCACGGCCGACGGTACCGGCATGATGATCAACTCGTCGCGCGCGATCCTGTACGCGAGCAAGGGCGAGGATTTCGCCGAAGCCGCGGCGCTCGCCGCGCAGAAGACCCGCGACACGATCAACGCGCATCGCTGATCGAGGCTCGCGCCGGCTGCCCGCGCGGGCAGCCGGTTCCGGCAGGCCCGCGTTCGCGGGCCCGTGCCGCTTCCACCGCGTTCTCCGCTTTACCGCCTCCGTTTCCCGCCCTCCTGGCCGCCGCACTGACGCGCACGGGCAACTTCCCGTCGTTTCCGCACCGCATGCCCGCGCGCCAATCGCGCGATGCTCCCGCTTGTCATCGATCTGTAACGAAACTGTCAAGAAGGGAGTGATGCCATGCCCAAGCTGTCCCGACGTCTTCTGAGCGCGCTTGCCGCGTCGTTGTGCATGAGCTTCGCCCACGCGGCGGACCTGTCGCACTGGCCGGCCGACAGCGCGAAGGCGTTGAACGCGATGATCGCCGCGCACGCGCATCGTGGCGACTATGCGGTGTTCGACGCCGACAACACGACCTACCGCTACGACCTCGAGGAGTCGCTGCTGCCGTACCTCGAGAACCGCGGCGTGCTGACGCGCGACACGCTCGACCCGTCGCTGAAGCTGATCCCGTTCAAGGATTCCGCCGACTACAAGGAATCGCTGACGAGCTATTACTACCGGCTCTGCGAGATCGACGACCTGGTCTGCTACCCATGGATCGCGCAGGCGTTCGCCGGGCAGTCGCTGGCCGACCTGAAGCGCCACGTCGACGCGATGCTCGCCGACGGCAAGCCGATCCCGATCCGCTACTGGCAGGGCGACAAGGTGGCCGACGGCACGGTGAACCCGCCGCGTTTCTTCCGCGGGATGCAGGAGCTGTACAACGCGCTGCGCGAGAACGGGATCGAGGTCTACGTGATGACGGCCGCGCACGAGGAGCTCGCGCGGCTCGTGCTGTCCGACCCGAAGTACGGCTACAACGTGAAGCCGCAGAACGTGATCGGCGTGACGACGCTGCTGCGCAACCCGGCGACCGGCGCGCTGACGACGTCCCGGTTGCAGATCAAGGCCGGCAAGTACGACGAGGCCGCGAACCGCAGCCTCGTGATCACGCCGTTCCTGATGAACCCGATGACGTGGTACGAAGGCAAGCTCGGCTCGATCGTCGGCTGGATCGACCAGTGGAAGAAGCCGGTGCTCGTCGCGGGCGACACGCCGACGTCCGACGGCTACATGCTGCTGAACGCGACCGACGTCGCGCGCGGCGGCGTGCGCGTGTGGGTCAACAAGAAGGACAAGCAGATGGCGCAGATTCGCGCATGGTCGGATGAATCGGCCGCGCGGCAGAAATCGCTCGGCCTGCCGGTCACGGCGGACAAGAACTGGATCGTCGTGAAGCCCGACGCGATCCAGTAAGCGGGCCGGCCGGGGCGCGGCGGGCACCCCGGCCCGGTCAGCCCTCGCGCTCGTCGAGCAGCTTCAGCAGCCCGCGCAGGGCATGCGCGGCCGCCTGCGTGCGGATCTGATCGCGGTCGCCCTTGAACACGAGCGTCTCGACGTCGGTATGCAGCCGGTTGCTCCAGCCGAACGACACGGTGCCGACCGGTTTCTTCTCGCTGCCGCCGGCCGGCCCCGCGATGCCGGTGACGGACAGCGCGACCTGCGCGCGGCTGTTGCGCAGCGCGCCTTCGGCCATCGCGCGCGCGACGGGCTCGCTGACGGCGCCGTGCTTGTCGATCAGGTCGGGCGGCACGCCGATCATGTCGATCTTGGCCTGGTTCGAGTACGTGACGAAGCCGCGCTCGAACCACTGGCTGCTGCCGGAGATGTCGGTGATCGCGGTTGCGATCATGCCGCCGGTGCAGGATTCGGCGGTGGCGAGCGTCAGGTGCTCGTCACGCAGCTTGTTGCCTGCGCGGATCGCAAGCTGGTGGACGACGGAATCGGTTGGCATGCGCGTCGGGAAACGGGAGTCGGGAAATCGGTCAGCCGACGACGGAGCGCCACAGGGCGATCACGAGCAGCGTCATGAACGCTGCGACCAGGTCGTCGACCATGATGCCGAGCCCGCCTTTCAGGCGGCGCTCGAAATAGCGGATCGGCGGCGGCTTGAGCATGTCGAAGATGCGGAACGCGACGAACGCCCATAACTGGCCGATGAAGGTCGCGGGCGTGACGAACAGCATCACGAGCCAGATCGCGACGATTTCGTCCCAGACGACGGCGCCCGGATCGGACCTGCCCATCTTTCTCGCGGTGAAGCCGGTGAGCCACGTGCCCGCCACGAAGCCGACCGCGATCAGCGCCCACCATTCGGGCACCGTCAGGTAGCGGTTGAGCACGACGAACGTGAGCCAGCCGAACAGCGAGCCGAACGTGCCGGGCATGAGCGGCGCGAGCCCGCTGCCGAAGCCGAGCGACACGAGGTGCGCGGGGTGCGACAGCATGAAGCGGGCGGTCGCGCGCTGCGGCGCGTGTCCGCCCGGTGCGGCGCCGGGCTCGGCCGCGGCGTGCGCGGGCGTCGGGTCAGTCTGCATGGAAGTGGTCGAAGCCGTGCAACGTGAGGGCGAGGGGCGCGCCGGCGGCGTCGCGCCACGCGATCGCGGGCTGTTCCGACGGCGCGGACAACGCGCGTATTGTACCGATTCGCGTGACCGGCACGCCGGCCGTCAGGCCGGCCGCTTCGACCGCCGCGCGGGCCGCCGCCGGCGCGGTGAAGCACAGTTCGTAGTCGTCGCCGCCGGCCAGCGTGCAGCGTCGCTGCACGTCGGGCGGCAGCGTCGCGAGCGCGGCCGAGCGCGGCACCGCGTCGGCATCGATCTCGGCGCACACGTGCGAGCGGGAAAGGATGTGCTGCAGGTCGCCGGCGAGGCCGTCCGAGATGTCGAGCGCCGCGTGCGCGACGCCCGCGAGCGCCAGGCCGAGCGCGATGCGCGGCTCGGGGCGCTCGAGCGCACGTCGGAACGCAGCGGCTTCGGCCGCGCCGGCTGCCCATTCGCCGCGCGCGACGCCGAGGCCGGCGCGCGCATCGCCGAGCGTGCCGGACACCCAGACGTCGTCGCCGTCGCGCGCGGCATCGCGCCGCAGTGCGGCGTCGGGCGCGACTTCGCCGAATACGGTGACGCACAGGTTCAACGGGCCGCTCGTGGTGTCGCCGCCGATCAGCTCGCAGCCGTAGCGCTCGGCGAGCGCGAACAGCCCGTTGCTGAATGCTTCCAGCCACGCCGCGTCGGCACGCGGCAGCGCGCACGCGAGCGTGAAGGCGCGCGGCTCGGCGCCCATCGCCGCGAGGTCGGACAGGTTGACTGCGAGCGTCTTGTGGCCGAGGGCGTCGGGCGCGACATCGGGAAAGAAGTGGCGGCCTTCCACCAGCATGTCCGTCGAAATGGCCAGCAATTTCCCGGATCGAGGCGTGATCAGCGCGCAATCGTCGCCGATACCGAGCGTCGACGCGCGCGCGCCCTGCGCGGCGCGGCGCGTGAAGAAGCGTTCGATCAGTGAAAACTCGGAGAGGGCGGCTGGCACGGCGGGCGATCCGGAACGGTTGAAGGAACGGCATTGTACGAGGCGAACGGCGGCGCTTCTGCACCATCCGGACCATTTTTGTCGCGGCTGTTGCACCCGAATCGCCGGTCTGGCGGCCGATGATTGGCGCTACAATGCCGTCGAACAGTTATTCTAATCCGCCCGTCACGAGACACATGTCCACCCAATCCTCCTCCAAAGCCAAGCTCCGCGAAGCCGCCCTCGACTATCACGAATTCCCGACCCCCGGGAAGATCGCGATCGCCCCGACCAAGCAGATGATCAACCAGCGCGACCTCGCGCTCGCGTACTCGCCGGGTGTGGCGTACGCGTGCGAGGAGATCGTCGAGAATCCGCTCAACGCGGCACGCTTCACCGCGCGCAGCAACCTGGTCGGCGTCGTCACGAACGGCACGGCGGTGCTCGGTCTCGGCAACATCGGGCCGCTCGCGTCGAAGCCGGTGATGGAAGGCAAGGCGGTGCTGTTCAAGAAGTTCGCGGGCATCGACGTGTTCGACATCGAGCTGAACGAGTCGGATCCGCACAAGCTCGTCGACGTGATCGCCGCGCTGGAGCCGACCTTCGGCGGGATCAACCTGGAAGACATCAAGGCGCCCGACTGCTTCATCGTCGAGCGCGAAGCGCGCAAGCGGATGAAGATCCCGGTGTTCCACGACGACCAGCACGGCACCGCGATCGTCGTGGCCGCGGCCGTCACGAACGGGCTGAAGGTCGTCGGCAAGGACATCAAGAAGGTCAAGCTCGTCGCGTCCGGCGCGGGCGCGGCCGCGCTCGCGTGTCTCGACCTGCTGGTCGACATCGGCCTGCCGCTCGAGAACATCACGGTGACCGACCTGGCCGGTGTGGTCTACAAGGGCCGCACCGAGTTGATGGACCCGGACAAGGAGCGTTTCGCCCGCGAAACGGAAGCCCGGACGCTGGCTGAAGTGATCGACGGCGCGGACATCTTCCTCGGCCTGTCGGCTGCCGGCGTGCTGAAGCCGGAGATGGTGAAGGGCATGGCCGAGCGCCCGCTGATCCTCGCGCTCGCGAACCCGACGCCGGAAATCCTGCCGGAAGCGGCGCTCGAAGTGCGCCCCGACGCGATCCTCGCGACCGGCCGCACCGACTACCCGAACCAGGTCAACAACGTCCTGTGCTTCCCGTTCATCTTCCGTGGCGCACTCGACGTCGGCGCGACGACGATCACGCGTGAAATGGAGATCGCGGCCGTCAACGCGATCGCCGAACTCGCGCAGCACGAGCAGAGCGACATCGTCGCGACCGCATACGGCATCCAGGATCTGTCGTTCGGGCCCGAATACCTGATTCCGAAGCCGTTCGATCCGCGCCTGATCGTGAAGATCGCGCCGGCTGTCGCGCAGGCCGCGATGGACGGCGGCGTCGCGACGCGCCCGATCGAGGACATGGACGCGTACAAGCAGCACCTGCAGCAGTTCGTGTACCACAGCGGCACGACGATGAAGCCGATCTTCCAGATCGCGCGCGCCGCGCCGGAAGAGAAGAAGCGCGTTGTATTCGCGGAAGGCGAAGAAGAGCGCGTGTTGCGTGCCGTTCAGATCATCGTCGACGAAAAACTCGCGAAGCCGATCCTGATCGGCCGCCCGTCGGTGATCGAGCACCGTATCCAGCGCTATGGCCTGCGCCTGACGCCGGGCACCGATTTCACGGTCGTCAACACCGAGCACGACGAGCGCTACCGCGACTTCTGGCAGACGTACTACAAGATGATGGCGCGCAAGGGCATCAGCGAGCAGCTCGCGCGCGTCGAGATGCGCCGCCGCACCACGCTGATCGGCTCGATGCTGGTGAAGAAGGGCGAAGCGGACGGGATGATCTGCGGCACGATCAGCACCACGCACCGCCACCTGCACTTCATCGACCAGGTGATCGGCAAGCGTCCGGGCTGCAGCGTGTACGCGGCGATGAACGGCCTCGTGCTGCCGGGCCGCCAGATCTTCCTCGTCGACACGCACGTGAACGTCGATCCGACCCCGGAGGAACTGGCCGAGATCACGATCATGGCTGCGGAAGAAGTGCGCCGCTTCGGCATCGAGCCGAAGGTCGCGCTGGTGTCGCACTCGAATTTCGGTACGAGCAATGCACCTTCGGCGAAGAAGATGCGCGATACGCTCGCGATCCTGCAGGAACATGCGCCGGAGCTGAAGGTCGACGGCGAGATGCACGGCGACGTCGCGCTCGACGCGGCGCTGCGCAAGGAAATCCTGCCGGAATCGACGCTGGAAGGCGAAGCGAACCTGCTGATCCTGCCGAACATCGACGCCGCGAACATCGCGTACAACCTGCTGAAGACGGCTGCGGGCAACAACATCGCGATCGGGCCGATCCTGCTGGGTGCCGCGCAGCCGGTGCACGTGCTGACCGAATCGGCGACCGTTCGTCGCATCGTCAACATGGCGGCGCTGCTGGTCGCCGACGTGAACGCCACGCGCTGAGCCAAAACGAACGCGCCAGGCCGGTCGAACCGGCGTGGCGCGTCGGGCGAAATTGTAAACAAAAGCAAAAAGAGGCGTGCCCGCAAAGGGCACGCCGCGGGCAGGGCGCAAACGCGCTTCCCTCAAGGCAACAGCAGCATCCCTCCACTCCTGGTAGCGAGCGCGGCAAGGAGGCAGGTCTTGCCATACGAGCGATGCCGCCTTTATTTTATCCTGTGTAAGATAAATGTAGTGTAATTTCGGTAAAAAATGCGCCGTTCCGGGCATCGCGATGCTTTCGATTCCCAAACGGACATTGATTCGCGCGGACAATAACGCTACGCTAACGCCTTTGTTGGTCGTCAACTACTTGATTTAACAGCGGGAACCCTGGTTCATGGCACGCAAGTGGCTCCGCAACGGCGCGCTCGCGTCCGTCTTCGCGATGTTCGCGATGGGTATCGTCGGCACGCCGACGGGCAGTCTGGTTTCCGCCGCTTACGCACGGGAGGCCGTTGCGGCCGACGTCGCGGCGAGCGGGCTCGATACGATCCCGACCGCCAGTCTTCCGCGCGAGGCCGTGACCACGCTGGGCCTGATCGGCGCTGGCGGCCCCTATCCGTACGAGAAAGACGGCGTCGTGTTTGGCAACCGCGAGCGGATCCTGCCAAAAGCGAAGCGCGGCTACTACCATGAGTACACGGTACCGACGCCGCGTGCCCGCAATCGCGGCGCGCGCCGGATCGTCTGTGGCGGGCCGTTGCGCCGGATCGACAACTGTTATTACACGGGCGACCACTACAACAGTTTTAAACGTATTGTTGAATGACTTCGGGACGAATGGCATGAGCGACTCCATCTACGCGCACGAAACGGCGGCGGCGGAACTGTTCGCGGCCGGCGACGGCAATCTGTTTCAGCGCGTGATTCAACTGCACGCGGCGGCGCAGGCCGGCGGCACGCCGGAGCAACAGGAAGCCGAGCCCGGGCTTTCATCGAACGAGGAGCCTATGAGCCTTTTCACGACCGTGCGACCCAATCTCGTGCAGTCGATCCGCGCGTTCCGCGTGCAGGATCTTGCCGACGAAGCCGGCCGGCTCGGCCAGCATTTCCTGTATGCGTATTGCGGCGCCGCGCAGTCGAAGCAGGAAGTGATGGAAACGATCGCGACGTCGTTCCTGTTCCCGAAGCATTTCGGGAAGAACTACGACGCGCTGTACGACTGCCTGACCGACCTCGTCGCGAAGGCCGGCGCGCAGCCCGGTTTCGTGATCGTCCTCGAAGGGCTGCCGATCGCGCAGAAATTCGACAAGGAAGGGCGCGAGACGCTGCTCGACGTGTTCCGCGAGGCGGCCGAGTTCTGGGCCGAGCGCAAGGTCGCGTTCCGCGTGTTCTACTCGTTCGCGTAAGCACGGGGCGGCCAACGGCCGATCCGGCGAACCTCCGTCAAAAGCCCGCTTCGAGCGGGCTTTTTTGCGTCCGCGCGTGATGCGTGGGCGGCGTCCGGCCCGACAAAGACCTTTCATCGCGCACTTTTTTCCGCGACAATCGATCGGCCCGGCCGCGGCGGCCGCCGCGGCCGGGCGCACAACACCAATCATTCGAGAGAGGGCCGTTTCCCATGACCGCTACCCGATTCGCGGCGCCCGCCCGTGCGCGCCGTCCGCTCGTGCACGCGCTGGCCGCGTGCGCCCTGTCGCTCGGCATCCCGCTGGCCGCGCAGGCCGCGCCACTCACACCCGAACAGACTGTCGACATTTATCTGGGCGCCATCGTCAACAACGACGCGGCCAAGGTCGAGCAATTCAACGACTCGGTGCGTGCGAGCGCCGATCCGAAGGATGCCCGGAACATGTTGTTGCCGGCCGACATGTACGGCGACATGCGTGAACAGATGCTCGGGCAGGTAATGGCGATGCTGTCGGAATCCGGGCGCGAGGCGCTGGCGCCGTCGCTCGACTCGATGGTGGTCGCGTACACGGGCGCGTTGCGGCGCTCGCAATGCAACGCCACCGGTGTAAAGCGCACGCCGGGCGCAGGCGGGAATGGGCAGGACCGTGTCACGGTCAGTTTCGAGTGCAAGGTGGCCGACGTCACGCCGCCGGGAGACGAGGCCATGAAAGCGCGCGCGAGCGCGAAAACCGACCCGCAGCGCTTCGCGGCGGCCAAAACGATATACACGGGCCTGGCGCGGGCGTTCAACGACGCACCGGTCAGCCGGCGCATCACGGGGCAGGTGGAGATGGTCGGTTCGGACAGCAAGGGCTGGACGACCGACAGCCCCGAAAGCCTGCTGAAGCCCGTCGTCGACGCGCTGTCCGGCCCGGTCGTCGCGGCGATCGCCGCCAGCCAGCAATGAGGCCGCCGCGCCGGCCCGATCGATTCGACACCGACATGACCCGACCGATGAACGTTACCCTTCATGCGCGCCGCGGCGCGCGTTTTCCGTTGTTCCAGGCCGCGCGGGCGGCCGTGCTGTCCGCGCTCGTCGCGGCCGGTGCCGCGCACGCGGCGGTGCTGACGCCCGAGCAGACCACCGATCTGTATCTCGGTACCTTCGTCAACGGCGACGTCGCCCAGGCGGTGCAGTTCAACGATGCAATGCGCACGCGCTTCAAAGGCAAGGACGCGCTCGACGTCGCGGCCATCCCGAAGCTCGGCGACACGATGCGCGACAACATGATCGCCGCGCTGCTGTCGAAGATGCCGGCCAGGTCTCGCGCGGCGTTGCGCGCACCGGTCAGCGCGTCGATCACGTCGTATCAGCATGTGCTGGCCCGTTCCGAATGCAAGGCGACCGGTTCGACGCAGAAGCCGAACGAGTATGTGGAGGGCGAATCCATCGCGACGGTCGATTTTTCGTGCCGTGTCGTGGACGTGGGGCCCGGCGTGAAGGCGCTGAAGGAGAAGCTGGGCAACCCGCGCCTGAAGACCGACAAGGCCCGGACGGCCTTCCTCGCCGAGTTTTTCTCCGGCATGGCGCATGTCTACGACGAGGCGCCGATGGGCCGCACCGTGACGGGGCAGGTCGATCTCTACGGCACGAACGAGAAGGGCTGGCTCACGGGCTCTCCGGGTGACGTGCTGTCGCCGCTGGTCGACGCACTGCTGGATCCGATCGGCTCGGCGGGCGGCGAAGCCGGCAAGTAAGCGGCTTGATCGCGGCCGCTGCACATGGCCGGCGTGCCGCGCATTCGAACGGGGAGTGAACGATGGGGATCCTCACACGAGGGATGCGGGTTGCCGCGGTGGTTGTTGCGGTGTGCGGCGCGGCCGTGGCGGGGGCGGGGGCGAGCGCCGCCGAACCGGCCTCGTTGCCGGGTTCGCCGGCGGCGCACGCGGCCGTCGAGCGGCTGCTCGCCGATCTGCGCACGCGCTCGACGCCAGGCCAGTATGCTGCGGTGGCCCGCGCGATTCACGCGTCGCCGGCGCTGGCGGCGCAACTGGACGAGCTGGTCGAGGCCGGCCTGCTGACGCGCATCGCGGTCGACAGCGGCGAGCCCGCGCTCGGCAGGACGACCGGCGCGTTGCGCAACGGGAGCGTGTGGATCCTGACGCCGGCGTTCGTCGCGAACCAGGCGCCGCGGCGCCTGTTCGACGTCGTGGAGGCCGACGACATCCTGCCGGACAACATGGTGTTCGCGCTCGGCTACATGGCATGGCGCGCGAAGCACGATGCCGACGTGAGCCGCGCGGCCGACGCGCTGCGGGCGTCGGACGACAGCGTGGACGCGAAGAAGCAGCAATGGATCGACCTGAACACGCGGATCGACGCCGGCGGCTTCATCCAGGGCTGGAACGACACGGTGGACGCGGCCACGTTCCAGCATGACGGCCGGCCGATCGGCATCGTGCCGGCGGTACAGATGATGATGAACCTGCGCTATCGCGGCCCGCTGCTCAAGGCGATCCGGGCGACACCGCCGGCCCGGACGCTGCGGATCACCGGGCCGGCGCTCGCGCTCGACGCGGACAACCTCGACGCGCTGGCGTCGGCGCTCAAGACTTCGCCCGTCATCGATATCGAGCCGTTGAGCGTGGCGCGCTGACCCGCGTCGCCGTGCGCCGTCGTCATGCAGCGGCGCGTGCCCGGCCGCGCATCGCCATCACCACCCGCCCCAGCGCGCCGCGAGCGCCGCGAGCACCGCCGCACCGGCCGTCTCGGTGCGCAGCACGCGGGGCCCGAGCGACAGCGCGGTGAACCCGCGTGCGCGGGCCGCGTTTTCCTCGTCCGGCGACAGCCCGCCTTCCGGCCCGATCAGCAGCGTGACGGTTGCCGCAGGCGGCGCGTCGGGCAGCGACGCGAACGGGATGCTCGCGCGCGGCGACAGCAGCAGCCGCAGTTCGCCGTCGGCCGGTGCGGCCGGCAGCGTATCGAGCCACGCGTTGAAGCCGGTGACCTGCGCGACGTCGGGCACGCGGTTGCGCCCGCATTGTTCGCACGACGCGCGCACGACGCCGCGCCAGTGCGCGACACGCTTGTCCGCGCGCTCGCCGGCGAGCTTCACGACGCCGCGCGCGGTCGACAGCGGCACGACCGCGGCAACGCCGAGCTCGACGGCTTTCTCGATCACCCAGTCCATCTTGTCGCCGCCGGCGATGCCTTGCGCGAGTGTCACGCGATAAGGCGGCTCGGCTTCGGCCGGCTCGAACGTGTCGATCTGTGCGAGCGCGCTGCGCTTGTCGATCTCGACGAGCCGCGCGCGGTACTGGCCGCCCGTGCCGTCGAACAGCGCGAGCACGTCGCCGGGCTGCAGGCGCAGCACCTGCACGTGGCGCGCGACATCGGCCGGCAACGCGAGCGTGGCGTCGGCGCGCAGTGCCGCGTCGACGAAAAAGCGCGGCACGGCCGCGGTGGTGGTGGCTTCGTTCATGCGTGTAGCGGTTGGGGTCATGCGTCGAGACGGCGCCCGAGCGCCCATCGGTAGCCGTCGAGATCCTCGATCTGCGCGAACCGGTCGCCCCAGAACTGATCCTGCGGCGGGCTCAGCGATTTCGCGCCCGCGTCGAGCGCGCGCTGCCAGGTGGCGTCGACGTCGTCGACATACAGGTAGAACGACTGCGGCGCGGTGGCGTTCGCGCTCTTCGGCGTGAGTGCGGTCGAGCCGAACGCACCCTCGGGCGCGAACATCACGATCAACTGGCCGCGGTAGGCCATCTCGACGTGCATGATCGCGCCGTCCTCGTCGTGCACGTCGCGCAGCTCGAAGCCGAATGCGGCCTTGAAGAAATCGATGGCCGCGCGCGCGTTGCGTACGGCCAGGTAGGGTGTCAACCAAGGCACGTTGGCCGGACGTGGATCGGTCATGAAAATCTCCTGTGTGGGCGCTTCGGCGCGTGCGCTGATTCCATGCTTCGGCGTTCGTTCAGGGGTCGGCGCGGCGTCCGGGGCGACTCGCCCCGGTGCTGCACGTCACGCATTTTGCGAAGACCCGACGGGAAAGCGAGGCGACCGCGCCGACGCTCAGCGGCGAACGCCCAGTGTATCGCGCAGCGCGCGCGGCAGGGCAAAGAGGGACGCATGCAGTCGCGCATCGTAATAGCGCAAGCCGCCGACGCGGCGGGCCGCGAGCCGTTCGTCGACGTCATGCGCGAACAGCGCGGCCGCATCGAGCGTGTCGCTCGCGATCGCCATCAGCCACTGCGAGCCGTACAGCGGCACATGCGCGGACAGCGGATCGACGACCGCGAAGCTCGCGCGCAGGTCGTCGAGCAGCGCGGCGATGCGCGCCGCGTGGAACACCGGCGAGCCGAGGTGCATCGAGATCGCGCCGCGCGGCGTCAGGATCCGCTTGAGTCGCGCATAGAACTCGCGCGTGTAGAGGCCGGCCGCCGGCGAATCGGGCGGCGTGAGATCGAACACGACGAGATCGAAGTGCTCGACGGTCGACGTGACGAAATGCGCGGCGTCGCCGATCACGACCTCGACGCGCGGGTCGTCGAGCGCACCCTGGTGCACGTCGTCGAGATAACGGCGCGCCATGCCGACCACTTCGTCGTCGAGCTCCGCGACGACGATCCGCTCGATGCATGCGTGCTTGAGCAACTGGCGCGCGGCGCCGCCGTCGCCGCCGCCGAGCACGAGCGCCTTCCTCGGGCACGGATGCGCGAGCGCGGCCGGGTGCGTCATGCACTCGTGGTACACGTATTCGTCGCCGACCGACGTCATCGGCCGGCCGTCCAGCGTAAACAGGCGGCCGAGCTGCGGCGTTTCCCAGACTTCGATCTGCTGGTGCGGCGACGCGACGTGCGCGAGCCGACGGGCGTTCGGGAAGCCGTACGTGGCGTCGGGCGTGGGATGAAAAAGAAGGGTCGTGCTCACGGGCGGGCCGCCAGGGCAGGGAGTTCCGACGTCTGAATTATAGGAGGCGGGCGGTTTGACGGAAAACCGTGCCGGAACACTACGCGCCGACAAGGGAAATGTCAGGCCATCTGTTAAAATGACGAGCTTTGCAGCCTCGTCCGTAGGCTCCGTCCGCTTCGCGTCCGTCAGGCGCCGCACCGCGCGCCGGGAACGATCGACGCCCGAGCTTCCGGATGCCGCCGTGCCCCGTTTCCTCGACTCGTTCTCCGGACTCGACATGACGACTTCGTCTCCCGCCTCTACCACCCTGATGGCCAACGCGATCCGCGCGCTCGCGATGGACGCCGTCCAGCAAGCGAACTCCGGCCACCCCGGCATGCCGATGGGCATGGCCGAAATCGGCGTCGCGCTCTGGTCGCGCCACCTGAAGCACAACCCGACGAACCCGCACTGGGCCGACCGTGATCGCTTCGTGCTGTCGAACGGCCATGGCTCGATGCTGCTGTACTCGCTGCTGCACCTGACCGGCTACGACCTGCCGATCGAAGAGCTGAAGAACTTCCGCCAGCTGCACTCGAAGACGCCGGGCCACCCGGAATACGGCATCACGCCGGGCGTCGAGACGACCACCGGCCCGCTCGGCCAGGGTCTCGCGAACGCGGTCGGCATGGCGCTCGGCGAAGCGCTGATGGCCGACGAGTTCAACCGTGACGGCGCGAAGATCGTCGATCACCACACGTACGTGTTCCTCGGCGACGGCTGCCTGATGGAAGGCATCTCGCACGAAGCCTGCTCGCTCGCCGGCACGCTGAAGCTGAACAAGCTGATCGCGCTGTACGACGACAACGGCATCTCGATCGACGGCGACGTCGTGAACTGGTTCCACGACGACACCCCGAAGCGCTTCGAAGCGTACGGCTGGAACGTGATCCCGAACGTGAACGGCCATGACGTCGACGCGGTCGACGCGGCCATCGCGAAGGCGAAGCTGTCGGACAAGCCGACGCTGATCTGCTGCAAGACGGTGATCGGCCAGGGCGCGGCGACCAAGGCCGGCGGCCACGACGTGCACGGCGCGGCGCTCGGCGCGGAAGAAATCGCGAAGACGCGCGAAGCGCTCGGCTGGAAGTGGGAGCCGTTCGTGATCCCGCAGGAAGTCTACGCGGCATGGGATGCGAAGGAAGCCGGCAAGCGCGCCGAAACCGAATGGGACGCGACGTTCGCCGCCTATCGCGCGAAGTTCCCGGCAGAAGCCGCCGAATTCGAGCGCCGGATGGCCAACAAGCTGCCGGCCGACTGGGCTGAAAAGGCCGCGGCGATCATCGCCGGCGCGAACGAGCGCGCCGAGACGGTCGCGACCCGCAAGGCGTCGCAGCAGGCGATCGAAGGGCTGGCTGCCGCGCTGCCGGAGCTGCTCGGCGGCTCGGCCGACCTGACCGGCTCGAACCTGACCAACTGGAAGGCGTCGAAGGCCGTCCGCGCGAATCCGGAAGGCCCGGGCGTCGTGCTGGGCAACCACATCAACTACGGCGTGCGCGAATTCGGCATGAGCGCCGCGATCAACGGCCTCGCGCTGCATGGCGGCCACAAGCCGTTCGGCGGCACGTTCCTGACGTTCTCCGACTACAGCCGCAACGCGCTGCGCGTAGCCGCGCTGATGAAGGTGCCGTCGATCTTCGTGTTCACGCACGATTCGATCGGCCTCGGCGAAGACGGCCCGACCCACCAGTCGATCGAGCACGTGTCGAGCCTGCGCCTGATCCCGAACCACGACGTGTGGCGTCCGGCCGACACGGTCGAGACGGCCGTCGCGTGGACCCACGCGGTCGCTGCCGACCGTCCGTCGAGCCTGATCTTCAGCCGCCAGAACCTGGCATTCAACCCGCGTACCGATGCGCAGATCGCGAACATCGAGAAGGGCGGCTACGTGCTGAAGGACTGGGACGAAGAGATCGTCGCGCGCAAGATCATCCTGATCGCGACGGGCTCGGAAGTCGAACTCGCGATGAAGGCCGTCGAGCCGCTCGCGCAGCAAGGCATCGCGGCACGCGTCGTGTCGATGCCGTCGACCAACGTGTTCGACCGCCAGGACGCCGAATACCGTGAACGCGTGCTGCCGCACGGCGTGCGCCGTGTCGCGATCGAAGCGGGCGTGACGTCGTTCTGGCACAAGTACGTCGGCCTCGAGGGCGGCGTCGTCGGGATCGACACGTTCGGCGAATCGGCACCGGCCGGCGTACTGTTCAAGTACTTCGGCTTCACCGTCGAGCACGTCGTCGAGACCGCCAAGGCCGTGCTGGCCTAAAGACATACGCGACGCGCGCCACCCCTCGCGCGCGTCGCACGTGAAGCTGCACGAAACGAATTTTTTCAGCCATCAGGAGATAGACCATGACGATTCGCGTCGCAATCAACGGCTACGGCCGTATCGGCCGCAACACGCTGCGCGCGTTCTATGAAAACGGCAAGAAGCACGATCTCGAGATCGTCGCGATCAACGACCTGGGCGATGCGAAGACCAACGCGCACCTGACCCAGTACGACACCGCGCACGGCAAGTTCCCGGGCGAAGTGTCGGTCGACGGCGATTACCTCGTCGTGAACGGCGACAAGATCCGCGTGCTGGCGAACCGCAACCCGGCAGAACTGCCGTGGGGCGAGCTGGGCGTCGACGTCGTGATGGAATGCACGGGCTTCTTCACGACGAAGGAAAAGGCGAGCGCGCACCTGAAGGGCGGCGCGAAGAAGGTCATCATCTCGGCACCGGGCGGCAAGGACGTCGACGCGACGATCGTCTACGGCGTGAACCACGACGTGCTGAAGGCCGAGCACACGGTCATCTCGAACGCATCGTGCACGACGAACTGCCTCGCGCCGCTCGTCAAGCCGCTGAACGACAAGATCGGCCTCGAAACCGGCCTGATGACGACGATCCACGCTTACACCAACGACCAGGTGCTGACGGACGTCTATCACGAAGACCTGCGCCGCGCGCGTTCGGCTACCCACAGCCAGATCCCGACGAAGACGGGCGCGGCTTCGGCCGTCGGCCTCGTGCTGCCGGAACTGAACGGCAAGCTCGACGGTTACGCGATCCGCGTCCCGACGATCAACGTGTCGATCGTCGACCTGTCGTTCATCGCGAAGCGCGACACGACGGTCGAGGAAGTCAACGCGATCATGAAGGAAGCATCGGAAGGCGCGCTGAAGGGCATCCTCGGCTACAACGACGCACCGCTGGTGTCGATCGACTTCAACCACAACCCGGCTTCGTCGACGTTCGACGCAACGCTGACCAAGGTGTCGGGCCGCCTCGTGAAGGTGTCGAGCTGGTACGACAACGAGTGGGGTTTCTCGAACCGCATGCTGGATACGGCTGTCGCATTCGCGAACGCGAAGTAATCCCGCACGTTGCGCGGCCGCCGCAAGGCGGCCGGCGTGGCGAACGAGCCCGGCCCGGTTTTCCGGCCGGGTTTTTTATTGCCCGGCGTTCGCCGTCACGTGTTCGAGCGCGTCGACGAACGCGCGCTTCAGCGGGCTGTCGAGATCGGTCCACGCGAGGCCGATACCGGTACGGTGCCCGGCCAGGTCGAGCGGCCGCGCGAGCACGTTCGGCGGCAGCGCGCTGGCAGCCTCCGCCGGCATCAGCCCGATTCCCATCCCCGCCGCGACGAGCGCGAGCATCGTCGTGAACTCCCCGAACTCCTGCGCGATCTCGAGCGTCGTGCCCGCGCGGCTCAGCGCGAGCAGCATGTCGTCGTGAAAGCCCGGCGCGTAGCGGCGCGCGAGCACGAACGCGGGCTGGCCGCGCAGCGCGGCCGGCGGGATGGCGTCGTGCGCGGCGAGCGGATGGTCGAGCGGCAGCGCGACGACGAAGCCTTCCTCGAGCACCACGCGCGTGTCGATGCCCGCATACGCGGCCGGCAGCCGGATCATCCCGAAATCGATCCGCCGGTCGCGCAGTGCGGCGACCTGGTCGGGCGTCGGCATGTCCTTCAGTTCGAGCGTGATCAGCGGATAGCGCTCGCGCATCGTGCGCAGCACGGCCGGCAGCAGCGCGGGCAGCACCGACGACACGAACGCGATCCGCAGCGTGCCGATCTCGCCGCGGCTCGACAGCCGCGCCATCTGTTCCGCGCGCGCGGCCTGCTGCAGCGTGGCGCGTGCCTCGGGCAGGAACACACGCCCCGTCTCGCTCAGTTCGACCTTGTGCCGGTCGCGCTCGAACAGGCGTGCGCCGAGTTCTTCCTCGAGCGCCTTGATCTGCATGCTCAGCGCGGGTTGCACGATGAACAGGCGCTGCGCGGCGCGCCCGAAATGCAGCTCTTCCGCGAGCGTGACGAAGGCGCGCAATTGCTTGAGTTCCATGGGCGGCGGGCAGGCGTGGGCGGTAATCAGATTTCATGATAACCGGATCAAAAAAGACCATTGGCGCGGTGCCCGGCCGGCGGCCGAAGATACCGTCAACACGAGACCGGTCGCGATGGGCCGCCGGCTCGACTGGCACGAGGAGACACGCATGACCCACGCGCTCGAACGGTTCCGCCTCGACGGCCGCCGCGCACTGATTACCGGTTCCGGACGCGGGATCGGGCTGACGCTCGCCCGCGGGCTGGCCGAAGCCGGCGCGGCGATCGTCATCAACGATCGCAATGAGGAGAAGGCCGCGACGCTCGTGCGGCATCTGCGCGAGGAAGGCTTCACGGCCGACTACGCGGTATTCGACGTCGCCGAGCACGCGCAGGTGCGTGCGGCGATCGACGATTTCGAGGCGCGCGTCGGCGCGATCGACATCCTCGTGAACAACGCGGGCATCCAGCGCCGCGCGCCGCTCGACGCATTCGAACCCGACGACTGGCAGGCACTGATGCGCGTGAACCTCGACGGCGTGTTCAACGTCGCGCAGGCGGTGGCGCGGCACATGATCGCGCGCGGTCGCGGGAAGATCATCAACATCTGCTCGGTGCAGAGCGAGCTCGCGCGGCCGACGATCGCGCCGTATGCCGCGACCAAGGGCGCGGTGCGGATGCTGACCAAAGGGATGTGCGCCGACTGGGCGCGCCACGGCATCCAGGCGAACGGCCTCGCGCCCGGCTATTTCGAAACCGAACTCAACCGCGCGCTGGTCGACGACGCCGCGTTCTCGGACTGGCTGTGCAAGCGCACGCCGGCCGGCCGCTGGGGGCGCGTCGACGAGCTGTGCGGGGCGGCGATCTTCCTCGCATCGGCCGCGTCCGATTTCGTGAACGGCCAGACGCTGTTCGTCGACGGCGGCCTGACCAGCGCCGTCTGAGCGGCGGCGCGAGCGCGCCATGCGCGCAGCGCCGTTGCGCCGGCCGCGGCCGGCATCCGAATTCCCAGAAGAGCCCGCCGCACGAGCGGGCCGATGTCCCGGTCGCGGTACGCGGCCGGGTTCCGGAACGGAAGGCAGGAGACAGGAGACAACGATGGATCGCATTTCCCCGCCGCCCGCGCGGCACGATGCAGGGTCCGGTGCGCCGGGCGAGACCGTCGAGCGCCGCGGCGTCGACACGAAGCAGCTCAACCGCGCGGCATGGACCTGCTCGCTCGGCAGCGCGCTCGAATACTACGATTTCGCGTTGTACACGCTCGCATCGGCGCTGGTTTTCGGGCCGCTGTTCTTTCCCGCGCAGACCGCCGAGATGCGGCTGATCGCGAGCTTCGGCACCTACTTCGTCGGCTTTGCGGTGCGCCCGCTCGGCGGGGTCGTGTTCGGCGTGCTCGGCGACCGGATCGGCCGCAAGTTCGTGCTGACGGCGACGGTGCTGCTGATGGGCGTCGCGAGCACGCTGATCGGCGTGCTGCCGACCTTCGAAACGGCGGGCTACTGGGCCCCCGGGCTGCTCGTGCTGCTGCGCATCCTGCAGGGCCTCGGTGCCGGCGCCGAGCAGGCCGGCGCCGCGGTACTGATGACCGAATACGCGCCGCCCGGCAAGCGCGGCTTCTATGCGTCGCTGCCGTTCCTGGGCATCCAGCTCGGCACGGTGCTGGCGGCCGCGGTCTATTTCCTGCTGCTCGCCAACCTCGACCGCGTCACCGACGGCTGGGGCTGGCGCGTGCCGTTCCTGTTCAGCGCGGTGATCGTCGCGGTCGGGATCTACATGCGCGTGCGGCTGCACGAGTCGCCGACCTTCGTGCGGCTCGAGAAGCGCGCGCAGGTATCGGCGAATCCGCTGAAGAGCGCCGTGCAGCATTCGAAGCGCTCGCTGCTGATCGGCATCGGCCTGCGGATGGCCGAGAACGGCGGCTCGTCGATCTACCAGGCGCTCGCCGTCAGCTATCTCGCGGGCGTGATCGGCATGAAGGGGCCGATCGGCGCGCTCGCGCTGGTGTGCGCGGCGACCGTCGGCGCGTGTACGGTGCCGCTGGCGGGCCGGCTCAGCGACCGCTTCGGCCGCGTGCGCGTGTATCGCGCGTTCGCGTGGCTGCAGCTCGCGCTCGCGTTCCCGGTGTGGTGGATCTTCAGCCAGGGGAACGTGGTCGCGAGCGTGATCGCGATCTCGGTCGCGCAGGGCTTCGCGAACTGGGGGATGCTCGGCGCGCAGGCCGCGCTGCTGCCCGAACTGTTCGGCGCGCGCCATCGCTACATGGGCGTGTCGTTCTCGCGCGAAGTGTCGGCCGTGCTGGCGGGCGGGATTGCGCCGCTCGTCGGCGCGACGATCATCGCGACCGTGATCGCGCTGCACGGCGGCGATCACGCGGCCGGCGTGCGCGCCTGGGTGCCGATCGCCGCGTACCTGGTGCTGCTGACGCTGATCACGCTGTTCACGACGTCGCGGATGCCCGAAACGCTGAACCGCGATCTCGACGATCCGCTCGACGCGGCGCAGGTGGCGCAGGCCCCGGGCGCCGATGCGCTCGCGCGGCACGCATGAACGGGCCGGGCGGCTGACGCGGCCCGGCCTGCCTTCGTATTCCACTTACCTCGACAGGAGCAAGCGCAGATGGCGCACGAATCGACCCAGCGGCCCGAACTGCTGATGACGGGCCCTTACCAGCCGTGGGACGACGCATGGCTGTCGGCAGGTTATGACGTCCACCGGCTGTGGGAAGCCGCCGACCGCGCGGCGTTCCTCGCCGAACACGGCGCCGGCGTGCGCGCGATCGCGACACGCGGCGATCTCGGCGCGAATGCCGCGCTGATCGCCGCGCTGCCGAAGCTCGAGATCATCGCGTGCTACGGCGTCGGCACCGATGCGATCGACCTGGCCGCCGCGCGCGAGCGCGGCATCCGCGTGACGAACACGCCCGACGTGCTGACCGGCGACGTGGCCGACCTCGGTGTCGGGCTCGCGCTCGCGCTGATGCGCCGCATCGGCGCCGGCGACGCGTACGTGCGTTCCGGCGCCTGGCGCGACGGCGACATGCCGCTCGTCACGCGGCTGTATGGCAAGCGCGTCGGCGTGGTCGGCTTCGGCCGGATCGGCTCGACGATCGCGCGCCGGCTGTCGGGCTTCGACGTCGAGCTCGGCTACTTCGACGTCGCGCCGCGCGCGGACAGCCCGCACCGCTTTTTCGGCGACCTCGCCGAGCTGGCCGGCTGGTGCGACCTGCTGATCGTCACGCTCGCGGGCGGGCCGGCGACGCGTCACCTCGTCGGCGCCGCCGTGCTCGATGCGCTCGGGCCGCAAGGCTATCTGGTGAACGTGTCGCGCGGCACGACCGTCGACGAACCCGCGCTGCTCGACGCGCTCGAGCGCGGTGCGATCGCCGGTGCGGCGCTCGACGTGTTCTGGAACGAGCCGCGCATCGACCCGCGTTTCCTCGCGTTGCCGAACGTGCTGCTGCAGCCGCACCATGCGAGCGGCACGATCGAGACGCGCCAGGCGATGGGCTGGCTGGTGCGCGACAACCTTGCCGCGCACTTCGCCGGCGTGCCGCTGGTCACGCCGGTCGTCTGAGGAGGCTGTCATGCGTATGCGTTGCATGTGTGTTGTGATCCACGGGCCGAACGACCTGCGGGTGGAAGAGCAGGACGCGGGCGAGATCGGCCCGGGGCAGGTGCGCGTCGAGGTCGCGATGGGCGGCATCTGCGGCTCCGATCTCCATTACTTCCGGCACGGCGGCTTCGGTGCGATCCGGCTGCAGCAGCCGATGGTGCTCGGCCACGAGGTTGCCGGCACGGTCGCGGAAGTCGCGCCGGACGTGACGTCGGTGAAGGTCGGCGATCGCGTTGCGGTCAATCCGAGCCGGCCGTGCGGTGCGTGCCGCTACTGCCTCGAAGGGCTGCCGAACCAGTGCCTCGACATGCGCTTCTACGGCAGCGCGATGCGGATGCCGCACGTGCAGGGCGCATTCCGCAACGCGCTCGTGTGCGACGCGGCGCAGTGCGTGAAGGTCGCCGATCACGTGCCGATGTCGCTGGCGGCGCTCGCCGAACCGTTCGCGGTCGGGCTGCACGCGGTGTCGCGCGCGGGCCCGCTGATCGGCAAGCGCGTGCTCGTGTCGGGCTGCGGGCCGATCGGCGTGCTCGCGGTCGCGGCGGCGCGCGTGCACGGCGCGGCGGAGATCGTCGCGACCGACGTCGTCGAGGCGCCGCTGGAAGTGGCGAGCGCGCTCGGCGCCGACCGCACGATCAACGCGGCGGCCGACGCCGGATGGGTCGAGCGCTACAGCGCCGACAAGGGCACGTTCGACGTGATGATCGAGTGTTCGGGCAATGCGCGCGCGCTGCGCGACGGGCTGGACGTGATGCGTCCGCGCGGGGTCGTCGTGCAGCTCGGGCTCGGCGGCGACGTCAGCCTGCCGCAGAACGTCGTGGTCGCGAAGGAGCTGTCGATCTGCGGTTCGTTCCGCTTTCACGCGGAATTCGCGCTCGCGGTGCAGCTCATCAATGCGGGGCGCGTCGACCTGCGGCCGGCCGTCACGCGCGTGTTCCCGATGCGCGACGCGAACCTCGCGTTCGAACTGGCCGGCGACCGGCAGCGTGCGATGAAGGTGCTGATCGATTTCGTCGACGAGGCTGCGTGACGGTCGCGCACTGGCGCGCGACTGTCTCGACGCGATCGTGAAAAGGGCACGCCCGCGCTTCGCGGGGCGTGCCCTTTTTCATGGTGACGAGAAAACGCCCCGCTGAATTACTGCGTGACCTGCCGCACGCCGACGCGCTGCGACGCGAGCCACAACACGACCAGCACGCCCGCGAGCGCCGCGCCCGCGATGCACACGCCGCGCCAGCCGTCGATGCCGTACGCGACGCTCGCCGCGAACGACCCGAGCGCGCCGCCGATGAAGTAGCTCGTCAGGTAGATCGTCGTCACGCGGCTGCGCGCGTTGCCGGCCAGCGCATAGATCACGCTCTGGTTCGAGATGTGGACGCCCTGCACGCCGACGTCGAGCAGCAGGATGCCCGCGATCAGCGCCGCGAGCGAGTGCGCGCCGGCCGCGATCAGCGCGAACGACGCGAGCACGGCCGCCGCGAACAACCCCGTCGCCGCATTGCCGTGTCCGCGATCGACCAGCCGGCCGGCCGACGTCGCCGCGAGCGCGCCCACCGCGCCGACGACGCCGAACAGGCCGATCTGCCCTTCGGAATAGCTGTACGGCGGCTGGCTCAGCAGGAACGTGAGGCCCGTCCACAGCAGGCTGAAGCACGCGAACACGAGCGCGCCGTAGGCGGAGCGCAGCGCGATCAGCGGTTGCGCGCGCACCAGCGCGACGAGCGACTTCATCAGCGCCGCATAGTCGACGCGCGCGTCGCGGCGATCCTTCGGCAGCTTCACGGCGAGCACGGCCGTCAGCGCGAGCACCATCACCGCGGCGATGCCGTACACGGCCCGCCAGCCGAACCCGTCGGCGATCGCACCGGCCGCGACGCGCGCGAGCAGGATGCCGAGCAGCAGCCCGCTCATCACGGTGCCGACCGCGCGGCCGCGCGAGCGCGCGTCGGCGAGCGACGCCGCGAACGGCACCAGCAGCTGCGTCGAACAGGTGACGAAGCCGACCGCGACGTTCGCGACGACGAACATCGTGAAGTTCGTGCTGAACGTGACCGCGGCCAGCGCGACGACGTTGAGCATCAGCAGCCGCACGATCAGCGTGTGGCGGTTGACCGCGTCGCCGAGCGGGACGATCAGCAGCAGGCTCGCCGCATACCCGAGCTGCGTCAGCGTGACGAGATAGCCGAGTTCGGTCGGCGCGCGGCCGAAGCTGTGCGCGATCGCGGCGAGCAGCGGCTGCGCGTAATAGATGTTGCCGATGACGATGCCGCACGCGCACGCGAACAGCAGCGTCATGCCGCGGGTCAGGGGAGGATGGTTGTCTTGATGCGGTTCCATGGTCGCGAAAAACAGCGGCGCCGGCCGGCGGCACGGGGCCGTCGGCTGCGCGGGGTGACGGAAATCGGGGCCGGCGTCAACGGATCGGCGGTGAACCGATGCGCGCCGGGCGGATCGCGGCCGGGCCCGGATCGGGCGGGCGGCGGATCGTCGTGCGGCGGGCGCAGGCAGGCGGGCCCGGGCGGGCCGTTCCGGTGCGGAAGGCAGATGCGATGTGCCGGAACGGATGTGCGTATGATGCGGGAATCGAATCATAGCGTCCAAGACTGGATCGTTATGGTCTTCATTGGCAAAACCAATACACCGGCCGCCATGCTACTGCGCCACATCCGCTATTTCCTGGCCGTCGCCGAGCAGCGCAGTTTCACGCGCGCGGCCGACGCGCTGCACGTGTCGCAGCCGACGCTGTCGCAGCAGGTCCGCCAGCTCGAGGACACGCTGGGCGTGCAGCTGTTCGACCGCTCGGGCCGCGCGGTGCAGCTCACCGAGTTCGGCGAGGTCTATGCGCGCCACGCGCGTGCCGCGCTGCATGAGCTCGATACGGGGCAGCGCGCGCTGCACGACGTCGCCGGCCTCGGCAGCGGGTCGTTGCGGCTCGCGATGATGCCGACCTTCGCGGCCTACCTGAGCGGCTCGCTGATCGACGCGTTCCTTGCCGACTATCCGAACGTCGCGCTGACGATCGACGCGATGCCGCAGGAACGCATCGAGGCGCTGCTCGCCGACGACCGGCTCGACGCGGGCTTCGCGTTCATGCCGCCGCGCGCGCCGGACGTCGACGCACTGCCGCTGTGGGACGAGCCGCTCGCGCTCGTGACGGGCCGCACGCACCGTCTTGCGCGGCGGCGCCGCGCGCTGACGCCGGCCGAGCTCGGCGGCGAGCCGCTGGTGCTGCTGAGCCGCGCGTTCGCGACGCGCGAGAGCATCGACCGCTATTTCATCGAGCACGGCGCGAGGCCGAAGATCGCGATCGAGACGAATACGGTCAGCGCGGTGCTGGAGCTCGTGCGGTGCGGCCGGCTCGCGACGGTGCTGCCCGACGCGGTCGCGCGCGAGAGTGCCGACCTGTGCGCGCTGGAGATCGATCCGCCGCTGCCCGCGCGCACGGCTGCGCTACTGACACGCAAGGGTGCGTACCGCAGCGTCGCGGCGCGCGCGTTCATCGAGCGTGCGCTCGCGTATCGGGACCCGTCGGGAGGTTGACCGGTACGACGGGGCGGCGCGCGGCCGCCCGGGCCGTCAGATGCGCGGTGTCGGGAAGAAGATGCCCGCGCGCTGCGCGGCGTTCGCGATGTGCGTTTCGATCGCGGTGCCCGCGGCGGCGGCATCGCGTGCGATCAGCGCGTCGACGATCGCGCGGTGCTCGGTCCACGTCGACAGCAGCAGCTCGCGCCGGTAGAACGGCATGCGCTGGCTTTCCTTCATGATGTCGGCGCTGCTGCGCAGGATCGATTCGATCGCCGCGTTGCCCGCGAGATGGATGATCCGCATGTGGAAGTCGAAGTCGAGCTGCGATGCCGCGTCGAGCTCGCTTTCGGTGAGCGCGACGTGCAGGTCGGCGAGATTGTCCTCGAACCACGCGATGTCGTCGTCGGTGACGACGTGCGCGGCCATTCGCGCGGCGAATCCTTCGAGCGCGTAGCGCATCTGGTAGGTATCGGGCGGCGACGACTGCTCGGCGAACCGCCACGCATGGGCGGCCGTGGCCTGCGCGCTTTCGACATACACGCCCTTGCCCGCGCGGATGCGCAGCATCCCGAGCGCCTCGAGCGTCGACAGCGCCTCGCGCAGCGACGCGCGGCTGATCTCCAGCTCCTCGGAGAGCTGGCGCTGGGCCGGCAGCAGGCTGCCGACCGGATACACGCCTGCCTCGATCCGGTCGCGGATCGTCGCGATGGCGGCGTCGGTCACGGTGTGCGGAACGTTTTTCATGAGGTGAACTTTGGCCGGTCTGACCGGCATTGTAATCCGCACGCAGGCGGTGCATGAACGCCCTACGGGAAAGCCACGATCTGCCC